>CAWJWZ010000001.1:0-293226 GCA_963846705.1 uncultured bacterium
CGCGGCGGGGATCTACCGCCCGGGGTCGACGCGCGTTCGCGTCGAATCCGGGACGGGACGGGTCTCGGTGCTCGTCGCCGACAAGGTCGTGCTCCGGATGTTTGGGGCGAAGGCGACCGCGCCGGCGCCACTCCCCGTTGGAACGTGGCCGGTCTGCCGCCGCGACGAAGGTGGCGCGTTCGGAAAGACGGTCGTCATCGCGTATCCCGGGCCGGAGGAGATCCGCGCGGCGCTCGCGGCCGGGCGCCTCTGGCCGGACGAAGCGAAGAAGCTCTCGCGCAAGCTGGGCGTCGGACAGTGCCCGCCGGACGACACAGCTCTCGGCGGCGAGATCGCGTTCCACGCGGTGGGCGCTCTCGACGAAGGCACCGCGTGCGTTCCGCTCGATGCGGTGGACGCCGACGCGGAGAATGTCGAGCTGGCGAAGCCCGGAACGCCGGGTCGAAATCGTTCCGTAGGTCCGTTGCCGGCCGCGCCCCGTTCACCCTGAGCGAGCGAAGCGAGTCGAAGGGCTCCAAGCGAACACGCGTCCCTGATTGGCGCACATCGGAAAAAACGGATCTCCGCATCGTTCATCGAGCTCGGAAGCGAGACGAGTGTCGCAGAGTTCGGCCCTCGCCTACGCGATGTCCCGGCCGCGAGCGATCCTCTGTCGAGCACGCGCGAACAGCGGCGGGCGAAGAGGGAAGGGTTCTGGGCGCGTCCCGCGTTCGCGGGAGGTCTTACCGGTCGCCTTCGTAACTGTACCTTCGGAAGCCCGGGTCCCGAAGGCGCGTGGAGTGACGTCCTGCGTCGCGACGGCTTCCGAACCACCCCTCCCCAACCCGCCGCCGTTTGTTGTTCCGCCCGTCACTCCCGCTCGCGGCCGGGACATCGCGTAGGCGAGAGCCGAAATCGCGCGCTCGAAGAGAATCGGGACCTCGGGAATTTCCGATGTCCGCCGAATCAAGTACACGTTCGCATCGCGCCCTTCGACTCGCTTCGCTCGCTCAGGGTGAGCGGGGCGAGCTCAGGGTGAGCGGGAGGCCGACCGCCGAAAGAAAAAAGCGAAGGCCGCGTCGAGATGACGCGGCCCTCGCCGGGACCCGGGAGGAGGTCCTTGGGGGATCGAATTAGTTGACCGCGCGGCGGCGCATCGCGAGGCCGAGCGCGCCGGCGAGTCCGAGGAGCGCGAGCGAGTCCGACGGAGATCGAGTCGACCGGCGTTCCGCTCACGCTGCAACCGAAGAGTCCGCCGCCGCCGCTGCGCCGTCCGCTTTGGCGATGGTGATCGGGCTGCTCGTGCTGGAGGACTGGCCGCGCGCATCCACGACGACGAGCGTGACCGTGAGATCACCCGCCGCTTTGAAGACGTGCTCCACGACCGCGCCGGACTTGTAGTCCGCCGTGCCGTCGCCGAAATCCACGCGTACGAGAGCTTCTCGCCTCGGGGTCGGTGGAGCCCGAAGCGTCAGAGTCACGGCCGCGCCGTCCTCCTTCGCCTCCGAGCGGAAGCTCGAGCGCGGACGGAGGAGCGACATTCGGCGACGGAGTACCGATGGTCGTCTCGACGTACACGAGTTCGAAGGGTCGCGCGAGAAGTGGGTGGCGCGCCCACTCGTTGTAGTCGGCCATGTCGTCCTGGAGCGCGGCGTCATCAGAGTCGGTCGCGCGCAGGATCACGAGGTTCGCGACCTGGAAGTGGCGCGTCGCCGTGCTCGGAAGGTCGGCGAGCGCTCGCCTTCGGCTTCGATGATCTGGGACATGCTCGACCCAGCACTTCTTACGCCTTCACGGTGTCCGGCTGGCCTATCATCGATCGGCCGGCGGATCCTCGGGTTTCGCCGTTGCGCGCTGGGATCGCGGAGGAAGAAGAAGTCGTCGAACGCCCGACGGCGGGATGAAGCCCATCAGGTACATGTCGAGCTGCGAGTAGCCGTAGCCGGGCTGCATGAACGTGTCGAAGCTCGGTCGTGAACTTCCCGCTGCCGGCGTCGTTCCCAGTCGTTGCCTTCCATCCACGACCAGTCGCTGTCGAGGAAGTAGGACCAGTGCGAGTCGTCGCGGCCGAGCAGGTCTTCGCTCGGCTCGCCGTCCTTGTCGGTGAACTGCACGAACGAGCCCCAGCGGTGGCCGAACTCCTGGCCCCAGATCATGTCGAACAGCATCTCGCGGTACACGCGGACCGTCAGGAGGAGTAGAGATCGACCGAGTTCATGAAGATGAGGCCGTTGAGCGAGGCCACGTTGCCGCCGACCGGGGCGCCGATGCCGTCGACGTTGTTCGCAATCGGCTGGTAGAAGGCGAAGAACGCGCCGATGTCCCATCCCAGATCGAACGACGCGTAGCCGGGATTCGCCTCGGGGTACGCGGCGTAGAAGGCCTCGAGCGCGGAGTTGGTGCCGGCCATACAGGAGTCGAACCACGCCTGCGAGAGATCCCCATCGCACTCGTGCGTGCCGTCGTCCTGAATGAACACGACGTCGCCGACCTGCGTGAGCGTCCAGCCGGGAACCGCGGCGACGCCGAAATTCGAGAGCACCGGGAGCGCGGCGGCGAGCGACGGTTTCCGTCGCGAGCCACCGGCGTGGCGCGCGAACGCGCTGTTCGTCGCGTCGAGAGCGCGAATTTCCGCGAGAGACGGACGCGGAGCTTCCGCGGCAAACGCGGAAACGGACATGACGGACGCTGCGGCAACGAGACTCAGGATGCGCATCGAACCTCCCCAAAGACCTGACCGGAAAACGACCCTCGTGACGACGCCGCCTTGTGCAGCGTGCATGCCATCACACGACTGCGAAAAAACGCGTGAGCGCGAGGTTCCACGGGGGGAGGGGCCCGTGCGCACGGATCGTCACACCAGTCTGGCGGATCTCAGCCAGCGCGACCGACGACGCGGGCAAGCTCTTCGCGAACGATGCGCTCGATGCGTCGCAGGGTCCAGTGACGGCGACGCCGCAGCTGGCGCGGCCTCCAGAGGAACGCGTTCGTTCGTCGATGCCGGTGCCTGTGGCGGCGCGACAGCAGCGGGCTTCGCTCCGCGTGCAACGGGGCCGAGTCCGGCGGCCGTGCGCTTCTCGAGGAGCGCCGCGACTTCGGCATCGGGAAGCGCGTTCACGCGGCCGATCGTCCGCGCCGCGAGCGTGACCTTCGCGAGATGCTCGACGAGCTCCATCCGCAGATACGCCTGCTCGACGTCGGTGCCGACGGTAAGCACGCCGTGATTCGCGAGCAGCGCCGCGTCGGCGTCGACGAGCGCGGACGCGAGGCCGTCCTCGGAGGCCGGCGAGCCGGGCCGCGCGTACGGCAACGATCGGCGCCCCCGGTCCGAGCGACACGACCGCTTCGGCGATCACCGGCGTCGTGAGCGCGAGGCCCGAGCGACCGCGAATCCCGTCGCCGTGGGCGGGTGCGCGTGCACACGCAGCGCACGTCGGGACGTTCTTTGTAGCAGCGGAGATGGAGGTGGAGCTCGGAGAACGGCTTTCCGCGAATGCGCTGTCCGTCGAGCACCTCCCTCATGAATTCAGTAGTGCTATTATACAGCATCTTATAGCAACTAATAAATATAAGAGTGCTTTACCTATACTTTTATTAGGCTTTAAGTATTACCAGCAGCAACACCAACCTTTCAATAAATGCTACCAACTATGCTTACTACTTTCTAATAATCACCAAGCGCAGCTTACGCTTGAGCAAAGTAACCAGCTTATACAAGCTTCATCAAGTATACAAAATCTTATGCAAGATATTGAAGGTATACAAAGTAATACAGTACAAGCTGAAGAGATACCGCTGCCATTATTAACTAATAATCAGGTTAACGCTCTATTACCATATATCTCTATTATTAATGCATTAAACACAAGCGATAATACATTACCATTAGTACAACAAAATATACCAGAAGTTACAGGGTTATCTTATTATTGGGTTAAATACGCAGCACCACAGCACATAAAAGAATATCTTACTGCATGTACTATACCAGCATTGTGTGACTTACTTATTACAGCCAGTTATCTTGATATTCAAAGCGCACAACGGGCTATTAGCTTTATTCAACTAGCTACTCAAGCTGTTGCTGATAAGCTCATACAATTACCACAGTATCAAGAGCAATATAGTGTAATAAATACATTACCTCCAGCTATACAGCCTATGCTCGTACAGTGCCTTATACATAACAGCCCAATACTAAAGGTACTTTGCCGCGATAAATCAGATGAGGATACTATACTATTAATATTACCTAATTATGTAAGCAATACTGGTTCTACCCTATGGTCACCAGATCGTAAGTATATAGCAAATAGTTTTAAAGATAGCACGGTAAAAACATGGGATGCCAATACTGGTGATTATATGCATACTTTAGAAGGTCATAGTGATAAGGTTACATCAATTTCATGGTCACCTGATAGTAAATATATAGCAAGTGGTTCATATGATAATACTATAAGAGTATGGGATGCTAGTATTGGCAATTGTATATACACTCTAAAAGGTCATACTGGTAAAATTCACTCAGTATCATGGTCACCTGACGGCAAGTATATAGCAAGTGGTTCTGATGATAAGACAGTAAGAGTATGGAATACCGTTACTAGTAGCTCTATATATATTTTAGATAGTCATACCAGTATAGTTAATTCAGTTACCTGGTCACCTGACAGTAAGTATCTAGCAAGCTGTTCTAACGATAAAACTGTAAAAATATGGGATATCACGAATGGTATTTGTATTCGTACTTTAACTAGCAATAATACTGGTTCAATCTATTCAATTAATTCAATCGCATGGTCACCTGATGGTAGCATGATAGCAAGTATAACAAGTGGTTCTCTAGGTAATACTATAAATATATGGGATACCGATACTGGTAATTGTATACATATCTTAAAGGATGATGATATTGATTATGTTATACCATCAGTCTCATGGTTACTTAATAGCAAGCATATAGTAAGTAGTAGTGAGCATACTGTAAAAGTATGGGATGTTACTACTGAAGCTCAGCTACACTGCTTGAGGGATTATGCTGACTCTTTTAACTCAGTTTCATGGTATTCTAATGATAATCAATTAGTAACCTGCTCTAATAATGGAAAAATAAAAGTATGGAATAGGATAGATAATAAACTTATTAATTACTTACAAAGTACATTATCTTGGGAACAAGCGTTATTATTAATACGTATTATTAATGCTTATAAAACTAATCAGGATACTGAATTTATTTTTAATATATTAACATTGCCATGCTACAATACTTTAGATCAAAAGGTTAAGCAGTTAGTTGATCCATTACTAAAACGCGTCATTGTTAAAAAAATGGAAAAAATTCAAAATTCTTATTTAACTATTAAAAATAAAAATAAGTAGTTTATTTATATATTATCTACCGTTAATTTTAAGGTATTGTTATGTTGCAGCAGGTTATTGCAGTAGTAAGTGTTTTTCTTACGTTATTAGGGTATCTCTCTGCTATGCAGGTAGCATCACTTAAAGAGATAGTTACCAATAAAATAGCTAATTTTAGTATTCAGGATCCAAGTTCTTGCGTAACCACGTTTACTACGCTGCCTCATGAGCTTAGTAAAGTTATTATTCAGCGTCTTAATCTAATTAATAAATCTAAGAGCGCCTTACCAATACTTCTATTAAGCTATAAGCATTACCAACAACAACAGAGTAACAAAAAACAAAACCAATTGTCTTTGCTGCTTTCTAATAATCAGCAGGTATCGCTTGATAAAAAGCAAAGCGAGCAGCTTATACAAGCTTCAGCACCTATACAAAATCTAATACAAGATCTTGAAGATCACGCTGAAGAGATACCGCTGCCATTATTAACTCAAGAACAAGTTACCAATTTACTTCCCTATATTTCTGTTATTAATGCTTTAAACGCAAGTAATAGTACATTACCAATGCTACAACAAGAGATGCCAGAAATTGTAGGGTTATCTTCCTATTGGATTAAACATACAGCACCACAGCAAATAAAAGAGTATCTTACTGCATATACTATACCGACACTGTGTGATTTAATTATTGCAGCTAGCTATCTTGATATTCACAACGATCAACCAAATATTAGCTTTATTGAACTTGCTACTCAAGTTCTTGGTAATAAACTATTACAAACACCAGAATATCAAGATGAGTATGCAATAGTGAATACGTTACCTAATAATGCACTGGATACGCTTGTACGTTATCTTATTAACAATAGCGCAGTATATTATGCTCTCTGTGGTAATAGTACTAATACTATTATTAACACAGTGCAAACAGCGCATTGTTATGGGATAACCTTGACTCCATGGTCATCTGATGGTAAATATGCAGCTAAGATAGATGGCGATACTATAAAAATATTGGATGCTGCTACCGGAACTTGTATACGTACTTTAATTGGTCATACCTTTGAAATTGGATTTCTCTTATGGTCACCTGATGGTAAGCATATAGCAAATGATTCTTTAGATAATACTATAAATATATGGGATGTCACTACTGGTAATTGTATACATACTATGACCGCTCATAAATACGACGGTATTGGTACTATAGTTATTTTATCGTTCTCATGGTCACCCGATGGTAAGCGTATAGCATATGATAGTGGTAATATAGTAAAAGTATGGGATACTAGCACCGGTACTTGTATACATACGTTAACAGGTCATACTCACAATGTTAGATCAGTTACATGGTCACCTAAGGATAAGTATATAGCAAGTGGTTCTCGTGATAACACAATAAGAATATGGGATACCATTACTGGTATCTGTACACTTACCTTAAATAGTGTTGACCCACTATCATGGTCACCTGATGATAGTATGATAGCAAGTGGTTCTAGAGATAATACTGTAAGAGTATGGAATACCGCTACTGGTACTTGTATACATACTTTAGGGGGTCATACTGGCTTGATTAGTTCAGTATTATGGTCACCTGATGGTAAGTATATAGCAAGTGGTTCTAGAGATAATACTGTAAGAGTATGGGATGCGCAAAATGGTGCTTATATACATATTTTAGAGGGTCATATTGGTTGGGTTGAATCAATTTCATGGTCACCTAATGGCAAGCATATAGCAAGCTGTTCTAGAGATAATACTGTAAGAGTATGGGATGCTAACACCGGTACCTGTATATATACTTTAAGTGATTATGCTCTGAAAGTTACGTCAGTTTCATGGTCACCTGATAGTAAATATATAGCAGGTGGTTCTCATAATGTGGTAAAAATATGGAATGCCAGTACTGGTACCTGTATATATACACTAGAAGGTCATGATAATTGGGTTGAATCAGTCTCCTGGTTAGATAATGGTAGTATGATAGCAAGTAAATCTAAGCCCCATAACAGTCCACGAATAGCAAAGCTATGGAATATAGTCAACAAAGAACGTAATAGTTATTTACAAAGCATCTTATCATGGGAGCAAGCATTATTATTAGTACGTATTGTTAATCAGCATGATGTCAATTTTGCTCAAGATACCAGAGCGTTACACTGCTACAATAGCTTAGACCAACGCATTAAGCAGTTAGTTGAACCATTACTATCTAAAGATATGCATAATGCTATAGATGCAGATCTACATGAAGATATCGTACACAGAGATAAAAGATTACGAAAAGAATAGCTCTTAATATAGTCACTATACAAGGTATTAATATGCTACAGCAAATTATTACAGCAGGAAGTATTTTTTTTATGTTATCAGGGTATCTCTCTGCCATGCAGGTACCATCACTTACAGAGATAGTTACCAATAGAGTAGCTGAGTTTATTACCTATGATCCAAGCTCCTGCATAACTACGTTTACTACGCTGCCTCATGATCGTAGTAGCGCTATTATTCAGCGTCTTAATCTAACCAACAAATCTAAAAGTGCTTTACCGATACTTTTATTAAGCTATAAGCATTATCAACAACAACAGAGTAACAAAAAACAAAACCACTTATCTTTGCTGCTTTTTAATAATCAACAGGTACAGCTTGACACAGAGCAAAGCAAGCAGCTTATACAAGCTTCAGCAACTATACAAAATCTTATACAAGACACTCAAGACTTACAAAATACTGCAGTACAAGCTGAAGAAATACCGCTACCACTATTAACTCAGGATCAGGTTATTGCTCTACTACCCTATATTTCTCTTTCTAGTGCTCTAAACGCAAGCAATAGTACATTACCCATGTTGCAGCAGGCGATGCCAGAAATTATAGGGTTATCTTCCTATTGGATTAAACATACAGCACCACAGCAAATAAAGGAGTATCTTGTAGCATGTACTATACCGACACTATGTGATTTAATTATAACAGCAAGCTATCTTGATATTCAAAGTAACCAACAGGTTACTAGCTTTATTGAACTAGCTACTCAAGCTCTTGGTGATAAATTACTTCAAGCACCTCATTATCAAGAGCAATACAACGCAATAAGTACGTTGCCTCATGCTCTACAGCATATGCTCGTACTGTATCTTATAGATAACAGTGTAATACGTTATACTCTTTGTGGTAATAATACTGATGTTATCACTAATACTGTACAAACATTAGCTATTAATGCAAATAATCATGATTTAGTAGTATCACGAGCACCTAACGGAAGATGTTATTATATAGCAAGTAATTTTAATGATAATAATACTATAAAAGTATGCGATGCTCTTACCAGTACCTGTATCCATACGCTCAAGGGTGATAGTAATTCTATTAAGTCAGTCTCATGGTCTCCTGATGGTAGATACATAGCAAGTTGCTTTTCTTCCGATGGAATAATATATGTATGGGATGCCACTACCGATACCTGTATACGTACCTTAGAGGGTCATACTTTTGTTGTTAACTCAGTCTCATGGTCACCTGACGGTAAGTATATAGCCAGTGGTTCTAATGATGGAACAGTAAAAGTATGGGATATCACTACCGGTACCTGTATCCATACCTTAAAAGGTAATACTCATACTGGCTCTATTTATTCAGTGTCATGGTCTCCTGATGGTAATATGATAACAGTTGGTTCTTTTAATAAGACTATAATGGTATGGGATGTGAGTACTGGTACTTGCCTACATACGTTAAAAGGTCATACTCGTAGTATTAAATCTGTTTCATGGTCACCTGATGGTAAGTATATAGCAAGTGGTTCTATTGATAATACAGTAAAGGTATGGCATGCCGCTACTGGTACCTGTATACATAGTTTAACTGATCATGCTGGTTGGGTTAACTCACTCTCATGGTCACCTAATAGTAAATATATAGCGAGCGGTTCTACTGATTCTACAGTAAGAGTATGGGATGTTGCTACCGGTACCTGTATACATAGTTTAAGTTTAATTGGTCATACTGGTTGGATTAATTCGGTCTCATGGTTGAATGATGGCAGCCAAGTAATAAGCTGTTGTACTAAGGGCAAAATTAAACTATGGAATATTATAAATAATGAGCTCAGTAATTATTTACAAAATACGTTATCCTGGAAGCAAGCATTATTACTTATATGTATTATTCATGCTTATAGAACTAATCAAGATGCCGATTTAATTCAAGATATAAGAGCGCTACAATACTATAAGAGTTTAGATGAGCAGATTAAGCAGTTAATTGAACCATTACTGTCAGAAAGAACTCGTACTTACTTTAAAGGTTGCTAAAAATCTAAATATGCGAGATAGCTAGCATATAACATATTAAATAGTACTTAGATTAATTAGGAATATTGTTATGCTACAGAAGGTTATTACAGCAGGAAGTATTTTTCTTATGTTATCAGGGCATCTTTCTGCTATGGAGATACCATCACTTAAAGAGATAGTTATCAATAGAATAGCTGAGCTTATCACCTATGATCCAAACTCCTGCGTAACAACTTTTACTTCTCTTCCTCATGATCTTAGTAGCACTATTATCCAGCATCTTAGGATAACTAATACACGTAAAAGTGCTTTGCCGATACTGTTATTAGGTCTTAAGCACTATCAACAACACATTGGCATTGGCAACAAGCAAAACCAATTACGTTTATTGCTTACTAATAATCAACAGGTACAGCTTACATCTGAACAAGATAAAATGCTTATACAAGCTTCAGCAAGCATAAGAAATCTTATACAAGATACTCAAGATATACAGCAGAACGAGAGCCAGCTTGAAGAAATACCTCTGCCGTTATTAACTCAGAAGCAGGTTATTGCCCTACTACCCTATATCTCTATTACTAATGCTTTAAACGCAAGCAATAGTACATTACCCATGTTGCAGCAGAAGATGCCAGAAATTGTAGGGTTATCTTCCTATTGGATTAAATACACAGCACCACAGCAAATAAAGGAGTATCTTGTAGCATGTACTATACCGACACTATGTGATTTAATTATAACAGCAAGCTATCTTAATATTCAAAGTGATGAGCAAGTTATTAGCTTTATTGAACTCGCTACTCAAGCTCTTGGTGATAAGTTACTTCAATCACCACAGTATCAAGATGAGTATACCGTAATAAGTACATTACCTAATACTATACAACGACTACTTGTACATTACATGATACGTAATAGTACACTACTCAATATACTTTGTAGCAATGGTACTGACGTTATTATAAATACAGCACAAACGTTAACTAGTAATGCAAATAATGCTGTTTTAGTAGCACGATCGCTTGACGGCAAGTATATAGCCAGTAATTTTAATAATACTATAAAAATATATGATGCTCTTACCGATACCTGTATACATAGTGTACAGGGTCATACTGATAATGTTATTTCGATTGCATGGTCACCTGATGGTAAGCATATAGCAAGTAGTTCTAATGATAAAACTATAAAAATATGGGATGCGAGCACGGGTACTTGTATACAAACTTTTGCAGATTCTCGCGGAGTTAATATAGTCTCTTGGTCATCTGATGGTAGCATGATAGCAAGCGGTTCTTATGATCATACTATAAACATATGGAATGCTTGTACTGGTACTTGTATATATACGTTAACTGGTCATACTGGTTTGGTTACCTCAGTCTCATGGTCACCCGATAGCAGCACAATAGTAACTGGCTCTGTTGATGGAACAGTAAAAATATGGGATATCACTACTGGTATTTGTGCCCATACCTTAACTGGTCATACTGATAGTGTTACCTCCGTCTCATGGTCCCCCAATGGTAAATATATTGCAAGTAGTTCTCATGACAAGACTGTAAAACTATGGGATTCAACTAACGGTACCTGTATACATAGCTTAATTGGTCACATTCATTGGGTTGAATCAGTTTCATGGTCCCCTGACGGTAGCATGATAGCAAGTGGTGCTTGGGATACTATTATAAGAGTATGGGATACACAAAGCGGTACTTGTATACATACGTTAACTGGTCATACTCGTCCTATTTACTCAGTTTCATGGTCACTTGATGGTAGTCAATTAGTAAGCGGTTCTCATGATAACACTATAAGAATATGGAATATTATAAATAATGAGTTTAGTAATAATTTAAAAGACACATTATCATGGCAACAAGTATTACTTCTTATTGGTTGAACCGTTACTGTCAGAAAGAACTCGTGCTTACTTTCAATGCAGAAAAACGCTACTTATAAGCTAAAACACTGGCGTATAGACTTGCTTAAAAAGCATATATACATATGCTATAATTAAACAAGCAAAGATAAGTTACGTAGTATAGGTAGACTATGTATTTAAAAGCATTAGGCGCTTTTATTATTGATATTTGTGTCTTGGGCCTTTTAGAGCGTCCGTTTTTGTATCTTATTCTCGGCATATATTGCACGGCAAGTTTTATGTATCCTCGTGCACGTACTCTTTTCTTTCTTGCGTTTTTGTTAATTGCAGAAGCAACGGTAATTGGTAGAAGCCCTGTTGTTGCACTGCTCGTGGCCGCAGGTATATATGGCAGTGCTTACATTATGCACTCACTGTTTACATTGCATCCTCTATTTGTATATATTTTATATAGTAGTGCTTATATATTGCTGCATGTATTAGTGTTTAAAGGCATGATCCCTCAAGTATATAGTAATGAATCATGGACATTTTCAGCACTTTGTGTTAACTTAGTACTGTTATCTGTATATGTAAAATGGTTGCCATAAGGGAGGAAACGCAATCGCTTGAGTAAAAACTCAAGAGGAAAGTCCGGACTCCTAACGAAAAAGGTACCTGAGAAATTCAGGGAAGCGTAAGCTTATGGAAAGTGCCACAGAAAAAAAACCGCTTATATTAAGCAAGGGTGAAAACGGGTGGTAAGAGCACCCGCATTGCTCTAGTAATAGAGTAAGAGGGAAAACCCTACCTGGAGCAAGACAAAATAGGCATGTACGGTTTTTCGTTCCGATTTAAACATGTGGGTATGTCGCTTAGATAAATGATTGCGCGTTTATCATATGATAAAATGACAGAATCCGGCTTATTAACTCCCTTATGGCAGCAGCACAATGCATATGGATAGCAAAAATTTCTTATTTCTTCTTCCCTTCGTATGTTTTTTCGCTGGATATCAAGTGCTTAATATGTTTTTTGCAGTTGATAAAATACCAACTCCTACAGTTATTGGGGCTTCTCTTACTACAGCACTTAAAATACTTTCAAGTACTAATTTAAATGCTCGTATACTCGCTGAACAAGAAGATAAAACACTACCTGAAGGAAGTATTTTATCACAAGTACCAGAACCCAATACGCTTATTAAGCCACAACAACCAGTATTTTTAGTTATTGCCAAAAATCCACCAAAACGCATTCTGCCATCATATAGAGGTTTAACAGAATCTGAAGTGCGAACACGTGCTAAAGCTCTCGGACTACGTATAAAAGCCTATAACCTTACCACAATATATCCTATAGGAGAATGTATTGCTCAGTATCCTTTGCCTGGTACGCCTATAGATAGTAGCGAAGAAAACACAATACTTGCCTATTTTTCTGCGTCCAATCACTCGCCAGTTATCGTACCTCAGTATAAAGGCCATACACTTGCTGAAGCGCTAGCTAGTGTTCCATCTTGTGTTAAAGTAGTAGTCCGGCATCGTAATTGTGAAAAAGAGTATACATCATGTACCACCTGTAGAATTATTGAACAAAAACCGTATCCCGGAGCTTTAGTATATCTTCAACGTCCTGTCACTTTACAGCTTATTACAACCCCTGCAGCGTAGGAATTATTGGGATTTCAAAATGAGACGTTGGTCCTAATTCATACCCTTGTGTTCTAATGGGCAATGGTACTTGTAAGCGATTACGCTGCAACGCAGTACTAGGTTTAACACCCCAACTTAACAAAATACGACGTGTTGCTTCAGTGGGTGCCCAATCATACGCAGTTCGTCCTTGAATATCGAGTGCGTTAACATTAAGCTGAATGCCCTGAGGACGCGGCTGTAAGAGCAATCTAAAACGATTTAATAAATCCGCATTTCCAAGTCGAGCAAGCCACATAAGCGTAGTAGTAGGACCAAGCTGACCTTGTGGCTCACGATATACTCCTGCCCGATTAAGTACATCTTCTACTTGGCTCGGTGATACTGCTATTAAACTAATGAGTTTATTCAGTACAATATAAATACTTTGTAATGTATTTTGATGCCACTGTGGGTTATGTTGATTGTATATAGCATTGGCTATAAGCAAGTTCAGCCCGGTTCTATTAAAGTTATCATGTACCGTTACATCAGCAATTGCTAGATCAAAACCAGGAGGATTAATAAGCAACTGCATAATAGCAGGTGATTGATTATATTCAGCTGCCAGTAAAAAGGACGATTGTCCCAAATGACCTCGTGCGTTAATAAGCGACCCACGTGACTTTAAAAATTGAATCATGGCGTATGATACTGAACGATTAGTAAGTGCAGACATTAATGGCGTGATTCCTGTGGCAGGATCGTCACCATTTATCTGTGCGCCACGATCAAGAAGGCGAGCAGCATATCCTATATTGTTACTATGTGCTACATGCCGTATAAGCTCTAATGTAAGTATGTTGCGTGCTGCTTGTGTTTGTACTTCAAGCTGGGCATGTATACCATACGTATGTATACAGATACCAACTAGTATACTTAATACTATACTCTTTCTATACATACTCAGTTAATCTACTTCTTCTGTATCCTGCGTTACAGGATTAGTTGTAGAAGTATCTACCATCAGATCTTGAGCAGATAATTCATTTTTATTTACCGCTTGTTCTTGAGTTGCTTTATCAAGTTCTGTGGTATAATATTCCTGAAATTGCCTATTTAATTGATCCATAACTGGTAATAGATATTTCTGTGTAAAACGCTGTGCTTTTAACTGTGCTATTTTTTTAGATAATTCCATAAGCTCAGCAAATTTAGCTATAAAAGCTTGTTGATATAAAGCATCTTGATAAGAACCAGAAGCAGCGTGAGTATATTGATCAGTATAATTTTTTAGCATGTCATAGGTTGCTGTTTGCTTTTGCTCTGGCAGTGCAATAAGCATAAAAGGCAAAGTAGTCTCTTCAGAACCACCCCATAAAGACAAGTACATACAAAAGCTTATAATACTCATAAAAGTTATTTTTTTCATTACTTTTCTCCTACATTTACATTATTAATTTTATCCTATAATAATAGTATCTATAATTATATACCTTAAAATCAAGAATTAGTATTAAAAATTTAATAATCAGCCTACACTTCTTGTACTTTATAGTACTTGCATTATAATTTTTACTATGAAAAATAAAAGAAAGGCTTTGCTATGTACATACGGAAAATAAGCTTTATAGTAATATTACTAATTGGAAACTGCTTATCAATATCGAGTAGACTATCAGCACACTTTTTAGCAAACGTTTTAAAAAAATGTGCTTACTTTAGATATAGGCACCCTCGTATTACTAAAGGCATATATTGCACTTTAGCAGGAGGAGCACTTATAGGGGTATATGTAAAAGATAAAGAAGTTTTTAAGGCTTTAGCACAATTAGCCGGCACATTAGGTGCTATGTATTTTTTTAAAAGATTAGATATGAAAATGCAGGAAAGCACAACTGATTTGCATTTTGAAAATCAAGCAGCGCGCACCGCAACAACCTTTGCCAGTATTGCTGGTGCATTACCTGAAGAAATACATGCTATTACAGACCTTATTCGCAATTACGATAGTCATACAAAAAAATTTAATCTTACATTACCAAAAGGAATCCTACTGTATGGCGAACCTGGCAATGGAAAAACACACATAGCTCGCGCTATAGCAGGTGAAGCCAATGCTGCCTTTTTTAGCTGTTCTGCCGCTGAATTAGTTACTGTGTGGCAAGGATCCGGTCCAAGAAATATTCAAAATCTCTTTAAACAAGCGTATAATGCAGTTAATTCAGGTGCTTATAACATTGCTATTATTTTTATCGATGAAATTGATGCCATAGGGGCAAGTCGTACATCATCGCTAACTAACACTTCAGAAGCAAATACACTTCGCCAATTGCTTACCGAAATGGATGGCTTTATACAACATCCCAATTGCTTTGTTATAGGAGCAACCAATAAACCGGAAATGCTTGATAGAGCACTTACAAGAACAGGTCGTCTTGATCAGCATATACATATACCACTTCCCAATACATCAAGCAGAAAAGCCATTATACAACTATATAGTAATACATTAAAATCTATTGACCCTATTAACGTATCTCTTCTAGCACATATTACAGAGGGTCTGACTTGTTCAGATTTAAAAACACTGGTAAATCAAGCAGCACTACTAGCAGCCGTCCATAAATCTAAGTGTATCAGGCAACAACACTTTATAAATGCACTTTTTAAAATAAAGAGCTCGCATTTACAAAAAAATAAGTTAATGCCTGAGCTAGCGTATAATCTTCTTCCTGAAAAGATTGGTCTTTTAGCTGCAGCTTTAGCTTCACGTCACAATTTATTATGTATAGATGATAATAATGGCAGTATAGTGGCTAATCTGTGTTAAACTGATAACTGCTCTATAATGACCGTGCTTTGTGCCTGATTAAAAATAAAATTATATATACTTTTATATAACGGTATAGTAAGACCATGCTGAGAAGCATACTGTATAAGTGATACCAGAGTATTAACACCTTCAGGAATTGCACCTGTTTGTTCTAATACCTGTGCAAGCGGCATACCGGTACCAAGCAGTTTACCAACTATAGTATTACGGCTTTGCTTACTGGTAGCAGTCAACATAAGATCACCTAAGCCTGCAAGGCTGTATACTGTTGCACATGGTCCACCAAATACAGCAAGTAGTAATTGCATTTCTTCAAGGGCGCGCATAAGAAAAAAAGCACGCGTGCTTTCACTATAGCCTGCTCCTTCCAATATACCCATGCCAAGCGCAATAACGTTTTTTACTGCGCCAGCCAGTTGCACACCCTGTACGTCAGCATGCATAAACGTACGAAAATAAGAATTTTCTATGAGCTGCTGTAAACATTGAGCATACTCTATACTATGTGATGCTATAATAACGCCTGTTGTTTGACCACGCGCTACATCACGGGCAAAGCTTGGTCCCGATAGTACGATACACGGCGGCGCAGCAGTGGTAAATACCTGTTCTATAATTTGAGTAGGTACTAAATAGGTACCATTTTCAATGCCTTTACTGAGCACTACCCACGGGACTGTAGGACAATAATAGGGCACACAACGGTCTAGTATAGAACGTAAATATTGCACAGGAATTGCCTCAAAAATCCAACTTGCTCCAATGAGCGCTTCAGCAAGATCAGCAGTTGGAATAATTAAAGGGCTTAGTTTAATTTCTGGTAAATACCGTGTATTATAGCCGGTTGTTGAGATAGCTTCAGCGTGTTGGTGTGAATAACACCATAATTTTACTCTATGCCCATTATATGCAAGTACTGTTGCTATTGCTGTTCCCCAGGCCCCTTCACCAAGTATAGTTATACCACTCATGACCCGAAATTTCGCTGACAAGAAGCATAATAATCCAGCGCTTGCAGTAATTCTTTCTTTTGTATATCTGGCCAATAGGTAGAAGTAAAATAAAGTTCACTATAAATACTTTGATAGGTCATAAAATTACTTAATCGATGGCAACCGCCAGTACGTATAATTAATTCAGGGTCAGGTATATCTCCGGTCCATAAATAGTGCTTAAATACTTCTGCTGTTAATTTTTCAGGAGTTATAATCCCTTCTTGTATAGCGCGTACTGCTGTTTTAATACCATCTATTATCTCTTGGCGGCCACCATAGCAAAACATAATATTTATGATAAGACGAGTATTTTCACGCGTATCTTGTTCAAGACGGTTAATACTCTCTGTCAATTGAGCAGGAAAAAGCGCACGATTTCCAATAAAGCGCACACGTATGTTTTCTTTAATAAATTGATCATGTAATTTTTCTGTCTCTTCAGCCATAAGCGCAAAAAGATGATCCAGCTCCTGGCGAGAACGATGTAAATTTTCAAGCGAAAAAGCATACAATGATAAGTACGGTATTTTTTGCTCAATACAAAATTCAACCGTTATTTTTACCGCAGGAATACCTTTACTATGACCGAGCCAAGGAATCAAGTTACGCTTTTTTGCCCATCGACGGTTTCCATCCATAATTATTGCCAAATGCTGTATACGTGCGGTACTTTTACTTTGTTCAGTATTACAAGTACAAGAACTAGTAGTATGATTAGGCTGAAAATAATAGGTCTTACTAAATTTATAGGCAAGTCCTAAGCCTATCATACTAATAATAACCCATATACTACTAGTTACTATATTTTTCATAAGAAGCACCGGGTACTGAACCAGCGTAAGCAGATAGTAATTGTGGTGCTAATATATATACTTTTTGAACAAGTTTATACACAAGCGTCATACCGCTTGCAAAACAAAGACGTTCTATAAGCACATAGGGCACTAATTCTATAAAAAAAAGTGGGTTAAGAGCATGAGTGTATAAAAATATATTTGTGCCTATACCATGTGCCAAAAACGTAGCTCCAAGTGCATGAGCAAAAAAGTAATTATACCTAAAAAAGCTCGTAATAACCGGGATTAACCAAAAACAAGCATACCACGAGACATGTGTACCCACTGGGTGTATACTAAAAAAAGCTATACATGAAAGAGCAAGAGCTCGGGTAATAAAGCTTGTAGGACGTGCTAGATAAAGGGATGCGCAAAATGTTGGAATATGGTATACTAGAGAAAATATAAGAGTATGCGACGCACAATACATAAGTACTGCGCGTACAGCAAAACTTATAAAAATAGCGAGTATACTTTTACCGGTACCAACAAGGGGTGCTATAATTTGAGATCCGGAAAAAAAAGCATATTTTGAGCCTATAATATAGCTTATCTTAAAAGCACGAGCTCCCAGTTCTAATGGAATATATGCTAGTGCTGCTTGCAGCGAGGATTTTTTAGATATATTCATGCAAATTCTCATATATAAAGTACAATCATGATTTATCACACTATTATAGTAAATTTTACCATATTTTTTATGAGAACTGAACTTGGATTAACGTGAAAGATTACATGAAATTTAAAGCAATTATATTTGATATGGACGGTACTATAGTAGATACCGAAGATATTTGGGTAGCCGCAACTAAAGAACTTCTCATACGTAAGGGAGTATGCTATACCCCTGCTTTACAGAAAAAAATCAGCAAAAAATTACACGGTCTTGCATCAGCTAAAAGTTGCTCTCTATTAAAAGAGATAGCCCAACTTGAAGAAACTATAGAAGAATTAGTACATGAAAAGCTAGCAATAGCCAATGCTCTTTATAAACAAGGTATTAAATTTGTAGAAGGATTTGCAGAATTTCACCAAAAAGTACTACACAACAAACTTAAAAATGCTGTTGCTACTAACGCTGATGAAGTAACCGTGCAAGCAACGGATCAAGCCTTAAACTTACGGCAGTTTTTTGGAGAACATATTTATCATATGCAACATGTTAATAATATATGCAAGCCTGATCCAGCAATTTATTTGTATGCTGCACAACAACTTAATGTTAATCCTGTACAATGCGTAGCCATTGAAGATTCTGCATATGGCATTACCGCAGCAAAGAAAGCAGGTATGTACTGCATAGGCATTAACACGAGTGGCAAAAAAGAATTTTTATCTGAAGCTGATGAAATGGTAGATACGTATAATGCTATCGATCTTAAAAGGATTCTCTATGGCCAGACATAAGATAGTGGGAAAAATCTATAGAGTACTCAGCATAGGAGGAATGCTTATGATATCGCTGTGTAGTCAGGCTTCTTCCCCAAGCGATACCGTTATAGCATTTGATCTTCATAAAGTCCTGCTTGAGCAAAACTTTGCCCGTATAGGATTTAAGCTTTTTAAACGCTATTGGCAACCACTTATTAAAGATAAACTACTGTTTACCCCCCATTTTATTCGTGACATTTATGGAGAAATGCGTCAAGGACAAGTTATAGAAGAATTAGCACATAAACTAGGAAAGAAGTATACGTTATTAAGCTCACTTGAAGCTGATCTTATTGAGTGCCTTAATAGCGAACCACTCATAGATGCAACAGTACATATAGTACAGGAACTTAAAGCACAAGGATACTCGTTATATCTACTTTCAAACATAGCATCAGAAACTTTTGAAAATTTGAGACATAAGCAACCAGCGCTTATTTCTCTTTTTGAAGGATTTTATATGCCAAGTGCGAAAAATAAGTATATACACAAGCCTAACCCTCATTTTTATCAAAACTTTAAGCAATATCTTACGAGCTGTGGCCAAGAGCATAAAAAAATCGTTTTTATTGATGATCGTCTAAAAAATATTAAAGCAGCTCAATTAGAAGGCATGCATGGTATTGTTTTTAATTCACCAGCACAATTACGTCACGAACTTCATGCGTACGGTCTGTTACCCGCTCATGCAAAAACATAAAAAAAGTTTGATTTTTGTAGGTATTGTTATAGACTATACTCCATATTTAGCTTTGATAACCTCCATTTCCCCTGTCCGTGACGCCCTGTCTGGATGGGGGTACACTGTTTTACCAGCATGAATACACCCCAAAAACCTATGCGTATTACGCCATATTTTCATAATGGCACCTTTTCTAATTATCCTGGAGAAAAACAGGAAAAATGGTTTTTTCATTCACTTGAATTATATGTAAAATCACTTTTTCGCTCATCTTCTCATACTGTTGCTGCTACCTGGACACAGTGCCCTGAATTTGTTGCTACGTCTTTGTATCCCCGTATTACCTGGCTTGGCCATTCATCATTTTTAATTCAGATTGCTGGACTTACTATTATAACTGATCCTGTATTTGCACGTATTTCATACTTTTTTAAACGTCTTTTACCGCTCCTATGCAATCTAAAAGATTTACCAGAAGTTACCATTGTACTTCTTTCCCATAATCATCCTGATCATATGGATCCCCCTTCTTTAAAAAAGCTACATCAGCTCTTTCCGAACCTTGAGTTTTTAGTACCGAGCGGTGATAAAGCATGGTTTACGGCACATGGCATGCAAAAAACAACTGAGTTTACCTGGTGGGAATCGTGGCAAAAAAACGATATCACGTTTACTTTTCTACCAGCACATCACTGGTCACAACGACGCATATTTAAACGTAATACTTCACTCTGGGGTAGTTGGATGCTGCAAACTCCATATGGCACTTTATACTTTGCAGGAGATACCGGGTATTGGCATCACTTTAAAAATATTGCTCATTATTTTCCGAGTATCGATATAGCACTTATACCCATTGGCCCGTGTGAACCGCATCATCTTATGCGCAATAGCCACCTTAATGCTGAAGAAGCAGGACAAGCATTTCTTGAATTACAAGCCTCGCATTTTATTCCTATGCATTGGGGTACGTACCGCTTCTTTCTTGGTCATGATACTTTTAGTACTCCGATAGATCGTCTTATGTCCTGGTGGCACCATAATCGTGAGCTACTGCACACGCGTTCATTACACATACCTAAAGTAGGACAAAATATTGCTCTCTCGTCTGAGATGCTCTCTCTCCAATCGCGCCAGTTAGCAACTGCTTCTAGCACGCTGCAAGATCATACATCATAATAATTTTTACTTAAGTATGCACGACCGGAGTCACCAAAAATCATAACAACCGTGTCAGTAGGGGCCAGCTTTTTTGCATATTCTTGTACCGCATATGCTACCGCACCACTGCTTGGACCGACAAGCAATCCGTAACGCGCAGCAAGTGTTTTCAGCATGCCAAGTGCTTGCTCGTCAGTAACACAAAAAAACTCATCTATAACGGCAGGATTGAGTACGTCATTATCAAAATCAATACCCATGCCTTCTACTTTATAGGGCTGTGGGTTACCCTGTGTTGCACGATACGAATTAACTGAATCAAGGGCTACTATACGCACATTCTTATTTTGTTCTTTAAGAAATTTACCCGCACCACTTACGGTACCGCCAGTACCAGCGGCAGCAAAAAAGTGAGTAATAGCACCCTGCGTTTGTCGCCAAATTTCAGGCCCAAGTAATGCATAATGTGCTTGTGCATTTGCAGGATTATAATACTGATTCGGCATAAAAGAATTAGGTGTCTGCTTATGCAAGCGCATGGCAGTACTATGATAACTTTCAGGATCATCTACAAATTCAGTTACCGGACACATAACAATCTCGGCACCATACGCTTTTAGTGCTTGTAACTTTTCTTTACTAAACTTAGATGTCGTAGTAATTATTACCTTGTATCCCTTTATAGCACCAATCATAGCTACAGCAATGCCATGATTACCAGAAGAGGCATCTATAATAGTCCCCCCTGGTTTTAACATACCCTGCTTTTCAGCGTGCTCAATCATAAATAGTGCTGATCTGTCTTTTACGCTACCACCGGGATTTAAGTATTCAAGTTTTGCATAAATAGTTGCTGGAGTGCCAAAGTCTACTTGTACTAAAGGGGTATTGCCAATAGCATTGAGCAAATTGCTGTATATCATAAGCGTGTGTGCTCCAAAGAATTATAAGCTAAGACAGTAATTACATACTAATTAATAGATTAAGCCTATAATACTTTTAAGCAACTGTCACTTTCTTAAAGAGCCTGCTCTACCAATTTGCAATCCAACACCAAAAAGAGCAGCTCGTACTGGATTTGTCCTTGTTAATTTCTCTAAATTTTTAGTAATATGCGTAGCAGTACGTGTTTTTTCTGATAGTAACGGCTCAACTAACTGCTTAATAACACCTTGATCTAAACTATTGTAGCATTGCAGCGCTCTTCTATCTTGGGCAAAATCAACGGGATATTGACCATTATAAGCAGTAATAATATGTATAAGCAATAACGCTTGTTCCCATGATAATCTAGTTTTTAAATAACTATCGAGCTTCTTTATAATATTCCATACCCTTACCGTAGCATCATTAGAACTACTTGCTAACTTACTACTATCAGATGACCATGAGACTGAGTGAATCCAACCAGTATGACCAGTTAATGTATGTCTACAGATACCAGTAGTAGTATCCCATATTCTTACTGTTCTATCATCAGAGCTACTTGCTATATGCTTACCATTAGGCGACCATGAAACTGAGTTAACACTATTAGTATGACCTTCAAAGGTATGTATACAAGTACCCTTACTAGCATCCCATATTCTTACTATACCATCACCAGAACCACTTGCTATCATGCTACCATCAGGAGACCATGAGATTGAGTTAACCCAATTACAATTACCCTTTAAGATATGTATACAGGCACTAGCAGTGGCATCCCATATCTTTATTTCTCCATAAGAACTACTTGCTATCATACTGCCATCAAATGACCAAACAACTGATTTAACAGGATAAGAATGACCCTCTAAGATATATATATAGGTACCAGTACTAGTATTCCACACTCTTATTATTCCATCAGCAGAACCACTTGCTATATATTTGTTATCAGGAGACCATGAGACTGATCTAACTCTATCAGTATGACCAGTTAAAGTACGTATACAAGTACCGGTACTAGCATCCCATATTTTTATAGTAGTATCCCAAGAACCACTTGCTATATACGTACCATCAGGTGACCATGAAACTTGAGTAATCAAATCAGTGTGATCATTTACAGTATTGATATAGGTACTGTTATCGGCATTCCACATTCTTATTGCTTTATAAGAACTAACTGCTAGTTTGCTACCATCAGGAGACCAGGATACTGAATTAACAGGCTTATTATCATGACCAGTTAGTGTTTGTGCTGTACGAGCAATAACATCAGTACTATTACCACAAAGTATATAACGTATTGCACTATTATCAACAAGATAGTGTACCAACAGACGCTGTACATTAGCTGGTAACGTATTTATTACATTGTAATCATCTTGGTAGTGTGGTGATTGTAGTAACTTATCACCAAGAGCATGAGCTGCTAGTTCAATAAGATTAAATGTTTGCTCGCTAGCCTGCATATCAAGATAGATTGCTGCTATTATGAGCTCACAGAGCATTGGCACTGTGCATGCTATAAGACACTCTTTCAGTTGTTGTAATGCTGTATAATTGAGCCAATATGGAGATAACACTGTAGTTCCTGGTATATCCTGCTGTACTATCGGTAATGTACTAGTAGTAGCGTTTAGTGCATTAATAATAGAGATATATGGTAGCAAAGCAGTAACTTGCTTATCAGTTAATAATGGTAACGGTATATCTTCAACTTGTATTGCAGTATCTTGTATATCTTCAATGTCTTGTATAAGATTTCTTATACTTGCTGAAGCTTGTATAAGCTGGTTACTTTGTTCAATGGTAAGCGGTACTTGCTTATCGCTAGAGCAAGTTAAATGTATTTTACATTGTTTGGTATCAGCTTGCTGTTGCTGGTAATGTTTATAAGCTAATAAAACTACCGACAAAGCACTCTTAGATTTATTTGCTAATAAAATATTCTGTATAACAGAAGTACTTAATTCAAGAGGAAGCTTATAAAAAGCTTGTACACAGTACCTTAGATCATAAGCAGCAAGCTCAGCTACTCTCTTAGTAGCTATCTGTTTAAGTGCTGGTTCCTCCATAGCAGAAAGACATACTGATGCTATTAAAAAAAAGCTCCCTATTCTGACAATCTGCTGTATCATATCAATACCTCGTGTAGTTACTATATGAAATATTTATTAAAGTATTTTTACTTTATAATTAAATAATTATTTTAAAGTATATTCTATATTAAGAATTAATATATATTTGACAAGAGGCCTAATAAGCAACCTTTATTCAAATAAAAAAAATAATGTATATTTTAAATCAGACACTAAAACTAAAGACCTGTATCCATTGGCTTTTGTCTATTTAAATAAGTATATGTTCTTTCTGACAGTAGCGGCTTAACCAACTGCTTAACTTGTTGGTCTAAGCTATTATAACACTGGAGTACTCTTGTATCTTGTGCTAAATCAATATCCTGATTAGCTCTATAAGCATTAACGATGCATATTAATAAGAGTGCTTGCTCCCATGATAACACAGTTTTTAGATAATTATCGCGCTCCGTATTTATAATATTCCATACCTTTATATCGTTATCCCAACAGCAACTTGCTATATGCTTACTATCAGGTGACCAGAAAATTGAATGAACTTCCGTAGGGTTACCCTTTAAGATATGTATACAAACACCAATAGTAACATCCCATATCTTTATCGTTTTACCATCAGAGCCGCTTGCTATCATAGTACCGTTAGGTGACCATGATACTGAGTTAATCCATTCACCATCAGTAATGAAGGTGTGTATACAGGTACCAGTAGTGGCATCCCATATTCTTATAGTCTTATCATATGAACCACTTGCTATATATTTACCATCAAGTTACCATGATATTGACCTAACCCAATCAGTATGACCCTGTAAGATACGTATACAAGTACGAGTAGTAATATCCCATATTCTTATAGTATCATCTGGTCTAATATTATCAGAGCCACTTGCTATCATGTTACCATCAGGTGACCATACAACTAGTCGAGCAAAATAAGTATGACCAGTATCAGGCATAGTACAAATATAATCACCGGTAATAGCATCCCATATTTTTATTATTCCAATATAAGAACAAGTAGCTAATTTGCTATCATCTGGTGACAATGCAATAGACTGCATACAACCTGTATGTTTTTCTAAAACATCTATACAAGTACTAGCATCCCATACTTTTAGTATCCCATCTTCAAAACTACTTACTATTTTATTACTATTATGTAACCATGAAATTGCTTCAGCATTACTTTTATAACCAGTTAAGGTACGTGTACAGGTAGCAGTAGTAGCATTCCATATTTTTATTGTTTTATCACCAGCGCTACTTGCTAGTTGCTTACCATCAGGTGACCATGAGACTGAGTTAATAGTACCAGTATGGCTAGTTAGTGTTTGCGCTGTGTTACTAATAGCGTCAGTACTATTACTACAGAGAGCATGACGTACTGCACTGTTATCTATAAGATAGTGCACAAGCTTACGCTGCATAGCATGAGGTAACGCATTGATTGCGTCATACTCATCTTGATACTGTGGTAATTGAAGTAGCTTATTACCGAGAGCTTGAGTAGCTAGTTCAATAAAATTGGTAGTTTGATTGTTGTTTTGAATATCAAGATAATTAACTGCTATAATTAAATCACAGAGTATCGGTATTGTCTGATTTGTAAGATGCTCTTTCAGTTGTTGTAGTGCTGTGTACTTAAAATAATAAGAAGATAATGCTGCAGTTTCAGATATTTCCTGGTGTAGCATTGGTAATATACTAGTATTTGTGTTTAATGCATTAATAATAGGAAGATGCGATAGTACAACAGTAATCTGATCTTGAGTTAATAACGGCAGAGGTATCTCCTCAACTTGTTCATAATTATCTTGTACACCTTCAATATCTTGTATAAGATTTCTTATAGCCGCTGAAACTTGCATAAGCTCTCTGCTTTGTTCAGAAGTAAGCTGTAATTGCTTATCATCAGAGCAAGTCAAATAGATTTTAGATTGTCTGACAGTAGACTGTTGCTGTTGTTGACATAGCTTATAGCTTAATAAAAGTATAGGTAAAGCACTCTTATCTTTACTCAGTACCATAAGCTGCTGTACAACAGGTGTTATTAATGCGCTAGGGAGAATATTAAGAGCTTTAACACAATAGCTTGGATTTGAATTACTAACAATAAGCTCAGCTATCATATTAGTAGCTAGCTCCTTAAGCGTTGGTCTCTCCATAGCATAAAAACTTGCTGACGCTACTAAAAGAATACTTCCTATCTTTATAATTTGTCGTATCATATTACTTTATTATCTTGTTGTATACAACCAACTAAAACCAAATAGATAATCAGCAGTTTAAATTTATAGTAGTATCAGCTTTTGAAGATAATAACGATTCAACTAACTGCTTAACCTGTGGGTCTAAGTTATTATAGCACTGTAATGCTCGTGTATCCTGATCTAAATTAATATCTTGGTTAGCTCTATAAGCATTAACAATACGTACTAATAATAAAGCTTGCTCCCATGATAATGTAGATTTTAGATAATTATCGCACTCTGTATCTATAATATCCCATATCTTTATAGTTTTATCCCAAGAACTACTTGCTAATCGCTTACTGTCAAAAGACCATGAGACAGAAGTAACATAATAAGTATGACCAATTAACGTATGCATACAGGTACCATTACTAGCATCCCATACTCGTACTGTTTTATCAACAGAACAACTTGCTATCATGTTACCATCAGGTGACCAAGAGATTGAGTTAACATAATCAGTATGATCATCTAAAGTATGTATACGGGTACCAATAGTGACATCCCAAACTTTTATCGTTCCATCAGCAGAGCTACTTACTATTTTACTGCTATCAGGTGACCATGCAATTAAATTAATCCAGCTAGCATGACCGCCTAAAGTATGTATATAAGTACCAGTAGTAGCACTCCATATTTTTATTTCTTTATTTGCACTACTTGCTATTTTGCTACTATCCGAAGACCATGAGAGTAGCCTAATCTCATTAGTATGTCCATTTAATATATGTATACAAGTACCGGTAACAGCATCCCATACGCGTACTGTTTTATCATCAGAACCACTGGCTATCATACTACCGTCAGGTGACCATGCAATTGATTGAGCAAAATAAGTATAACCAGTTTCCGGCAACGTATATATACAAGCCCCAGTATCAGTATTCCATATTCTTATTATTCCATTATGCGAACAAGTTGCTAATTTGTTACTATCAGGTGACCATGCAATTGCTCTAATAGAATTGGTATGTTTTTTTAAAGTTACTAAACCAGAACAAGCATCCCATACTTTTAGTGTGCCATTTTCAAAACAAACTACTATTTTATTACCGTCAGGAGACCATGAAACTACTTTAGCAACAGTCTCGTACTCAGTGAAAGTATGCATGCAAGCACTAGTAGTAGCATTCCATATTTTTATAGTTTTATCCTCAGACCTGCTTACTATATACTTATCATCAGCTGACCATGAGACTAAATTTACTGTTTTAGTATGACCAGTTAATGTTTGTGCTGTATTAGTAATAAATTCAGTGCTATTACTACAAAGAATAGAACTTACTGCACTATTAGCTATAAGAGAGCGTACAAGTATACGCTGTATACTTGTAGGCAAAGTATTTATTACGTTATACTTATTTGAGAGTATGGTGATTGTAATAGCTTATAAGCAAGAGCTTGAGTAGCTAGTTCAATAAAATTAATAGTCTGTTGATCACTCTGAATATCAAGATAACTAGCTGCTATAATTAAATCACAGAGCATTGGTACTGTACTTGTTATAAGATACTCTTTCAGTTGTTGTATAGTTGTATAGGTAAGCTAATAATGAGATAACACTGCAGCCTCAGATATATCTTGCTGTAGCATTGGTAATGTACTAGTACTTGCATTAAGAGCGTTAATAATGGGCATATACAATAATAAAGCACTAACCTGCTCTTGCGTTAATAATGGCAACGGTATTTCTTCAACGTGATTTTCAATATCTTGTATAAGATTTTGTATAGGTGCTGAAGCTTGTATAAGCTGTTTGCTTTGTTCAAGTGTAAGCTCCACTTGTTGATTATTAGCAAGCAGCAAACGTAAGTGATTTTGCTTATTACTCATGTGCTGTTGTTGGTAATACTGAGAACTTAATAAAAGAATAGGGAGAGCACTCTTACGTTTATTAATTGCTATAAGATGCTGTATAATAGTACTGCTGAGTTCATGAGGTAGCATAGTACAATTAGTTATATAAGTTGGATCATGAGTAATAAACTCAATTGTTTTTTTGATAACTATATCTTTAAGTGGCGCTACAGCCATACAATAGATATACCCTGATAACATAAGAAAAATGCTTACTATTGTAATAGCTTGCTGTACCATATCAGCCCTTTAAAATTAACCTACTAAATAGATAATTATTTTTTAAATATATTTTATAATAAGAAATATTATATATTTATCAAATAAAAATAAGCTGTAAAAGATTTGATGTATACATTTTATGTACAAAAATATATCAGTTAATTATAGAGCTTTTAGTTTTAAATAATGAGTGATATAACCTATAATGAGACTCAGCCATAGCATATGGACTAAACGCAGCTAAATTATCAGGATAATTACAAAATTGGTAATAGTGATCTGGACGAGTACTTATCCGCAACATGCCTTGAGCAAGTGAATGCCAATCCTTTTGCGTATACAAAAGACCATTGGTATTATGCAGTATAATATCTTTAATGCCTCCGGTATTATACGCAAGCACGGGTAATTTATACAGACGGGCTTCAACAACTGCACACGGCAGTCCTTCCCAAAGTGAAGTTAATACAAATGCTTGCCATCGTGGCAAAAAATCAGTAACCCTGTGTTGCCACCCCCAGAGTGTGACGGCATGCTCAAGTCTAAAGTATGCAATAAGGCCCTCAAGTTGGGGGCGAAGTACTCCATCACCAATAATTTCTAAATGTGTTTCGGTATTGCGTGCATGCACGTAAGCAAAAGCACGAATAAGATCTTCTATATTTTTTTGTGGCTTAAAGCAGGCAATAGTCCCAAAAATAAATGCTGGTGTATTAGAAATAGAAGTAGAAGTATTCGTGAAATTATTTATTGTAGTATGTTTTAACGATATATTTACAGCAGCTCGAATAAGTGAAAATTTACGAGAAAATCCTGGTAGTGATTTAGTGCCAGTTAGTATATCTACTGAAGAAACACAAATATAATGAGTGGTAATAAAACTGGTTATTAACTCTAAAAAATAGATAATACTTGAAATAAAGAAGGACTGATACGCATGAAAAGCATAACCATGTATAGTGTGAACCCTATAAGTAATACCAGCACATACTGCCGCCCAACGACCTAAAATGCCTGCTTTAGTGCTATGGGTATGCACGAGCACATGCGTATATTTTTTTTTATACTTTTTTAGTAAACGCACTAGCGTTATAAAGGTAATAAACTCAGACCATATATACCGCCATGAAACTTCTCGTGTAAAACATGGTAAAAAATGAGTATCAGTTATAGAAACAGAGGGTACTAGTATGCCGGTATTACTCGTAATAAGCGTTACAGAATCACCTTGTTTTTCTAGTGCTTTACACAACGCTAAGCAGACTTTTTGGGCACCGCCAAGTTCTAATTTTGTAATAATATAGATAATATGCATACGTACTACTCTGTTATACTAGAGATAGTACAGTATAGAAATTAGGTACGGAAAAACAAGAGTAAAAATGAGATCAGCAATGCATAAATAGCAGTAGTATCGATAAGCCCTTGTGCAATCATACTCATACGAGAGAGCGTGCTATAATGCTCAGGAACATAAGCAAGCTGTTTACAAGCAGCAGCTGCTGTTCTACCTGAGCTAATACCCGGCGCAAGCGTACCTATACCAATACAAAAAGCGGCTGCAAGCATCGACGTAATAGTAAGTAATGAAGCAGCAGGAGAACTTGGTGTTTGCACTAATAAGAGTGCAACAACTAAAGCAAAAATAATAGGTGTTTCAATAATTGCTTCACTAATAAAAGTAAAAGAAACAATTCTATTATATGCATTACGATTAATACCGGCACTTGCACATGCTGTTTTTGCAAAATGGCCAAGACCAAAGGCAGGGCCTACGCTTCCTAATCCTATTGCTATACCAGCAGCTAAAAATTGAATAGCCTGAGACAAGGAAGTAACTGCTATAGCTTGATTGCGAATAAAAAGCGCAATAATAAACCCAAAAATAATCCCTGTTTGACCAAGAGATTGCGTAATCAGCATAAGATTAATAATATTACGCGCAAAAAAAGGTTGTCGTGCAATAGCAGCAAGCGCTGTTATTGCCGGTTGAGCTACCGTATACCCTATTACTATCCCCGGCAGTGCTATAGCAAATACTATGCCTAAATACGCGAGACTTTGATAAAATGTTGCACTGGGTGCTGAAAAAACAAGAATAATAGCAGCAGCAACACCAAAGACTGCAGCAGTTTCAATAAGTGCTAAACCAACAATAAGACCACGCTGTATATCTGTTTGGGCCTGAGGCTGCGTTTCTAAAGCTTGTATTGCAGCTTTACCTGCTAATCCTTGACCTATGCCTGCACCAATACAAGGCAGTGCTATAATAAGCGCTACGGTAACATAATACAAGATAAGTGCAAACTCAATCATGAGCTTCCTCACCGGTTACTGCAAGAGACAAATAAGTAAGTGAGAGCATAGAAAACACGAAGGCTTGAATTACCCCTTCAAAAAGGCCAAAAAAGAGCGTTACAATAAAATTAACACCAGTGATAATACCTATTGTCTCCCATAACGGTGAACCTCCCAATGCGCTTTTATAAATAGTACTAATAACAAAGCCACCGAAAATATTACCAAACAGACGAAACGATATAGAAATAATAATAGCAATTTCCCCTAAAATATTAATAGGAAAGAGTAAAAAGAAGGGAGTAAAAAATTCTTTAAGATAGTGCTTAAATCCCTGACTTTTAATAGCATAATACTGAATATAGGCAAATGAAATAATACCAAGTGCCAGCGTTGTGTTTAAATCTTTAGTGGGCTCTTCAACAAATGGTAAAAGGGAAATACAATTACAAAGAAATATAAATATAAAAAGGGATGTAATAAATACAAAATGTGGCAGAGAAAAAACACGTAAATTTTGAGCACACAAATCAGCAAATGCCTGTACTATTATCGTGAGCAGCGCATATCCTGGGTTTGTACGATGCCGTAAGAAATAGTGGGCAATTATAATAAGTATAAGAAGCACCGTAAGCACTACCCATGTACCGTGTAACGTTGTAAGATTTATACTAAAAAAGGGATGTGTAATACCAAAACGTTCAAAGGGTCGTAGTATGTGAGTTTCAAAAATTTCAAATTGCGTCATGACGTTTGGTCTTTCGGTAGAGGGTACCTCCTAGTGCAAAAGCACACGATGCTACTACAAGTATAGAATGTATGCCAGCTAAACGCAACACGTAAGATAAAAGAAGAGCAATAAGCGCTATACGTACACAGGAACGGGCTACTATGCTTACAAATAAACAAGAAGGGATAAATATTTTACTATGTGTACAGAGCGTATATCCCCATATAACTCCCACTAAACTGCCAAGTATTAGCGAAGTAATTACTGTAATGAGCATATTTTGCACATACACAAGAAAAGCCATAGAGTATAATGTATAATACTATATTCTATGGCCCACGCTATGTATTTAGTTAGAATTTTTTAATGCCTTTGTAATGCCAATACTCATGAATAATTGCAGGAGACCCAGTAATAACAACGAGTCCATGACGCTCATCAACTGACTTTTTAGCTAGTTCAAAAGCTTCTTCAAAGCTTTTGCAAGAACGTGCTTTAATTTTCATGCTTTTGACATCATTGGTTACTTGTTCAACATCCCATGATTCTCCAGTAACTACCCCTGGCAAATTAGTATTGATAGGACATAAAAAAAGTTGCCCCGATGTTTTTTTAAAAAAGTAACGGCACAATTTTAAAAATTTCTCATTACTCATGCAGCCTTTAGTACTGCCGACAATAATAGTCAAACCTTTAATAGGCTTTTGATAGTGGAGTAAGCGTATACCAAGGAGTAAATTAGTAAAACCGTCTATATTACTTGCACAATCTAGTAAAATAGAGGGCTTTTCTTTGTCAAGTAGTTGAAAACGACTGGCAAGATCGGTTGACTCTTCTTTCCAAAATTGCTCTAATGTTTTTTTAGGGTTGAGCTCTGACTGCCGTTTTGCCTCAAGTGTAGGACGTCCACGTTGTCCTTTTTGCTTAGTGAGCAAGCTATCAGTTATAATCGTAGTATTTGTTAAATAATGTTCTGCAAAAATTTGACAAATACGTTCAGCAAGCGCTGCACATCGTCCATGAAGTTGTTCAAAAGGATACACAAGAGGCGCTAATTTTCTAATAGGCATTGCCCAATTACCACCACGCGCTTCTGCTCTCTCTTGCATTAACTGGAGATGTGCTTTACTCTGATCAGCAGAAACTAAGTATGTTCCTGGCTTTACCATGCCTAAAAGGTCTTCAATAATAGTTTCTATAGAAGTGCCTATAAGCTCATGCTCTTCAGGAGTTACTCGTGTAATAGCAGTAACTGCTGGTGTACAAATATTAACTGGGTTATAAAGGCCACCTTTATCAGCCTCAAGAAGAGCAATATCTACTTTTTGAAAAGCAAAATACTGTAAACCCATTACTACTAAGAGCTCTTGACTGTGAGCATCAATACTTGCATTTTCTGCAGCAGCAATTACTTCATTGCCAATTTCAGTAAAAAGCTTATTAGAGATAGTTTCACCATTAATAGCAAAACGTTCATTATACGTAAGAATATGAGGGGCATATAGTGTGCCTACCGAGAGACCTTCTTGGCGTAATAATTTTGCGGAAAACGAAATAGTAAGACTTTTACCATTGGTCCCTCCTACTAAAATAATTTTCAGCTTTTGAGCAGGATTACCAAGAAGTTCATGCAATTTTTTAACGCGTTCATAGGATACTTCATTGTTATGTGTCTTACTCCAACGAGCATCTAAATATTCAACAAGCTCATTATAACTTCGTTGTTTACTAAGCGCAGAATTTCCTCTTGTAGTATTTTGCTTTGTACTCTCAAGCATTGATTTCTCCGTCTTTAATAATTATCTTATAAACATTTTTTATTTTTTATATGCATAATATCCCTTTAGCATAAATCAAAATTGAATAATGTCAAAAAATAAATTCTTATTGAACAAAGCCTTTATATAATTGACAAAAGATTAAAAAATACGTTTAGAAACGGATAAAAGACAAGAGCCATTAAAAAAATATTGACTTTCAAAAACCACTCTTTTGTATGCTTTATATACTAAATAAATACTATATAGCTTAAAAATTATTAAAAAATATAAGGAATCTATGAGAGGGTATTATACAAAAAGAGGTTTTACTCTCATTGAACTCATGATTGTTATTGCCATTGTGGCATTTCTCTCCATGATTGCTATACCTAACTTTTTACGCTTTTTAGCAAAAGCCAAAAGAACTGAAGCATATATGAATTTAAGTGCTTTATATACTGCAGAAAAAGCATATTGGATAGAACATGGTAAATATAGTGATATACTACAAGGTCCTGAAGGTATTGGCTGGAAACCTGAAGGCAATTTTTATTATACCTACGGTTTTTCAGGAGGCACTGAAGGCAAAAATTTTTTTATTGGCAAGCTTGGCACTCCTGCTAGTACGCTTAAAGATGCTAAAATTAATAACGATGCATTTATGATTGTCGCCGCAGGCGATATTGATGGCGATGGTAAGCCCGATATATTAGGCGTTAAAGAAAATGGAGAAATAGTACTATTACAAGACGATTTAGCCTAATATCAGTGCACTCAAGTGCTCTTGAAAGATTACCCATAACAGCGCACTTCCTGCTAAAAAAGCGCCAAAGGGAATCTTTACTGGCTCTTGTGTCTTGGTTGTTATCAGTACCCCAAGACCAATAAGCGAACCAATAAGCGATGCTATAAGCAGCGTAACCCAAACTCCCCAAGGACCTACAAAACTTCCTATAAACGCTAAAAGTTCAAAATCACCTTCCCCCATGCCCTTTTTACCAGTAAGTATATAAAAAAGATATGCTATAAGCCACAATAACCCGTATCCTAGAGCTATTCCCATACAACTTTCTACTATACTTATAGGAAGAGCACCCATACTACTTGCAAATAGCCCGACAGGAATAAGTACCAGTGTTACAAAACGTGATATTAACAAAGTTTCAAGATCGGTCCGTACTGTTATAATAAGAGCAGAAAAGAAAATAAAATATGCACTAAAATAATCTCGTGCAGGACTTACTATAAGTGCAAGCAAGCTTACAAGAGTAATTACTTCAATAAGAAGATACAGATATGATATAGGCTGCTTACAAAAGCGACATTTACCACGTAATCTAATCCAAGAAAGTATAGGTATGAGATCATACCATACTAATTGCTGCTGACAACGTATACAATGTGAACGCCTACCAAAACTAACTGCTGTATGTATTAAACGATAGGCAGCCATATTAAGAAATGATCCCCAGCATACAAATAGTAGTGCTGCTAAGATAAATATTAGTATTACTATTTCTCCTTTTGCAAAGTATCAATCAGGGCTTCAATACGAGCTTGCCGCTCATAGAACTCATCATACTTAAAAACAAGATCTACGGTATAGCGAGATTGAATTTCTGTGGCTATTGCTTTGCGCATTGAAGGCTTATACAGCTTAAGCGTTTTTAACTTTTCTTCAAATTCTTGTATACCTCCTGGTGTATAAAAATATACAGTACATATACTTTTATCAGGCGATAGCTTTACTCGAGTTATCATGAGTCCTTGAAGCTGGCTATCTTCAATAGTGGCATGAATAAAGAGATGTGATATAAGTCTTAGTAGTACAGATTCCTTTTGGGCGCGCTTTATATTTTTAGTAGATGATACTGGTGATACCATTGATTAGATCACGCGTTGAGCAGCCATGCGTATCCAATTCTGCTTAATGGCACGCATAAGCTTTTTACGTCTTTTTTGTGTAGGAGGTTCAAAATATACGGTACGCTTCATATCACGTACTACCCCTTCACGTTCTATTTTCTTTTTAAGCTGCTTAAGAGCTCGATCAACATTAAAATCATTTACGGTAATCTCTATATTAGCAGGCTTTGATTTTTTTTGAGCCATAATTATCAATAGTTCCTTTCATTTCAGAAGCTTTTTTACTATATTAGTGTAATTATTTTTTACTCTTTTGTCTAGGCTCATGAGATCACAATAATACCCACTTTATAGCTTAGTAACCGGTATGAGAAAACAGACATTATTTTCTCATACCGGTTACTAAGCTTTTTAGCTTTGTTATTTATGAGTGTCTTTAGGTGCTGGAGTAGTTGGTCTTTGAGGTTGATTTCCCCCACAGCCACATGCACCATATAACAGTAAGCTTTGAGTACCTAAAAGTACTACTATAATAAGAGATCGTATTAATATCATGTTCATTACGTTCCTTACTAGTATAATAAATATGTACTATATATAAGCCATTTTTATAGTAACATAGGAGCTGATTAGAAAACAAGAATTTCTGCTAATTTATATTTAATACTTGTACTATTTTATTATAAAATACTGTACTATCTTTCTCAAGATCAGCCTGATTAAATACTGTAATTAACTGTGTATATTGCGCTGCTATAGCACGTGCATTATCTTGTTGATGGTTTGTTGTCGCAGTTTGTAATGGAATAACAAAAGCTGATTTATTAAAAAAGAGTACTTCAAAAAGAGTTCCAGCGCCAGCACGACATATAACAAGATCAGCTGCTGAATAGAGCATATGTATATCATGTCTATATTCAAAAACGAGTGCTGATATTCCCGCTTGTTTATAAGCAGCCTGTACCTCTTCTATATTACCACTTCCCGTTTGATGCAGAATAGTACAATGTGCTACCACTGTAGGAACACTGTACACAAACTGTACAAACACTTTATTAAGAAATTGTGAGCCTTGAGATCCTCCAAGTATTAACACTGTTTTTTTAGTAGATACAAGACCGAGGTGCCTGTGTGCCTCTTCTCGTTTGAGCTTATGTTCAGCACTAAAGCGCAATGGATATGGTACAATAGCACATTTTTTGCGAGTAAAATAGCGTTGTGCTTCAGGAAAAACAATATTAATATGGTGCGTATAAGCAGCTAAGAATAAATTTGCCTTTCCTGGTATTACGTTAAGTTCAAAAAGCTCCACTGGAATACGTAATAACCGTGCCGCTAAACATACGGGAATTGAAATATATCCTCCCATACTTATAACACGTTCTGGTCTTTTTTTATACAACACGAAAAAGCTTTTTAAAAATACCCATAGTAATTGTACTATAAAATAGGGATACTTACTTATTTTTTTTCGAGGAAAATTACCTAAGGACAACGGTATAAAATAAGTAATAAAAGAATATGAACGTACTAACGATATATCTAGTGGCGATGTAGTAGAAAAAAAGAGCAAATCCAAATCAGGCTTATCTGCACGTAAAGCAGCAGCATATGTTAAACAAGGAATAAGATGGCCACCTGATCTTCCGGTAACGCAGCAAAGCATAGCCATATAGTTATCTCACTGTAAAAAAACTAAAAACAATACGATACTCCTTTTAGTATAAAAAGTAACTCGCAAGTTTTATACGTAGAGTACTCTAGTGGGTATCTCTTTTTATCAATAAGTCTTGTATATCCTGAAACTGTTGTTGTGTAATACGAGAATTAGTAGAGACTAGGGCTAATAATGTATCACCGTTATTAGTTGTACTACGGCTATCTGCTCCTCTACTTAACAGAAACTTTATCAATACAATATGTGGTTCGATAGCAGCATAATGTAATGGCGTGTACCCCTCATTGTTCTTACTTTCTATATTTGCACCTTCATCCAATAGATATTCCGCTGTTTCTCTATTGCCAGCAAGAGAAGCTACGTGTAACGGTGTAATTCCTTCGCTATCTGTACTTTCTACAGAAGCACCTTCTTGGATAAGTATTTTTACTCCCGATATATTATTATTTGCTGCAGCATAGTGAAGTGGTGTAGAGAGCTGATTATCAGTACTATTTATAGCTATACCAGCACTCAGAATTAACTTTATTATATTTTCATCACCGTAACACGCAGCCAAATGCAAAGGTGTAGCTCCATCCTTATCTTTACTTTCTATCAGCGCAGCATTTTTCTTAAGTAGAAATTCTACTACCTTACTATCATTTTTTTTAATTGCACAATATAACATTAGTTGATTAAGTTTTACACTATCTATATCTGCTGTATGTACCTGAGATTTTAATAGTGATGCAATGGTATCTGTATCACTAGATTTAACTGCATTAATAATACGTAGCAATACTCTTTTTGAGTCTTTTGAAATATCCATAGCTTGTATAGACAATAAAAAAAAGCAGAATTTAATAGTACCCATGAGTATTTTTGCACAATACCATGTTCGCATAGTATATTCTCTTATTTAGAATAATTATCTAACAATACCTACAATTCTCATTTTTTAAGCAAATTACGTGCTAATTCAAGTATGTATAATACTATACTATAGTTTTATCGTAAAGAAGATTATATATACTACACTTTAGTATAAAAATAGTGTCTATACTTTTTTTAAAATCCCATAACTATTTAATTTGTTATGTAAACGCTAATACTATGCGTATTAGTATTCTTTATTTATGGTAATAATGGTTTAATCAGCTGCTTAACCTGTTGGTCTAAACTATCGTAGCACTGCTGTGCTCTTGTATATTGAGCTAAATTAATATTTTGCTTGTTTGTATAAGCATTAACAATACGTGCTAATAATAATGCTTGCTCCCATGTTAACGTATCCTGTAAATAATTAGTTCGCTCTTTATTGAGTATATCCCATACTATTATAGTCTTATCAAAAGAACCAATTGCTAATTTATTACTATCAATTGACCATGCAACTGAGCAAACAGCATCAGTATATCCTTCTAAAGTATATATATAGGTACCAGTACTAGCATCCCATATTCTTACTGTATTATTATAAGAACCACCTGCTATATATTTACCATCAGGTGACCATGCAACTGAGTTAATAGGATAAGAATAACTAGTTAAGATTTGTAAACAAACACCAGTGCTAGCATCCCATATTTTTATTGTTCCATCAGCAGTACCACTTGTTGTTAGTTGCTTGCTATCAGGTGACCATGAAATTGAGTAAACTACACCCTTATGAGCAATCAAGGTATGTATACAGCTACCGGTAATGGCATCCCATATTTTTACTATATCGTTAGCAGCACCGCTTGCTATCATGCTACCGTCAGGTGACCAGATAACTAACTTAATCAAATGAGTATGTCCCTTTAAAGTCTGTATACAGCTACCGTTAGTAGTATCCCATATTGTTATAGTATTATCATGAGAATCAGTTGCTAGTTGATTACCGTCAGGTGACCATGAAACTGAGTAAACAGCATCAGTACTACTAGATATAGTCTGTATACAGTTACCGTTAGTAGCATCCCATATTTTTATTGTTCCATCACCAGAACTACTTGCTATATGCTTACCATTAGACGACCATGAGACTGAGTAAATACTATCAGTATGACCTTTTAAAGTATGTGTACAGGTACCGGTAGTAGTATCCCACACTTTTATTTTTTTATATGAGCCACCTGCTATATATTTGCCATCAGGAGACCATGCAACTGAATTAACTCCTGCATTATGATTAGTTAATATCTGTGCGGTGTTAGTAATAACATCAGTACTATTACTACAGAGAGTACTACGTATCTTGCTAGTATCTATAAGATAGCGCACCAGCATGCACTGTATAGTAGTAGGTAATGTGCTTATTACGTTATACTCATCTTGATAGTAAGGTGCTTGAATTAATTTATCACCAAGAGCTTGAGTAGCAAGTTCAATAAAGTTACTTGTATGCTCACTATTTTGAATATCAAGATAACTTGCTGCTATAATTAAATCACACAGTGTTGGTATTGTGCACGCTATCAGATACTCTTTCAGTTGGTGTAGCGCGGTCTTTGTAAGACAATAAAAAGATAACGCTGCAGTCTCAGGTATCTCTTGTTGTACTACTGGCAATATACTATCACTTATATTAAGTGCATTAATAATAGAGATATACGATAGCAAAGCAGTAACCTGATCTTGAGTTAATAATGGTAATGGCACTTCTTCAAGCTGACTATCTTGGCTAACAATATCTTCTAATAAAGATTTAACACACACTGAAGCCTGTACAAACTGTCTACCCTGTTCACGTGTAAGTTCTATCTGCTTATCGTTAGAGCAATTTAAACGCATTTTGCGTTGCTTAGCATTAGATTGCTGTTGTTGATGATGCTTAAAGCTTAACAAAAGTATGGGTAAAGCATTCTTGTATTTATTAGTTGCTATAAGGTGCTGTATAATAGCACAACTTAATTCACTAGGCAGCGTAGTAAATGTGGTTACACAGGAATGTGGATCTTGAGTAATAAATTTGAATATCCTTTGTGCAGTTATCTCTTTAAGTGATGGTATCTCCATAGCAGAAAGATACCCTAATAAAATAATAAAAATACTTACTGCTGTAATAACCTGCTGTAGCATCCTAACACCTTGCACATAAGCTGTTTTCAAATCAAGCAATACTCTATGTTGCAACTGAGTATACTCGAGCATATATTTATTGTCATGCTCTTAAGCAGGTTATTTTAAGTGTAACTCCGACAAACTTAATTTTATTAACTTATATGTATTTTAGTTAGGATGTACAGCAATAAGTGTTCTTTCTTACAATAACGGGTCAATCAACTGTTTAACCTGTTGACTTAAGCTATTATAGCACTGCTGTGATCTTGTATCTTGAGCAAAATCAATATCCTGCTTGTTTGTATAAGCATTAACAATACGTATAAGCAATAATGTTTGCTCCCATGATAATTTATTTAAACTATTATCAAGCTCTTTATTGAGAATATTATAGATCATAGTTATTTTTAAGCCACCAACTGCTAATTGAGTGCTATCGGGTGACCATGCAACTGAATTAATATTACCAATATTTCCTTGAAGAGTATATAACAAGCACCAGTAATACGCGTTCCATATTCTTATTGTTTTATCGTTAGAGCCACTTGCTATCATACTACCATCAGGTGACCATGAAACTGAATGAACCCTATTAGTATGACCCTCTAAAGTATGTATACAGGCACCAGTAGTATTATCCCATACTTTTATTGTTTTATCATCAGAACAACTTGCTATATATCTGTTATTAGGTGACCATGAAACTGATTTAACAGCATCAGTATGACCCTGTAGGGTATGTATACAGATACCAGCACAAGTATCCCCTATTCTTACTGTCTCGTCAGTAGACCCAATAGCTATATACCTACCATTAGGTGACCATGAAACTGAGAAAACAGTATTAGTATACCCTTCAGTATTTATACAAACACCAGTAATTGCATTCCATGCTTTTATTTCTCCGTATGAACCACTTGCTATTATGCTACCATCAGGAGACCATGCGATTGATTTAACCTGATCAGTATGGCCTTCTAAGGTATGCATACAAGTACCAGTAGTAACATCCCATACCTTTATAGTTTTATCATCAGAACTACTTACTAATTGCTTACCATCAGGAGACCATGAGATTGAGTTAATCCATAGAGTATGACCTTTTAAAGTATGTATACAGTCACCGATAGCAGCATTCCATACCTTTAGGGTCTTATCTTGAGAACAGCTAGCTATATATTTACCATCAGGTGACCATGAGACTGAGATAACATGACCAGTATGACCAGGTAATATTTGTGCGGTATTAGTAATAACATCAGTACTATTACCACAGAAAATACTACGTATCTTGCTAGCACATACAAGATAGCGTACCAGCATATTCTGTACAACTTCAGGCAGTGTATTTATTACATTATACTCATCTTGATACTGTGGTGATTGTAATAGCTTGTCACCGAGAGCTTGAGTAGCTAGCTCAATAAAGCTAGTAGTATGATCGCTAGCCTGAATGTCAAGATAACTAGCTGTTATAAGTAGATCACAGAGCGTTGGTATAGTACACGCTGTAAGGTACTCTTTCAGTTGTTGTAGTGCTGTATACCTAATCCAGTAAGAAGATAATGCTATCATTTCTGGCTTCTTGCGTTCTATTGCCGACAATGTAGTATTAATAGCATGTATCTTATTAAAAATAGAAATATATGGTAGCAGAACAGTAACTTGCTCCTGAGTTAATAATGGCAGCGGTATTTCTTGGGATTGCTCTTCAAGATCTTGTATAAGATTACTTATAGTTGCTGAATTTTGTATAAGCTGGTCACTTTGTTCAGGGGTAAGTTGTAGCTGCTGATTATTAGAGAGCAATAAACGTACTATGTGTTGATTAGTATTATTTTGGTGCTGTTGTTGGTGTAACTTATAGCTTAATAAAACTATCGGTAAAGCACCCTTAGGCTCATTTGTTGCTATAATTTGCTGTATAACAAAAGCATTGAGCTCACGAGGAAGAGAATCAAGAACTTTACCACAATAGCTCATATCATGAGTGGCAAGCGCAGCTATTCTCTTAATAGCGAGCTCTTTAAGCGATGGTTTCTCCATAGCAGAAAGATACAGTGATGTTACTAAAAAAATGCTTCCTACTCTACCAAACTGCTGTATCATAGCATTACCTTTGAAGTTAAATTCTATAGTATGAGTATTTATTTATACTATTTTTAAATTTAAAACAGCTTTTAAATTTAAAAACATATTTTATTATATATTATATTTTATTATATAATTACTGGTATGTTTTGATTTGTCAACCGCTGTAGCTCTGATAAAAATAGTGCTTTCTAGAAAGAATAGTTGCTAAGACTTATTTTGAAGTATAGTGATAAGTTTATCTTCTAAAGCTTGATACATACTATTTATAGGGAATAAAGTAAGAGCTTTACGGATATCTTGCAAGCTATCAGCATACTCACTTTTAGCATATCGCATATGTGCTCTTTGATAGTAAAAATGTGCTATTTGCTCATTACTGGTAGAACGATATTGTAGTTTTATAAGGCGCATAAGCTGTAGCTCAGTATCAGGGTCATTACCTCCATGTAAAAAAAATTTAGTATAACCCTCTAATGCCTGTTGCCAGTTTTGCTCTTGTTCCTGGAGAACTGCCCAGAGTAACCATGCTTTGTCAAAGGTAGGACATACATTAAGACATCGGGTAATTATTGCTAGAGCTTGCGTATAGTCTTCTAATTCTAAATATAATTGTGCTTCTAAATAGTAAAAAAGACATGAAGTAGTATTAATGCCAGTTTGTTGAAACTTCTGAACAAGATCAAGCGCTTTTTGAATATTTCCATGCGCCTGATGAGCGCGTGCAGTATGATATATAATTTCAGCATTCTTCGTAAACTGCTCACTTAATGCAATAAGATATTCATATGCTTCTTGTATTTTTCCTGTACGCTCGAGTGCTTGTGCTCCCCGCAAGTTAACATGTGCATTATGTCCACAGTTCTTTTGTAAATAAGGTACTAAAGCAGCTATTTTAGCATACGCACCAATATGTGTTAAAAAATCAATATAGCCATAATAAAAGGTAGGTGCTAATTGCTCCACCGCAAGCAGTTGCTCAAAACAATCATATGCAACTCTATCATGCCCCTCAGCATGTGTATAATATCCCCATACTGCTAGTTGATAGTGCACTTGCTGCTGATTACAGTACATGTAAGTATTAATTAAAATACTATATATGCTTATTAATATAATTACATTACCTGAGTACATCGTAACAAAAAATTTTTAAGCGCTACTTGTAACGCTGGATCTTTTATAGCTGTTAAAGCTTGCTTTTGTCGTTCTGTTAAAATAAGTTGTTTTTCTGGAACCTTACTTTGAAGGGTAAGCACACTCACTGGTTTACGAATTATTTTTTGGGTTAGCCTGAAGCGCACTTGAGTAATATAGGGATGCTCCAGAAACTGATTAATTTTCTTAATAATTAAGCGTGAGAGCATATACAACTCTGCCATCCACACGGTGTCGTATACGCCCAAAAAAATAATATCTTCTTGAATTTTTTCAACACGCATTTTAGTATGCAAATTACCCACAATTATTTGCCAATTGCGTACTATTTTAATACGCCAATCAGCATTATGACGCTCAAAAATTGTATCAATAAGAAATTTTACTGGTACCGTCATAAAAATACTTGCTTGTATATAAATTAGAATATATTTTTGTACTTTGTTAGTGTAACGTATTTTAGCTTAAAATCTACGTATAATAGTATAATCTCTTGAACATGCTTCTTTGCTTAAAAGTAACCATGTATGTACCTGTATATATAAAAACTATACAGTAAAAAATTGTATGCTTCATACCTACTCAATTTTGGTATAGTATACTATTTTAGTGCACTTGACCATTATGTGGTAATATGCTAAAAATAAGTACTTTTTAATATACTGCGTGTGCTCTATGGCTATGTTTAAGTTTCTACCGCATACAGCTGACATAAAAATGCGTGTTTACGGTACTGATATTATTGCTCTATTTAAAAATGCATTACATGGTATGTTTTCTATTATGCATACTCATATGCCTGTATCACAAAAAACAAAAAAAGAAGCACATGTGCAGAGTATATCTCTAACTGCACCAACGCTCGATTTTTTACTTATTGATTTTCTTTCTGAAGCCCTTTATCTTGCTGATGTACACAAGCAGCACTACTACGATGTTGAAATTAGTGCACTTACTACTACTGAGCTACAAGCAATATTACAAGGTGCACCGGTTCAGCATTATAATGGTACTGAAATTAAAGCAGTAACGTATCATGCAACAGTAATTACTGCATACAAAAAGGGATGGCAAACAGACATACTATTTGATATTTAACACTAGTTACTATATAAACAAGAGGACCAATGGCAGTTCATGCATTCACTTCTGCACATTTTGTTCAAATACACGAACATCTTATCGAGATTCCAAAAAGCTTTAGACAGGATATGCGTGTTCCTGCACGTATTTTTACTAATACTGCACTCTTATCTGAAATTCTCAAAGACCGCTCGCTTTTGCAAATAGTTAATGTAGCAACATTACCTGGTATTCAAAAGTACGCATTTGCAATGCCCGATATTCATGAAGGGTACGGCTTTCCTATTGGTGGAGTTGCCGCTACTGCCCTTGATGATAATGGTGTTATCTCTCCCGGCGGCATTGGCTATGATATTAATTGCGGTGTACGTCTGTTACGTACATCTTTACCTTATGAGCATATTAAGCCATATATAAAAGAGCTAACACAGGAAATTTTTAAGCGTGTTCCCTCAGGTTTAGGACATGGCGGTTCTCTTAAACTGGATAGTGAGCAATTACATAATATTTTATACAAAGGTGTACTACATGCGCTTGAAATGGGCTTTGGTAATGAAGATGATCGATACTTTTGTGAAGAACAAGGGTGCTTGCCTCTGGCAGATGCTACTTTAGTATCAGATAAAGCACAACAACGAGGTCATGATCAGCTGGGCACACTTGGTTCGGGAAACCACTTTTTAGAGATTCAAGTAGTAGATACTATTTATGATACAGCAAAGGCAGCAGTGCTTGGTTTATACCCTGATACGGTAACGATAATGATTCATTGTGGCTCACGCGGTTTAGGCCATCAAGTATGTACTGATTATATTCGGCTCATGCTGCCCAAGCTATCACACTGGTCAATTACATTGCCAGATCCAGAACTTGCATGTGCACCATTTAATTCACCTGAAGGACAGCAGTATTTTAGTGCTATGGCTGCTGCTGCTAATTTTGCCTGGGCTAATCGTCATATTATTGGTGATAATATCCGTCAAGCTTTCATACACGTTTTTGGAACTGATGCTACTGTTACAACCGTATATGATATATCTCACAATATAGGCAAACACGAACGTCATACTATTGATAATCGTGAACTTGACCTTATTGTGCATCGTAAAGGAGCAACACGTTCTTTCGGCCCAGGTCGTCCTGAATTACCAGACCAATATCAAGATATAGGTCAGCCTGTACTTATACCAGGTACTATGGGTACCTTTTCGTACGTTCTTGCAGGTACAGCAACAAGCATGGACGCATCATTTGGTTCTTCCTGTCATGGAGCAGGTCGTATTATGTCACGTCATCAGGCAAAAAAAACCATTGATTATGCTTTATTAGATAACCAGCTTAAAAATCAGGGCATACTTATTAAGTGTGATTCTAAAGCTGGACTTGTAGAAGAGGCACCAAGTGCGTATAAAGATGTTAATAATGTAGTACAGATTGTACATGAAGCAGGTCTTGCTCACAAAGTAGCACGCTTGCGTCCTCTTGCAGTTATTAAAGGAGGGTAATACGCTTTATGAAACAAATATGGCATTTTCTTTCATCCCCCTATGGCCTTTTTGTCCATTTTATATTTCTTATGGGAGCGGTAAGTATACTCTTATATAAACCGATTACTCATTTTAATGCTTTAGAAGAAGCGCCATATTTAGTTTCTCAAGCATATACAAATATAGCCCCATCTCAACAGACTGCTATATCTGCTATACCTAGTGTTGAAGTTGGGTTTTTTCTTGATAATTTTGCTGAATTCGATATCACTACTAATCTCTTTACTGCTGAAGGAATAGTTTGGTTTATCTATAATCCTAACCAGATAGCACTTAATAAACTTGAACTTTTCTCATTTGATAAAGCACAAATGCTTGAAAAAACAGGACCCATGCTTACGTCACTTTCTCCTGAACGCACCCTTGCGCGTTACCATGTTCGTTTTAGCTTTACTACAAACATAACCTATCGTCATTATCCGCTTGATGATCATCGTCTTTTTATAGTATTAAAAAACGATTATTTACTTGCTTCTGATGTTACTTATACGGTATCACCTGAAAATTTTTACCCGTCTGAAAATACTCATGAAGCAGGTTGGAAACGTGTAGGTCATGGTGTTTATACGGGGTATAGCACCATGGCTTTAAAGCCCAGTCAAGCAAATACAATAGTACAATCTCCCCAAATTGTATTTTATCTTGACTATGATCGTTCAGGCTTACACTTTATTATTACGCTATTACTGCCACTGTTATTGCTTTTTTTTGTTGCGCTCAGTGTGTTTTTGGTACGCGTACCCGTAATTTACGACGCAAGTAATACGTTTATGGGCAGCTTATTTGCGCTCGTGGGATATTTATTTGTAGTAGAATCACTTGCACCCAGTGTTGGCTATCTTATGCTGTCTGATCTTTTATATTTTTCTACCCTTATGTGTACGTTTATAGTAGCAACATTAAGCTGGGCCGGCAATAAGCTTGCATTAGCTATGCGCGGTCTTATAGGAACCTGTGTTGAGTTATTTCTTATTTTACTATTATATTATGTTCTCCATTGGTGGATGTTGTATCAGTAGCGCAAAAATAGTTTTCACTTTCAGCAATAATTTTTTGTACCCGTTGTGTTAACTCAGACGCTACTAAATTAGTATTATATGCCTCGTTATCACTATATACATAGGGAGCTCCATAGCGAGGTAAATTAAGCGAGTCTGCAATTATATAATTAATATGCTTATTATATTTATTAAGCACTACTGTTAGCCAATGACCATCACCATATACCAAGAAAACATGTCTATAATTACCTGAATTTTTTTGTATATATTCTGCATACTCTTTAATAGTATGCTCTAAAATCAATTCATCTTCGATTACTGAAAACGTAACATCAGCAAAAGGCGCTAAAAGACCATTTTCTCTTTTTTCAGCAGTAATAAGACCGGCTAATTCTTCACTATTAAGATTTTCGCCCGTTAATGATATTTCAGCAGGGACATACTTTCCTTGAGATCGCTGCGCCTGCCTAAATGCCTGATACTCTCGACATAAACTAGTAAGCTGATCAGTAGTATATTTTATTTGCATTGCTGGATAGTCTAGATTAATATACTGCTGTATAATATCGTCACGCTTAATAACCTGGTTAATATCACTATATTCTCCTGGCTCTGCAGCAAGAAAGGCAGTGTAGTTTTTGATAGCTCTTATAATATCGCCAGAAGTACATTCAACGCTATATACAACGGTCTGTTCTTCAGGTTGACCAGCAGTATTGGCAAAAATAAATGAAAGTGCACTAGTAACTATATTTTGCTGTACCTGAGCTAATATAGTACGATAAATAGCATATATACGTGTTGGGCGAATACCATCATGAGTAGGTACTTGTTCTAACTTTTCTTCAGGTATTAAATACCGGTTACTCAGATTAAGCTCACGTTCTAAATACCAGCGTACTAACGCTCTCTGACGATATAAAGTAACAACAAACTCCCGCCATCTACCTAAAAGCTGATCTTCTTTACCAAATAATTGTGCAGCAAATGTTAGATCATGAAGCTTACTCATGCTTGTAGTAAACTGTTCACGATTACTACCTGCATCAAGAGCATGTAATATACAGTAAGAATTTTTTAACGCTTGATATCCGCAGCTTTCAGGCCCTCCTGCTATAAATGTTTGAGGATTAAAATCTACAGGCGGTTTAAGCTGAGTACGTAAAAAACTATTATCAGAACTACTAGTATACATATAGTCTAAATATTTATTTACTTTTAACCCGGTTGATTCAGAATATGCATTAGCTAAATCAATATTACGTTCTATAAAACTAGCATATGGCAACATTTGCCAAAGCACACTCACTTGCGTAACATGATTTCCACTCGCCAAAACAATAGGTACTGGGGTACGTACATAGTTATTATGTATAGGTCCTATAACTTGTTCAGGAGTAAATTTTAGATACGGTTGCAATTCTTGATTTACTTGATTTAAATGTGTATTTGATATGCTTGCTGTAAGAACAGGAGAGTGTTGAGCATAGTATTTTTTAAAAATATACTTACCAAAAAGTATACTTATGACCGCCCCTCCCATATAGAGTAATTGCGTACGAGAAACACTATACAGTGAAAGACATGGTTGCAAAATAAGTAATAGACAAGAAATAGCAAGTAATAGACGAAATCTTACATGCATAATTATAACCTCCAGAGTATGAGTATTTTTTATTATAATAAATTAATATTATCTGTCAATTTTACTAAAAAGAAGATGTTGTAGCGCAATAGTACGTAAAGCTAATTTACTGCTACCTGGCATAGGCGGCTTGTGTAATAACATAGTAAGTATATCACGATATGCTTGTGTATTTTTAGTTGTACTATAATCGTGCATACTTTGCTCTATAAGCTTCTCAATAAGAAAGAGAACCTGACGTTCACTCAATGATAGTTTTTCTAGTTCTTTAAGTAAACGTGCGCCTGATACTGCTGTAATAGGCGTTGTAAATAACGATAACAAAAAATCGTCAGTAGTACTTTTAGATGTACCACTCGTTACCTCAATAGTAGTACAACGTGACACTATTGCTGGCAGTATCGCACGTGTTGCAGATAATAATATAAAATAATATCCTGTAGGTGGCTCTTCTAAAGATTTTAAAAGGCTATTAGCACAAGCAGGAGTTAACATGTCAATTTGCTCAAGAATAATAAAAAAGCACTGATCCTGAGCACGCATAAACGAAATAGCGTGAAATACAGGTTCTAGCAGCTCACGCGTGTATCCTCGTTCAGGCGTAATCCACAATAGGGAAGAATACCGTTTATGCGCAATACTTTGACAAGTAAAACAGGAAGAGCAACCGTTTTGCGTGCAAAAATACTGCATAAGTAATTTTAACACTGCAGCACATGTGTGTTCGGGAGTTCCTATATAGAGCCGTACTTGCGCTTGCTGTACTGGATTATTCATTTTCTAAACGCGCAAGACCTTTAGTGCGGCTTTTCTCAAACATACAGCTAAAAATAAACAGTGCTACTACTACATATAGTATAGTAAGCAAAGCACTTATAGCTAAATACTTATAAGAAAACACGTTTGTTTGTCGCCATATACGTAACCCCTCAAATACATAGGTCATAGGAAGTGTATAACTTATGTTTTGTAAAAGTGGTGGCAATACACTAACGGGGTAAAACACCCCGGTTAATGGCGCAAAAAATGAGCTTATAACCCAGGCAATTACTTGTACACGCTGCCCCCAATATACTATACAGCTTGCAGTTAAAAATCCCAATCCCCAGCCCGAACCAATAAGCAACGCGCTCCAAAGTATAAGCGGAAAACCAAGCTCTAAAATATTAACGTGGTAAAAAAATACTACGAAAGCAGCAGAACCTATACCAATTAATATTCCTTTTAGCAACCCTACAATCATAACACTAATAATCCACTCTGAAAGCTGCAATGGTGTTGCAAAAAGATTTACTATATTACGTGACCATAGCTCTTCCATAAGATTAACAGAAACTTCAAGCTGCACCCTATGCATAACAATCCATAAAATAAGTCCCCCTAATACCATACTCGGTACTGCTGCTTGATCGACAGCTTGTCCAATCCAAACGCTCGTAAATCCCCAGAGTGTAAGGTCAAACAATGGCCAATAAAACATGTCAATAAGCCGAAATGGATCACCAATTGTTAAGATAAAATAACGCCGTATAAGAGCGTTTATACGATATGCTTGCATAATTTATGTACTTTATGTACGCGTAATAGTTAAAAAATAATCTTCTAATGTCGGTTGTTCTATAGCTATATATGAGTACTTTATATCATGTTGTGCAAGATCTTTAAGCACTCGTGCAATAGTACGTTCTCCTACTTCTAAAACAAACGTTGTATCATGGTATGTATACGTAATGGCTGATTTTTGCAAATACTGAGTTAATATACTTATGGTATCTCTTTCTACTACAAGATGTACTTTTGCAAAAGATACCGTAGCAGCAAGCTCTTGGGGGGTATTATTAGCAATAATAGATCCTTGTTTTAATACTAATACGCGACTGCACACTTCAGCTACTTCGTCCATATTATGTGATGTTAATAAAATAGCGGTACCCTCTTGTACTTGTTGCTCTTTAATAAAAGCACGAACTGCATGAGCAGCATCAGGATCAAGCGCTGCGGTAGGTTCATCAAGTAAAACCATACGTGGACGAGGTAAAAAAGCCTTTGCAAGCATAACACGAGTAAGCTCGCCTGCTGATAACCCACTTATTACTCGATTTTGTAAATGGCCCATACCAAAAAAATTAAGCATAGTGGCAATACGCTCACGACGTTCTATTGTACCCATACCATACAACTGTGCAAAAAGATCGAGATTTTCAAACACTGTAAAGCGCGGCGGAAGCTTTACATACGTACTAGCAAACGTTACTTGCTGTAAAATTTCAGAACGATGACGATAAAAATCTTGATCAAAATACATAATAGAGCCACTTGTGGGGCGCAATGCACCTAAAAGCATTTGGATAGTGGTCGTTTTGCCAGCACCATTAGCACCAAGAAGTCCCACAATCTCACCTTGAAGGACATCAAATGATATAGTGCGTACTGCAACAAATGTCTCATACGAAGCTGAAAAAAATGGCAAAAAACGTGTACGTTTTACAAATACTTTAGCAAGATCAGCAACACGAAGTGCATATATAGGATAACTCATGATGACACTAACTGAATATGTTTATGCTCTTCTATATAACGTAAAATATGTGCAAATGCCTGGGTAAAAATAATATTGGGATCTTCTCGTCCATCTAATATCCGTACCCGTACGCATTGTTTATATAGTTCTTCGAACCCCTGAATTACTTTTTTAAAAAATTCAACCTTCTCTTGTTCAAAAGCAGTTAAAGAACTGGTTCGTTGCACAAGACGTAACCATGCAGTTTCATAATCAATACGTAAATAGACGGTAATATCGGGCGTCTGCCCTTGCATTGCCCATGTATTAATGCGCTCAAGCATTGACCGATCAAGCCCGCGCCCGTACCCCTGATATGCTACAGAAGAATCTGCCAGACGATCAGCAATAACAATGGCACCAGCATGCAATGCAGGTAAAATTGTTTGGTCAAAGTGCTGAGCTCTATCTGCAGCAAACAATAAATATTCTGCTTTTTCTTGTATAAGACAGGGCCGCTGAGAGAGTAAAGCACGAATATAATTGCCTAGCTGCGTTCCTCCTGGTTCTCGTGTAAGCACCACTGGAAACTGTAACTGTGAAAGCGCTAACGTTAAGCTTTGTGCAAGGGTAGTTTTACCACATCCATCTATACCCTCAATAGCACATAAAAGCCCACCTTCTATGTATTTCATATATTTGCACTATCTACTATAACTATTTAATTGTACTAAAGATAAGTATAGCAAAAATTACTCTTTGCCTCTAGCACTGCATACTTGCTACTGCTAAGTAAATAGTATACATTGCAATAGTACTTAAGTACTTTATAGCAAAATAGATATACTATATCAGAAAGTACACTTTATGCCGATTATTTCACCCGCCAAATCAGTAGAGCAACAATTTTTTACTGCAGCACATTATCTTGGTCTTACGCCACAAATGCAACAGCTTTTACTTACTCCTGATCGTGAACTTTTTATTAAAATACCATTGCAGCGCGATACTGGTGAAATATGTATATTTAATGGATACCGGGTACAGCATGATAATGCTCGGGGTCCCTATAAAGGTGGTATACGGTATCATAAAAGCGTTGATCAAGATGAGATTCGTGCTCTTGCATGGCTTATGACTTGGAAAACTGCGCTGCTTAATATACCGTTTGGAGGCGCTAAAGGCGGGATTCACGTTGATCCAAAATCTTTGTCGATACGCGAGCTAGAACAGTTATCACGAATATTTATCAGACGACTAGCAAAAATTATTGGTCCGGATGAAGATATACCTGCACCTGATATGGGAACTAATGCGCAGATTATGGGATGGTATATGGATGAATACAGCCAACATAATGGCCATACTCCCGCTATTGTTACTGGTAAACCCCTTGAACTTGGCGGAAGTCTTGGCAGAGTAGAAGCTACTGGTTTAGGTCTTACTTTTATTATGAAAGCATTCGCTCATGACCACGGTATAGATTTAACACAATCTACCGTAGTAATACAAGGCTTTGGCAATGTAGGGTCATATACTGCAGCATTTTTGCACACCCTTGGTGCTAAAATTATTGCTGTCAGTGATTATAACGGGGGAATATATGATCCTCAGGGACTTGATATACCTGCCCTTATACAGTATGTTCAAACTAATCATTCTTTAAACACATGTTATCAGGGTAAAAAAATTACTAATTACGAGCTTTTACAACTTAATTGTGATTTTTTAATTCCTGCTGCTATAGAAGGCGTTATCGATGCACCTATAGCATCTCATGTTATGTGTAAATATATTATCGAAGGAGCAAATAACCCAACAACAACTGAAGGCGATACTATTCTTGCCAGAAGAAATATTATTGTTATTCCTGATATTCTTGCTAATGCAGGAGGAGTCACCGTAAGCTACTTTGAATGGGTACAAAATATACAGTATTTACCGTGGAAATTATCTGCAATTTATGAAAGTCTTGAGCAGTATATGATAAAAGCATATGAAGCTACCGCTGCTCTTGCAAAAGAAAAAAATGTATCTCTACGCACTGCTGCTCTTATGATAGGCATAGACCGTGTAGCACGTGCACGTCAGCTGCGAGGTATTTAGTATGAAAAAAGTATGGATTGAACCTGGATGTATAACGTGTGGAACCTGTGCATTTATAGCACCTGATGTATTTGAGGTAACCGATCTTTCACACATAAAATCAGATGCTTCTTTGTGTTGCTATAAGCAATCTATTAAAGAAGCAGCAGCAGCATGTCCTGTTAATGTTATTAACTATGAAGAGTAATCAAGAGCAAGAACGCTATAATAGCTATTACTCTCTTATAGCACCTCAGGGCACTATTATCTTTGCAGGATCACTGTTATATAAAGCATTTAAACAATGGCCTGGCAAGACTGCTTTAATAGCTGATGAAAAAAAAATTACCTATAAAGAGCTGTATACCCAAGCAGCTAGTATTACTGCGTATTTGCTACAAAAAAACATAACAGTACGCGATAAAGTACTGCTACTTTGGCAAAATTCTGCTGAATTTTATAGTGTCTATTTTGGTATCTGGCAAACCGGCGCTATTGTTATTCCTGTTAATACGTTTTTACATGAACAAGAAATAATTTCTATAGTAGAAGACGCACAAACACATATAGTACTTATTTCTCAGCTTTTTGCTGATAAAATGCCACAGCTTATGGCTCGTATAACCTGTATTACTGAACAAGAATTAACGCCTTTTTTCACTCAAATACCTTTATCGCCTCCAGATATAACTATACCTGCTAAAGATCCTGAGGAGCTTGCACTACTTCTCTATACTTCAGGTACTACAGGTAAACCAAAAGGAGTTATGCTGAGCTCACGTAATATTCTTATTAATGCTATTCAAGGATCTGCACGATTAGATATCACAGGAAACGAACGCATATACGCTGCATTACCCCTTTTTCACAGTTTTACACAAAATAGTTGCATATGGTCTCCCTTTTTATTAGGAGCAAGCGTTATTGTAATCGATAAAATTGAACGAAAAGCACTTAAAATAGCATTTAAACAAAGACCAACCATTGTCTTTGGAGTACCAGCGTTATATGGTCTTTTTGCTCTATTCAAAAACATACCTATCCAAGAAGTCAAATATTGCATTTCAGGTGGTGATGCATTACCTGATAAAATACGAGCAGCATTTGAGCTGGTGTATCGCCGTAAGATCTGTAATGGCTATGGTCTTACTGAAACCGCACCGTATATTTCGGTAGATATTTCTGATTATCTTAAGTCAACCTATTGCGTAGGCAAACCTTTTATTGGTATTTCATATGCTATTAAAGATTCTACAGGAGCATTGGTATCACCAGGTGTCACAGGAACATTATGGGTACATGGTGATAATGTTATGATGGGATACTACAATGCTCCTGAAGCTACACAAGCTGTTCTTGTAGACGGCTGGTTTAATACTGGCGATATAGCATATCAAGATACTGAAGGAGCTCTTGTTATAATAGGTAGAGAAAAAGACGTCTTAGCTGCTAAAGGTATTAAAATATATCCTCAAGAAATAGAAAATATCTTACTCTTATACCCACAGGTAACTCAAGCAGCGGTTATTGGCTATCGTGTAGACAATAACGACTTGCCTATAGCATTTGTTGCTGCTCCTGATTCACCTACGTTAAAGCAAGACCTTAAGACCTGGTGCCAGCAGCATCTTGCTCCTTATAAAGTACCGCATGATTTTGTTATAGTACGCTCTTTGCCTACACTTTCTACCGGTAAAATTGACAAAAAAAAGTTAATCTATGCACCGCAAGCATAAGATAGTTCATGTTACCTCAAGCTTAAAAATAGGCGGCGCGGAAGCGGTCTTATATGAACTCATTACTAACTTACCAGAGTTTGAGCATACCATTATTTACTTCCATGACGGGCCTTATCGTGCACTTTTACAAGCTCAGGGAATCACTCTCTATCCAGTCAAAAATTATCTTGTACGCTACGATCCTCTTTTTTTATATGCTCTCTACACATTATTACGAGGACTACGCCCAACTATTATACATAGTCTCTTATGGGCAGCTAATACTTGCTGCCGCTTTCTTGCATCAGTTCTTAATATACCACTTGTTTCTGCAATACATTTAGGTCCAGAACAAGATGGATATATAAGAAATAGTATCGACCGTCTTACCTATAGTTTGAGTCAGCAAACTATAGCAGTATCACCTGATATTGCTACTACACTCGTACAAAAAAACTGGGTTATCCCATCAGCTATTACTATAATACCCAATGGCATTAGTTATCAGTCAGTAATACATAAAAGCAAACAGGCATCTCTATTACGTGTACATCTTGAAATTAATGCTCAACATTTTGTTATTGGGACCGTAGGGCGCCTTATTAAGCGCAAGAATCATACACTATTACTTGAAAGCTTTGCCGCATTTAAAACGAAAGTTCCTCAAAGTACACTTATTATTGTTGGTAGTGGGCCTGAAGAAACACTACTGAGAGCACACGCACAAGCATTGGGGATACGTTCTGATGTACGTTTTATTACCCAGGCATTGGCATATGGCTATTACACTCTTTTTGACTGTTTTGCTTTACCATCTTATCAAGAGGGTCTTTCGATAGCACTTTTAGAGGCATTATGCTTTTCATTACCTTGTATTGTTACGAGCTCTACCCAAGCACACCCGTGCATTACTTCTTACTATAATGGTATTGTTATACCTACTGGTAACGCTCACGCACTTACTGAAGCATTATTTACACTTGCCCATAACCCTGATCAAGCACAAAAGCTTGGCAGTAATGGATTTAAAACGCTTCGTGCACACTATACTGCTTCTACTATGGCACAAGCGTATAAAAAGACATTTGAGCGTCTCATAAAGGTGTAATTATGAAAAAATATACTTTACTCGTTTTCTTAATAAGTTTATGTATAGGTGGTAGTATAGGCTGGTATAGTAGACTACCTGTCTCTACTACTCTATCGACAAATATAATACAGTACTATACCCCTGATAACACTGTTATTGCCTTTGATATTCATAAAGTTATTTTTTATCCTGATTATAGTGCTATGACACGGCGTATTATGTTTAACTTCCCTAAGCTTTCTCTTATCAAGCACTTAATTAACCCACTACACTGGTATACATTTATTAAGCTATTACAGCAAGCACCCGTTTTCGAAGCATTTTTAAGCACACTTACACATCATTATCCTGATCTTGCAGACATCCGCATACCATTTATTAAAGTTATTAATGAGCAGTGCCCACAAGAAAAGACTATTGCTCTCATTGCTCAACTTAATAAAAAACGCTTTAAACTGTATATTCTTTCAAATATTGGACCAGAAACACTGCGTGATTTGCGTGCTCAATTTCCTACTATCTTCTCATATTTTAGTGGCTTTTACACACCCCATCTTATAAATAATTTTAGTCGTAAGCCACAACCTATTTTTTACCGCCAATTTAAGCACTATCTACAAGCACAGGGACAACAGAACAAGCACATTATATTTATTGATGATAAGCAAATAAATATACAAGCTGCATCACAAGAAGGATTTATTGGTATTGTCTATAGCAATCCCCACCAATTAGCACATGAACTGCATATACTAGGCTTACTGTAAGTGTGCTCGCGCACAGCTATCACAGTAATTTTTAATAATCTTAAATGCATACTCGATATCGTCAGTAAGCGTAATAGAAGAAAATACCTGTGTATCAATCATATGATGTTTAAATGCTGTGCTTGAAAACCAGTCTATTAGTGACTGCCAATAGGTAACACCAATAAGCACTACGGGAACTGGCATAAGTTCGCCTAATTCCATAAGATGCAATACTTCAGTAAGTTCATCAAGTGTGCCAAATCCTCCAGGGAAAATTATAAATCCTACAGAATATCTCATAAGAAGCCATTTACGTTGGAAAAAATACCGCACTGTTAAGTTTTCTCGCACACATACATTGAATTTTCCTTCGTCAAGGCCTTCTACACCTACGCCGATAGAATGCCCTCGTTTACCGCGACCTTTAAGTACCCCACAATTAGCTGCCTCCATAACTCCTGGTCCACCACCAGTAATTACTGAAATCTTATCTTTTCCGAGCAATTGTGTTAATGCATATACTTGTTGTGCATAAGGACTGCGTACTTCAAGGCGTGCACCCCCAAAAATAGCAACAATAGGTGCTCTTAAATGATAAATTTTTAGTATACCCCGTACAAGCTCAATACTAATACTTATCAGTTGAGCAAGTAAATTACTATATGTTTTTATTGTAGTCCACCAAGTACTCATAACCACTCTTTTCACTAAGAACCAAAACTAAATTGGTCAAGAATTCTCTTTAACTCCTTTATGGCTCTTAGGTATACTCTACTATAAATTATCTAAAGGTGACAATGTATGAGTCGTCTTATTTTATACTGGCTTTTTTATACTTTTTTTTTCTCCTCTCTGTATGCTCAAGAAATATATCACGAGCGTGCACACGTTATTATATTTGTTCATGGTGCAATAAGTATTAAACCATATTTAACACTTCCCAATTTTATACGTCTTATATCTGGTAATATTGAAAACAGTGTTTATGAACAATCAGTAGTACTTATGCGTAATAATCCATTTTTTTTCCAAAACCAACCTATGCAAGAGTTAGGACTCTGCAGTATACCAGCGCATGATAACTTACAAGCAGGTGCACCACTTTTTGCAAAGCTTTTTGATACAGTTCTTTCTCAGTATAGCACCAAAAAAGCTGATAGATACTACTACACCGGAGGCTGGCGAGGCCTTTTAAACACTACTGCTCGCTATCAAGATGCCTGTGTATTATATACTCAAATAAGAAATGAGCTGTTTAGATTACAGCAACAAGGCTATAAAACTATCAAAATTACGCTGATTGGCTATAGTCATGGAGGGAATATCTGTTTAAGCCTCGCTGCAGCTCACGCTAAATATAATCCTCATGAAAATTTTACTATTGACGAATTTATATCACTCGGCACACCAGTGCAAAGTGAAACTGACTATCTTATACAAAGTCCTATTTTTAAAGAAATATACCACTTTTATTCATACGCTGATAAAATACAGTGTCTTGACTGTTTTTCTCTCAAGCGTTTTTTTTCCCAGCGCTATTTTGTCGAGCGCAAAAATATTTCTTTACCTGTTCATTTATCACAAATTAACGTACTGATTACCGATCAAGTTATGCGATTATCAAAGCGAGGACCACCGAAAGCAAAAAAAGCAAAGCTACATACTATTGATCGCTCACCTGGTCATATGGAACTATGGTTTTATGGTTGGACACCATTATATTTTCGTCAAGACTTTCCCCTATACCCAGTTCCCCTTGTTTTACTTATCCCCTTTTTTATAGCAAAGCTTAAAGAATATAATATACAAGGACCAGATATTACGCTTGATTTACACTGGCATACTCAAGGTCTTTATATTAAGAAAGCAACATCTAAGCAGGTATTTATTACGTCGTTTATTGCAACAGAATTACTTGAGCATCTTAAAAAAAGTATCCATAGTATACGGCCTTTTCATTTTACTAATATTGAATATGAGTATCATGTAAATCAGGCTATCAAAAGTATTAGTAAGCAAAAATTATGCACATGCCATCGTCAACAAAAACGTACACTCTGCCGCTCTAAAAAAGAGCAGGCAGCACGCACTGTCTGTCTTTTATAAAACTATTTTCTTTAAAAAGGGTTAGCTATCTCATACAACTTATAATCAAAATAGTTTTTTAAGTACCTATTACGCTCTAAAGCTTGTTGAGCATAGAGGTGTTCAGCCGCTGCATAAAATTTCTTGTAGCGAGAATAATTACTTGGATGACTTGCAAAAATGCGCTTATGTATATCAGTAAACTTTGTAAATAAAGAAGGCTTATACCCGTTACGAGATAAGACCTGAAGATTATGATAATTTTTATGTAGTATAGCCGCAGCTAAAAGCTCACGAGGGTTTTTAGTATGTTCAATAGCAAAATCATCAGCTTGACTTTCTACTCTACGTGAATACCATTGATTTACTCCACCAGCTACGGTAGCTTCTGCTGCCATTCTTGCTACCATTTTCCAACTAGGTTGCACCACATTGCTACCAAAAATAAGCCTTTCTATTGCCCATATCGTCCCAACCAGGAATATCTTAAACAAAAACAATCTTATACTATCTTTATTGTAAAGGTGTCCTGCTTCATGTCGAGTAGTATAAGTTGCACCATGTAAGACAACTTCTTGTCTATGCATAGTTTTAGCATGAGGGTGTGGTATATCATCTAATGATATACGAGATAAAATCTCTTCAAGCACTATATCAGTATCAAATAATGTATTAATTAAATTCTGGTAAAAAGGATTCTTGTGTGCTTTAATAACCTTTTGCAATAGAGACATATTTTGGTTATTTATATAGATAAAACCATCTTTTGTAGCATAACCTCTAGCTGCCCATCCATAATAAAAGGGGAAAAAATCATCTGGCTCAGACTTCAATACAAGCTTTATATCGCTAGGATTAAGTCCACAGTTTGATAATTCAGCACCTATAAATTCTCTGACATTCAAAGGAATAGTATTTTTTTTACTTCGGCTCTCCATTCCACGAAGAGCACACGTCAAAAATAAAAAAGCAAAACTTAATAGTTGTTTCTTATCCATATAATTTCCTAAATTTAAAATTATTTTATATACTATTTAAGTATTATATTTTAATTAAAAATAACATCTCTATTTTTAGAACTACCAGAGATAGCTCAGGATCTCTATTTTTTAAGTTCAAGTAATTTAGACATGGAGTCCAGGCTTATGGCTTTGAGCATAATTTTGCAAAGCAAATTGTAATTTTGGTCTTGGCACATGAGGCCATTCTTGATGCAAAGCATGTATAAAACTTGGCTTATGCATGTTATTCCATTGTGCTAAAGATCTTCTTAAAGACGGCAACTGCTTTCTACGCCATTCTTCTAATGCTGCAGCTATATACCGTGCACGAATAAGCGGTCGTGGATGCTCGAAGCCTCCATAATTACCATTTCTCGTTGCGTTTTTTTTAAAATATTCGCTAAATTCTTCAACTCTTTTTTCTTTACCCTGATAACATAAACTTTGTACTGCAAATAAATCACATCTTTTTTCTTCTAATTTCTGAAGAAAATGAGAAGGAAACGAAGGCATTTTATATGCACTATACGCTATTATAACTGTTACAGCTGCTAAAAATGTATAGAAATTGCCAGAAAGAAGACTGGTAGGGTCAGCTAACACTACATTACATAAACCCGGTACATTATTTAGTCTCGCTAGTCCTTCTTCATAGCCTAACGAAAGCAATAAAGCTCCTATTACAGGAATAATATGCTTCTTCATAGCATAGGTAGATAATGGATTTATACTATGAGCTATCTCATGTGCAATAATTGCTTCTTGTACATGAGGAGTAAGACATGGAAATGTTGCATTATCAATAATAATAGCGCCATTGGGTCCAATACAAGCAGCGGGAGCTCGATCAACATTAGTTCGATATACCGGTATAGAACGGTGAGACATATTATGAGCACGTAGTATAGTACTTGCAGTATTAGTATATTCACTATCTAAACATCTCTCATTTAAATTAAGATAATCAGCCATATGTTTGCCATATGTTTTTTCTATTCTAAAAGCAAGTCCTTTATGTATAAAAGCGCTCCAAAAAAAGCCATACAAAACTACAAATGTACTTAATTTTTTAGCATCACTATACGGCAAAAATTTACTTGCCAGCAGTAACGTTAGATACTTAAAAGCAAACACTTCAACCGCATGAGCGCTGGCAACTATACTATTTTGATGCTTTACTGCTAAATCTTTAACTCTTGTAGTAAAATGACCAGTATAATTTGTAAAAACAGTGTTTAAACTTATTAATACTAGAGTAATTTTAATACTATTTTTATTCATGCATCTCCATTTCATTCTTGATTATGCTCTATTAACGACTTAAGATATATTTTGGCTTCTTGCTTTTGTAGCGTAGGAGTACTAGCTGCTTGTAATGCTTGTAAAAAATTATACCCAGTATTGTCATGCAGCTTCTCTGCTATTTGCTGAGCAGTTTGTATATAGTCATACCGATGCACGTCATTAGGTTCACTGCTTGTTGCAAGCTGGCTCTTTTTAAGCAAACACCTAACAACTAAACCCACGAGCGTAGCGGGTCTTTTGCTAATAGTAATATAGGGAGCATTATTGTTGATTATTGCTATTATTTTTTGAGCTTGCTCTCTTGTTTTAGTGTCAGCGTTATTAAGATTTTTATAAGCAATCGATAGCGCAGTCTCTCCCTCTTTATTTTGAACTTCTAGATCTGCGCCTCTATCTAATAAAAATTCTACTAATTCTGCATTACCCATAGAAGACGCACTGTGTAAAATAGTAGTGTTACTATAATTTTTGCTATCAATGTCTGCACCTGCATCTAAAAGTAAAGATGCCGCCTGCGTTCTCACCGCAAGAATAGCTTCCTGCAATGGTGTTTTCCCAATAAAATTTTTACTATGAACATTAGCTTCTTTTTTTAAAAGCATTTTTACCGAAGCTGTTTTGGCATGTACTACAGCGTTATGCAATACTGTATTACCATTACCATCATCGGTACTATTTATTTGAGCACCTTTATCTAAAAGCAGCGCTATTACATCTACTGCACCTCTTACCGCAGCATGATCTAAGAGCGTAAAGTCCAAATGATCTCTCTGCTCTAACGTATTACTGGGTTCTTTATCTAACAAAAGCGCTGTTGCTTTTGCTGCATTAGCATGAACTGCACAAAGCAATGGGGTATAACCATCCCTATTTTTGTAGTGTATATTAGCACCTTTCTCTAAAAGCAGGTTTACTGCTTCAACATTGTCTTTCTGTGCCGCTATATGAAGCGGTGTTTCTTTATAGATATTTTCAGCATCAATAAAAAAATACTGGTACATAAAAGAATCAAGTATAAGTATACGAACCCAATCAAGAAACACCGTTAATGCTGCTATATTATTTGTAGAAGCTGCTTTATGCAGAGGTGTATTATTAAATCTATTCTTAGCGAATATATCTACATACCTTTTTCTTAATAGCAGTTCTACCCCTTCTCTTTGACCATATAAAGCAGCATAATGTAATGGTGTATATCCTAAAGCATTTGTAGTATCTACATTAATATCATGCCGTAATAAATCGCTAATTTTTTCTATATTGTTTTCTTTTAAGGCAGCAATAAACTGATCTCCTACTTCTTTTGGTTCATCCATAGCCATTAGAGATAGCGGTACGAAAGATAATACCGTCACAAAAGTAAGTATTCTTGTATACCATGTATACATTAGTAAGCTCCCTAAAAAATGATTTTTTAATATAAAATACTAATTAGTAATTATAAAATAAATAAATATAGTATAGTGTAAAATAATAAAAATTAAATAGGCTAAAAGTTTTTAAACTTTTTTATTAGTTATAGTAATAACGACCAGAGCTCAAGCAGATCTTGTTTAGAAAGCTGTTGAGCACGCAAGCTTAATACTTGTGGAGAAATGCGGGTAGTATCGTAGTGACCCTGGGCAAGATTATTTTTTAACGTACGTCGTGGGCTGGCAAATACTAATTTAATAAATCGCCAAAATTGCTCTTCGTTTGGTATATGTTCTTGATCAAAACGTGGCCTAAAGTATATAAGACGCGAAGTAACTTTCGGTTGTGGAGTAAAAGCAGATGGCGGCACTTGCTGAAGTAAATACCAGTTAAAAAAATGCTGAAAGTACAGACTGATAAAGCCATAGCCCCTGCCTGATGTTTTTACCAACTTTTGTGCTACTTCTTCTTGCACCATGATTACGCCCTCACGTAAAAACGTACGTCGCTTGCGAAATACTTCCAAAATGGGAAACGTCACATGATAGGGAATATTAGATAATACTGTCCAGGGACCAAGTGGGAATAACAGTTCCCATGAAATATCTAAAAAGTTTTCTTGAAATATAGTAAGCCGTGTGTCAGGATAGCGAACACGAACGTAGTTAGCCCATTCTGGATCTATCTCATACACCCATAAGCGTTTAATAGGCGATTGTAAAATTGCTCCCGTAAGAAAACCATCACCACACCCTATTTCCAGTACTGACGTATCTGACGTAAGTGTAACATGGGCAAGCATGTTACATACTACAGCACAATCTTTTAAAAAGTATTGACCATGCTTTTTCTTCAGCCGTATACCATGTGCATAAGCACTCATAGATTATCTCACTTCATAAGAGCGTCTTTAAAAAAGTCAAACTGCTCAAGCACACGGCCGGCACCAGTTACGACACATAATAACGGGTTATCAGCAATACGTACCGGCAGACCAGTTTCATGAGAAATTAACTTATCAAGACCACGTAGTAACGACCCTCCGCCTGCCATAACAATACCCTTATCAACTAAGTCTGAAGAAAGCTCAGGGGGCGTATTTTCTAATGCTACGCGTATTACATCAACTATACTTGCAACGGTTTCTAAAAGTGATTCATGTACTTCTATGCTCGTTAACGTAATAGTCTTTGGCACTCCGGTTACCAAATCGCGACCCTTAACTTCCATACTCTCTGTAGGGCAGTCTAATAGCACAGTACCAATGCCAATTTTAATCATCTCAGCAGTACGTTCGCCAATAAGCAAATTATATTTGCGTTTAACATACTGTACAATAGCACGGTCCATCTCGTCGCCACCTACACGTACTGACCTACAAAACACGGCGTCTTTAAGCGTAATTACTGCAACTTCTGTAGTACCACCGCCTATGTCAACTATCATGCCTCCTGATGGCTCGTGAATAGCAAGACCTGCACCAATAGCTGCTGCCATTGGCTCCATAATAATATGAACATCTTCTGCGCCTGCTTGTCGCGCTGACTCTTCAACAGCCCGCCGTTCTACTTGTGTTATGCCCGAGGGCACTCCAATAACCATACGGGGACGCACAAACGTACGCCGATTATCATGTACTACATTAATAAAATAACGCAACATGCTCTCGGCAAGTTCAAAATTAGCAATAACACCGTCACGCATAGGACGGCACACTTTTATGCTTTCAGGATTTTTGCCGAGCATTTCTTTAGCGCGATGACCTGCAGCAAGTACTTGATTAGTATTTGCTTTTACCGCTACTACTGAAGGTTCATTAAGAACAATGCCACGATTAGGGACAAATACTACCGTATTAGCAGTACCTAAATCAATTGCAAGGTCATTTGAGAAAAAGCTAAAAAGACGTTTGGCAGGTAAAAATTTCATAAGGCTTCTTTTAATCATAAGTATCGTATTTAGTTTAAAAATCTACTTCTAATACAAGCGATATAGTATGGGTTTTACTTACTCTTTCTGACACAATAAAATTTACTGGAATATCCCATGCAAGTGAGATAACTGGCCATATTTTTTGTGGATTTTCAGGTGATCCAAAATCATATAAAACATTTACCGTTACATGGTCAGCTCCCCATGCTGACCGAGCTCTTACAAATTGTAATGCTTCTTGAGGCACTGCATCTGTTTGAATTGTATCTTCGGTGTGACGTGCAATAGTATATATAATACGAATACCAAGCCCTTCACGTAAATGCTCAAGAGCAAAATAGGGAGCAAAAACTACCGTAATACCAGGATCAGTAGCAGCAGACCCTAGAATAGCGCCAAAATTAGAAGATTCTGAAAGCTCTCCCAAAATAGGCAACCGCTCTACAAATGTTCGTTTTAAGCGTTTTGAAAGCGTAAGGGTAAATCCTGCAAGCCAATCTTCACGTAATTCAAATTGTCCTTCAAGAGCACCATATATACCATAATGTCCGTTACCACCAAAAGGCAATGAAGCGGGATTGTCAATATCACGTCTATGACCGGTGGGAAATAAAAAACCAAGTGTCACACCAGTATCAATTTTCTTAAATCGCGCTGTATACTCCCATACTCTCCCCCAACGAATATATGCATCAATATCTCCAATTCCTGATTCAGCCCACTGAGCAGGTTCTAAACTTAATAACTCATGCATGCGCTGATTAACGCTATAAAGTTCACTAATATCAGAGGATTTTAGATCTAGATTGTCTGAACTGAGCTTGTACTCAAAATGAGAACGCGCGTGCATGAACACTGAAGCAATACCGAGCTCAACTGCATTATTAAACCGCCAGCTACAACCAAAACCAATACCTTCTGCTTGTACTTTATTTTTTAACAACCAAGGGATTGAACTTAATGTTTGCAAGTCAGAAGGCAGAATATTAGTTTCAGTAATACCTGCAGCAACTAAAGCTCGCGCAATAATCGCTTGATCGTAAGGGCCCTGTAGAGCAGAAATTTGTATTGTATCATCTTTATCGCCAAAGGCATGACGCGCCGCCATAATAAATGGTTGAAAGCGCATATAGCTAGGATAACATGCGTGTCGCATACGTGGCAATGTATAGAGAAAAAAGTAACGATTATCAAAGATACGAGCACGTACAGTTGCTCCTCCTAATAACCACACGGTAAGTAGAACTAGTAAATGTCTTTTCAGCATAGGTACCCGTGAGCACATGGTGGAGAGAGTGGGATTCGAACCCACGATCCCGATTTCTCGAGATAACCGCTTTCGAGGCGGTCGCTTTCGTCCTCTCAGCCATCTCTCCATAATATTTTTATAGTAATTATTGATTTTTAACTAGTTTTAGTGTAACGCAACTTAAGGTGGCAAGCAAGCGAAACAAAAGTCTTTATACTTCATAGACGCTTAATACTACTTGTGATATGTTAAGAACGTTTGTCAGCATTTAGGAAATACTAGGAGATACCATGATTAGTAATAATGTCCAGGCTATTGTTCTGGCAGCAGGAAAATCATCCCGATGTGGTACTGCTATTACTAAACTTCTTATGCCTGTATGTGGTCAAGAACTCATTCTTTACCCCTTACAAGCACTTACTGCTCTTAATATTCCTATTACTCTCGTTATAGAGCACCAAAAAGAGCAGATACGTAGCGTTATTAATAAGTATTATACTACGATTACGTATATAGAACAAGGCAATCCACAAGGTACTGGTCATGCTGTTGCATGTACACGTTCTATTTGGCATAAAGATCATATTTTAGTTATTAATGGTGATATGCCGCTAATTGCTTCTAGTTTATTACAAGAATTAATGCAACATCATAGTACTCATAATGCTGCTGTAACGCTTGTAACTGCTCATAACGCCGATCCTAGCCTGCGTGGCTATGGACGAATAATTAAGCATAATCATACTATTACTATTATAGAAGATCGCCATTTTAAAGGCAATCCTGCTGATAACTGTTGCGTAAATGCAGGCATATATATATTTCAACGTGCTTTTCTTGAGCGGGAGCTTTTTCAGCTTGCACATAATCGTGAAAGTGGCGAACTATATATAACTGATCTTATTGCATGCGCAGCTCGTCAAAATCTACGTGTAGAAACTATTACCGCTTCTTTTAATACAATACGGGGAGTAAATACACTAAAAGAATTATGGACCGTTGAACAGATTAAAAAAGCAGAGCTTATAGAACAGTGGATGCAGCAAGGGGTATACTTTCAAGCACCTCATACCACACATATTGATCTTAACGTACATATAGGTTCTAACACAATAGTAGGCCCTAGTGTACAATTGCTTAAAAATACTAATATTGGTGAACATGCTTTTATTGGCGCATTTTCTATACTTGATAATGCTCGGCTCGAACCTCAAGTAACTATACACCCGTACACCTATATTCATAGTTCTCATATCCAAGCACATGCAGTAGTGGGACCATTTGCACATATACGTGGTCAAAGTACCATTGGTACAGCATCAGTAATTGGTAATTTTGTAGAAATTTCACGTACTACTTTTGGGCAAAACAGCAAAGCTAAACATTTGAGCTTTTTAGGAGATGCACAAATTGGTAACTATGTTAATATAGGAGCTGGAACTATTACCTGTAATTATAATGGCGTTACTAAAGAAAAAACTATGATTGGTGATCACACGCATATTGGCAGTAATAATGCTCTTGTAGCTCCGGTAAGTATTGGCACATGCACAATTACTGGAGCCGGTTCTACTATTACTGATACTATTCCTGATAATGCGCTTGCCATTGCCCGTGCTCGTCAAATTACCAAAGAACAATATGCTCCAAAACTTAAAGAACGCTATAAGCGTCGCACTACCCAAAATACTTCTCATAATTCTGAAAGCTCATCCCTCGTATGATTACGTTTATACATACCGCTGATGTTCATTTTGGAATGGAAAATTATGGCAGGATAGACCCTACTACGGGTATTCATACGCGACTTTTAGACTTTGAACGGGCATTTTCATACGTAATAGACACTGCTTTAGCGCGTAATATAGACTTTTTCTTGTTTACCGGTGATGCCTATAAAACTACACATCCAAGCCCTACCCAGCAACGCTTATTACTCAAAGCGTTTATGCGCTTACACCAAGCAGGTATTCCTGTAGTTATTATTATTGGCAACCATGACAATCCCTTAAGCTTTGGTAAAGCACATACGCTTGAACTTTTTAAAGAGCTGCCTCTTTCTCACTTTTACGTTATAGCAAAACCTGCTTCGTTTGTACTCACTACTAAAAATGGACCGGTACAAATAGTTGGCATTCCCTGGCCTACCCGTAATACGCTTGCTCTTCACAATACTCATCAATGGACGTCTTCTACACAAATAACTGAGTATATTTCTCAAGGTGTATCAGCGCTTATTCAAGATTTCGCTCAGAAGCTTGATCCTACAGTTCCTGCAGTACTTGCAGCTCATCTTACCGTTAGTACTGGTGTATTTTCTGGTTCAGAAAAACGTGCCATTTATGGTACTGATCCTCTTTTTTTACCATCACAGCTCGCTCTTAAACCCTTTGATTATGTTGCTTTAGGACACTTACACCGTCATCAAAATCTTAATCCCCAGGGATACCCGCCAGTAGTATACTCAGGCTCTATTGAACGCATCGACTTTGGTGAACGTAACGAAGAAAAAGGATTTTGCTTGGTAACACTCAAGCAAAAGGGGAGCACATATTATGAATTTATAAAAACACCTACGCGTTCTTTCTTGCAAATAGAAGTAACACTTACAACAACAGAGTCTCCAACTGATACGCTTCTTAAAACTATTGCTCAATATACACTAAATGATGCGGTAGTAAAAATTATATATTATATTCCGCCTACTGTGCAGGACACGGTAGATATTGCTAAAGTACAAAAAGCATGTAGTAGTGCCTTATATCTTGTAGGCATTTTTCCTCAACGCCACGTAGTACCACGTGAAAGGCGCGGTATCGTAACAGCTACCATGGATTTTAAAGGCTTGCTTACGAGCTACTTCTCCGCTAAAGAGCATCTTAAAGATAAAAAAGATATACTTATTGAACAGGCACTTGCTTTTGCACAACAAGTTGAACAATCACATGAAGAATGTACCTAAAATAAAAAGCGTACCCCTTAAGTAACTAATAAGTAACTAATGTTTATTTTTTAAAAGTACTATATCCTTTAAGCTATATATACTACTAGTACTATCTTTTAACCCTTATTTTTTAACTACTGTTGCTGCTAGTTCTGATGTTACGTTAGGATCTTGGCGCTCCAAGTAATACTGAAGATAACGTTTAGCTTCTTGTTTTTGTTCAGGAAGTACAGAAATATTTAAAATACTCAAGAAGTCTTGCGCTCTAGTATCATGTAATGTATTAGCTATTTTTTGAGCGGTGTCTACATAATTATATCTGTTGCGCTGACTATTAATAGCGCTCTTTTTAAGCAAGTACATAACAACTGTACCTAGCAATGTACTCGGCTTTTTGCTCATATTAATATGGTAGGGCTTACTTTTTACCAGTAAATCTATAATTTTCTGTCCTTGCTCCCTAATAGGGGTGTATTCTTCATCATCAGGTGTAAAACTAAGTTTATTAAGAGCATGCCAGATTACTGTATACCCTTCATTATCTTCAGCTTGTATATCAGCACCTCTCTCTAAAAGCAATGCTACAGCTTCCACTGAATTAGCCCAATGTAACGGTGTACATCCATATTCATTTTTACACTCTATATCAGCCCCTCTTTCTAAGAGCAATTTCATTACCTCTACTTTGCCATGATAAGCAGCCCAATGTAATGGTGTATTTTTACCATTATCTTTACTGTCTATATTTGCATTATTATTTAAGAGCACAAGTACTGCATTGAACCAACCCTGGGCGGCAGCTTCATGTAACGGAGTACTCTTCCTATCATCTTTACTATTTATAAGAGCATTCCTAGATAAGAACAGTTCTATAGCAGGTACATTGCCATACCAAGCAGCTAAATGTAATGGGGTCACTTTAAATTTATTTTTACTATGTACACTTATTAGTGCATTATCTAATAAATAAGTAATGCTGCGTATATCATTGTGTTGTATCGCCTTCTCTAATCTTTCGCTTAATTGACGCGTTAGTACAGGTATATCCATAGCTACTACGGGCACTATAAAAAAACATAAGTTAAGTACAGCTATCAGCATGTATGTATACCATTTTTGTAATTTTTGCATGATATATCTTTCAAGATTGTAAATGTACAATTATTAAATAAGTAATTATATTTTAATTTAAAATAATAAAATTTCAAAAGCTTTATACAGCATTTTTGAAATATATAGTATGAAATATATATGAAGTGAATTATTGCGTGCTACCTTAGTTACGCGTAATAAGTATATCCTGGTATTTTGTATTTTTGTTGCTTAAGCAGTAGTTACGTATTTGTACTATTCAGCAGAGAAGAAATTGTACGCTCAAGCTCTGGATCAATAATCTTAATACTGCCACCTGCAAACTCTTCACATAGCAATTTTGCGTCAAATTCTTTTAAAAATTTTGACATTTTTTCTTGACTTAAGATAAAGTTAATTTCTTTTTCACGTTTTTCCAGCGGCACTTGATGAGTATCTGTTTTATTAAGTAATCTAACACACTCAAAATGGTTATTAACACTAGTAAGCGGGCTCACTTGCCCTATAGCAATGGTTTTTAATACGCTTTCAGGAGCTATCTCATCTTCATTAAGTTCATATGGTTCAGTCCAGATAAAAGCATCCCAATAATTTAAACGTAACGCTTGCTCTAATTCTTTTTTTCTTTCTTCAATTGAGCACCCCTGGATAATAGGAGCACTCCCACGCTGTAGTTTATAGATCCCTCGTACAATAACTGGATGTGCTGTATAATAAGCTATAATTTCTTCTTGCTTTACCTTTTTATAGCGCGAAGACATAAGTTCTATGTCTATACGATCTTTTATTACTTGCATCACCCCAAGTTGCTGTCGTCCTTCTTTATATGAGTACCCGGCATCTTTAAACAGTTTTTTTATTTGATCAAGCGTAAGGTTGCTTGATTTTTGTACTGCAGCAAGGGTGACATCAATTTTATCTTCATCAATAGTAATTTGGGGGAAAGTACGCCGCGTATTATAGTATGTAAGCCAATGACTAATCCACTGGTGCGGTGTAAGTATACGTCCTTCTATAGTAGAACGCTCAAGATCAAACTGTGTAAGAACAAAAGGACGCTCATCTTCGAAATACATAACTACCATAGACTTATCAATAAGATATGTGTCTTTGAAAGCTTCAGGATACATATCTTCGAGAGCATTAGAAAGAGCAGTAGTAGCTAACATAAGTGCGAATAACACACTTACACATACCTGTTGTATTGCCATAACGTCCTTCAGGTTCTTGCATAATCAAAATTATATTTTAGAATATAGTAAAGAAACTCTTCATGCAAGAACATATAGCTATTTTAGCTTTACCTAATTTTTGCAACAGAACAACTTCTATGGTAGTCTACCACTTTAAGCAGAATAACAAAGTATCTTATTTTTATTTCAAGAGGGAAAAATCAATGAAGATAGTACAATCTGTAAGTACATATGTGTTTAATATAGCATTGCTTGTATCGCTTATAGTACTTGCAGGATGCCGTGACTGGTTTACTACAACACCAAAAACAACACCTGAAACAACAGCAACTAAAAAAGCAGTTGAAGATGGTAGCCCTGTTGTTGTAACACTAAAGGGTGAGCCAGCTATTACTGAACAGCAGTTTAATACCTATTTAAATCAGGTAATTAGAGCACAGTTAGGACCTGAGGCTGAGAGCAATCCAGAGCAAATTAAATCTATGGAAGCTATGTTTAAGATGATGCCTCAATTGAAAAGAAATTTGCTTGATAACATGGTCAACGAAGTAGTATTAGGTCGTTGGGTCGTAGACAAAAAAATAGATCAAACACCTGAGTACAAAGAAGACTATCAACAATATGTAGAGATGATTCGCCGCGCATTACCTGTACAAGCATTCAATAAATATACCGATAAAAATCTTAAAGTTGATGCAGCAGAAGCTGAAAAATATTACTCAGCTACTAGAACAAGTGACCCTGCATTTCAAGTACGCCCATTTCTCAAAACATCTGCTGGTATTATAGCTTCAGGAATTTCTTTTAATACAGAAAAAGAAGCAAACGAGTTCTTGAAAGCTGCTCAAGCTCCTGGCGCAGATTTTGCACAAGTTGCTAAGAAAAACAACAAGACCGTAGTTGATTTTGGTGTCGTTAATTTACAAAATCCACGCGTAGAGCCTGCGGTTGCTATGGAGCTTACTACACTAAAAGATGTACCTTCAGTTCGTCTTATAAAATCAGGTGATAAATTCTGGGTTGTACATGCAGCAAAACGACAAGAAGCAGAATTTGCCCCATATAGCGAAGTTAAAGAAGCAGTAAATAGCGCCTATCTTATGAAACGCAAATCTGAAGAACTTGAAAACATTAAAAAAGAATATGATGTTGAAGTATCATATGAGTTTTTAGAAAAAGATAAAGCTGATGCTGCCGGTACTGGTATTGATGAAGATGCACTGGATCTTGATACTGATGCTCAAGCTAACCAATTACCAACAACTACTACATTACCAGAAGGCACCCAAGGTGCTTAAAGAGTAAGTAATTAATACTACTTATTTTTTCTATAAGGCGTGCATGATACTAGTGCACGCCTTTTTTATAGTACTCGACATATAACTACAGCAGAAATAGAAGCTGGCTTAAGTGCAGTCAGTTCTTTAGCAGCGCTTGCTAGCGTAGATCCTGTTGTCATTAGGTCATCAACAAGCACTAAATGTTTATCTTGATAATCGGCTTTCAGTGCTGATACATTAATCTGAAACACTCCCTGCACATTACGCACCCGTTCTTCGCCTGTTATATGTCCCTGTGGTTTTGTTCTACGTACACGCTTAAGTAAAGAGACTACAGGAATATGCTGTCTTTTGCCTAACTCTTGCGCAATAACTTCCGCTTGATTAAATCCTCTATAAGCATATTTAGTCCAATGTAATGGCACAGGTACTAAACAGGCTGCTGAAATATTTTTTAATAATCCCCGGTGTGCAGCTAAATATCCAAGTTGTTTGCTTGCAAGCTTATGAGAATATGTTTTTGCTCGTACTAGTGTCTTAAGTGGCTCTGTGTAATCACTCAGTGCATATACAACCATGGTATACCTTTTTGAAAGCACTATACTATGCGAAACTATAGGGGTAATTTTCTCACTACACAAAGCACACAATGGTATACGATCAGGTAAATATACTAAACAGCCTTCACAAAATGGCGGTATAAAAAAGTATAATAATTTTTGTATCATAAGTAATTTACAAATTACCGGTAGTTTGCAAAGTGTCAACAGGTGACAACCATGTTTTAGCAAGTATATATACCGCACCAATAACAATAGCGCTATCAGCAATATTAAAAATAGGCCAAGAATAGTTTTTATAAAATATATGAATAAAATCGATAACCCCAAAATAAAATATTCTATCAAGCATATTAGAGCACGCACCTGCAGCAATAAGTACTTCTCCTACAATACTACGGCGCATTTGTGCTTCTTTAAAAGCATGCCATCCTAAAAACACAAGCAACAGTATCCGTACTGCTTGTACAATAGCAAGAAGTGTGTAAGACGCATCATGAAAAATACTCCAGGCAACACCACGATTGATAGTGAGCTCCAGGAATATATAAGGGGCTATTTTATAGGGAGCCTGAGTTAAATAAGCAAGAGCAAGATGCTTAGAATACTGATCAAGCAAAAATATACTACTTGCAATGCTCGTATACGTGATTATCTGACACAACCGTAATTGATTCATCGTATGTTGCCTCCAAGCTGTTCAAGCTGTGCAGTAACGTGTGCCATAACACGCTCAATTTCATCTTTAGTTAATGTCTGGTGATGATCTTCTATGGTAAATCGCAGTGTGAGTGATTTTTGATTCTGCCACTCAGGCTTTTCATACAAATCTACCAACTGTACTTCATAGATTCTTTTATCAGCCTGTATAAGTGCAGTACGCACTGCATCAACCGTTACTGATAACGGCACCAGTACACTAATATCAAGTGATACCGTAGGATACTTACTGATTGGTCTATATATTTTTTGTGGAGCAGTATACGTATGTAAAAAATCACCATCAAGTTCAAATAAAAAAGCATCAAACTTTAATATATAGCTTAGCTGCGGTTCAAGCTTACCAGCATAGCCAATACAATGTTCCTGATAAAATAAAGCGGCTGTTTGATGAGTATGACACCATGGGTTATTTTTATATGGCGCTACCTTAACCCAACGTACTGGTAGTGCAAGAGCAGTAAAAACGGTCTCAAGTATTGCCTTTGCTGTATAAAAGTCAACTACTTTTTTAGTATGTGCTATAACACCTGCAAGTACTTTACGTTCAGAAAGCGTTTGTTGCTCATGCTTATGCCAAGTACGCGCCCATTCAAAAAAGCGCATTTCATCATATAAAGTACTATTTTGCTGTACATTTTTCAGAAGATGCGGTATCAGGGACGTTACCAATTGTTGCCAATGCTCTGACACAGGATTTACTACTGATACTATATCTATTGGTTCATACTTAATTTCACGTAAAAATTCAGCATCATAGAGCGCATAATTATATACTTCATGAAACCGTAACCCATAGGCAAATAATTTTTTAATAGTACGTATGGTAAAGAGCGCACGAGAATCATATGGTACTGTTTGCTTGTATGGTAATATATACTGCTCAGGGCTAATAGCTATAAATCTGCCTATTTCTTCAATAATATCTTCAGGAATAGCGATATCTTTAGAAGATCTAAATGCGGGTATATTTATTATATAGGTACGCATATCAGATGCTACGTATACCGTAAATCCAAGACGTGATAATGTATGTATAACACACTCTTGGGCAACTGGCACACCAAGCTTTTTACTTATAGCTTCTTCAGTAATCTCAAGCACACGCTCTTGAGGATTTATGCCCAACGAAGTAATGCAACGCGAAGCATGATATGACACCTGTGCATCATCAAGTAACTTTAAATAACGCATAAGTGCGTCAGTATTTTGAAAAGGATCCGGATTTTTCTCAAAACGTGCAGATGCTTCAGTTCTTTTTTTAAAGCGCATTACACTTTTACGGATAGTAGCACCATCAAAATGTGCTGATTCTAGTACTACTGCATGAGTTGTAGGCTGTAAAGCAGTATCTTTACCACCCATAATACCAGCAAGCGATAGTGGCTTTATACCGTCACTAATTACTATATCGTCAGCTGTTAACGTAATGGTTTGATCATCTAAAAGCGTAAGCGATGCGTCCGGCATATGGCCTGCTATAATGTGCTTTGTAGTAAGAGCATGAGCATCAAACGCATGTAAGGGCTGTCCTATGTCAAACATTACATAATTAGTAAAATCAACAAGCATAGTAATAGGACGGCTATTTATTCCTGCTAGACGATAGGCTATATGAAGCAATGACGGTCGCTGCTCAATATCACTAATATATATCCCCGCAAGTCGATTACACACACGTATGTCTTTAATTTCAAAACTAAACGGCATATCATCGGTAGCTGGAGCATTACGTGCATATTCACACAATAGCTTATGCACTATAAGCTCTTCTTGAGCAACTAATGGCACTTTAAGAATAGCTGCCATTTCACGTGCAATACCACGATGACTCCATAAATCAGGCCGATGGGTAATTGCTTTATTTTCTATTTCTATTATATAATCCTGTCGCTCTATTTGCTGTTTCCATTCACCTGCTCTATCTGCAGGAGCGACAAAAACTTCAGGTAAATATCCGTCTTTTTCAGCATGAAAATCTGTAAGAGTAGCCCATTGCCACGTAGTATTGTGTTTTTTTAATATGGCCAATGCACCAACATGCATAAGACCAGTACGTAGGGGTAACCTATATTCTTGATTATACTCACTACTTTCTACTACTATATATTGATCATTCCATGCAGTAACTAATCCAAGAGTAAATAACTCATGCTCAAATATACGCGGTGTTATCTTTTCTATTTCAGCGGTTGTTTGATTAAAACACGCTACTAATTCTTTAAGATTAAGAGTTTTCCAGTCTGTAGCAATGTGATCAAAAATCCAACTTAGTAATAATTTCATGAAGTTAAAGCCTTGTGTATCCGTTAAAATACTTTCTATTATTATAACATACGATAGAAAATTCTTTTACTTAATTAAACAACCAAAAAGTATTGAATTTATTAGCGTAAATAGATGAGCTTATAACATAAAACAACAATAAATTATAACCAAGTAACAATTATGAAAATAATAAAATATATTTTTATTTTTACTCTTACTCGTGGGTTAGTATTATGTATACCGCTAGCCGCGCAAGATAGCACATTACTATATAATTTAAATATTCTTAATTATCACTTACAAAATTTGGCAGATAGTGTGCAGCCACTACCAATCATTGAATTACAATTTCCTGCACAAATAAAGACACTTGCTCGTAGAATGGTTTTAGGTGCACCCGATAAGGATACTCCTAATAGTATTACGTACTTAATAAACACACAAAATAATCGCCTTATCATGCAAGAGATAGCTGGTGTCTACCAGGCTGATAGGAGTGGTAGGAGTATCCTTAAAGACTTTGTAACACAATTAAGGCAACAGTACGATATAGACATACTTTTATTTCCTATACTTAATCAAGAACATGTAGTTGCTAATTTTATTGTAAGCTTTAGTGATTTACCAAATAATCAAAAAGTATCTGTTCTACACAAATTACTTATAAATACACTTCAAGTTGCGTATATAAAAACAATAATTAAGGATTCACTAAAGAAACTTGGCACTATTACTGAAGGCTACGAATCACCATATATCGTTACTAAAACCAATTTACTTACTGTTTCTGAAATTGTATTTTTGCAACTTTATTTTCTTGGCATTTTAGTTACTGTACCTGACGTACAGATTAATACTCTTCAGAGCGCTTTTAATAAGTCAGCAATAGTTAACACACTAAATAAAACTATAGCTGATGCTAAAAAAAGAGCATCTTCTGTTTTAGTCTCAGAAACAGAAGAAAATTCTTTAAAGCAAGAGTACAAAGATCTAAAGGGTCGGCTTGAAACCGTTGCTACTCAATATGTAATTGATAATCTTCCTAAACGTCTAAAAGAGTTTGGCAATTGGTTACATACAGAATTAGAAAAAATCCAGCTTTAGAAATACGATAGAAAGCAAAAAGCATCAACGACGATATAGAATCCTTTTACGCATTAAGTAACAAAAGGTATTGAATTTATTAGCATAAATATATTACATTATAAAATAAAATAACAATAAATTATAACCAAGTAATAATCATGAAAAAAATAGTGAAATATATTTTTATTCTTACCCATTTATTAGTATCAGGTCTACCACTAGCCGCACAAGATAACACATTAACATACAACTTAAGCATGCTCGATATTCACTTAACAGGGCTTGCAAATCTTCTACCAATAAGACTTGAAGAAATTGCGCGTAGAATGGTTTTTATTCTAGAAATACAACATCCCATTAATATTCAGCACATAATAACAAGAGATAAGAAACGCTTTATAGTTCAAAATATAACCGTAACTACTGAACCTCAAAAAGATTTCATAACTTCATTACGAAAAATTGATGAGGTGAATGGATTATTGTCTCGTGTATTTGCTGCAAAAATACAAGTACCTTTTACTACTATAAATGTAAGCTTCAGTGAGCTAGAAGATAGTCAAACAATATCTGTTTTATATCAACTTATAACAGATATCCTTAAGCGACCAGCGTTCAAAGGAATTAGCAAGGATCAACTTGAGACAATGGCAGGCATTCCTAAAGAAGAACCAAGAACAGCAAAAGAAGAAAAAGAATTTACCTTTCTCAATACTAAAATCGAATTACTTACCGTTTCAGAAATTGTATTCCTTCAATTGTATTTTCTTGGCATTTTAGCTGCTACACGTGACGTACAGGTTAATACTCTTGAAAATGCTTTAAATGCCTCAAAAATAGTCAGTACTATAGTCAATACTAAAGAAATAGCTAGTGCATTAAAGAACACTATAACTACTTCTAAAGAAGCCTCTAATGACTTATCACAAACACAAAAGGATTCTTTAACGAAAGAATATCAATCTATAAAATCTCGTCTTACAAGCGTTGCTAATGACTATGTAATTAGTAAGCTTCCTAAAGACAACCAACCACTACAAGAATTTGGCCAGCGATTACTCAATAAATTAGAGCGAGAAGTAAAACAATGGTAAATAATACTAAGATAACTACAAGTACTTTCTTACACATAGTACTAATATTTACTCTCTCGTTAAACGCACAAGACAGCATAATAGCATATCATTTAAATATGCTTACTACTACTTTGCAAAATCTTATGCGCCTTTTACCAGTTACTTCAAAAACAGTTAACTTAGTGATTGATCCAAATGACAAAGTACTTGCAGTTGACATAGTTTTAGATAAGCAAAATCCTAGTATTATAACTTTATTAGATACAAACACTTTGATTATTCAGGATGTTAAAGCTGTTAGTAAACCTTCTCTTCCTGATTTTCAAGTATCATTACGAAGTCCAAATCAAGTAGATCAATTTTTTATACCTATATTTAGTCAAAGACATCAATTATATGGTTTTAGGCGTGTATATCAAGAACAGGCACCATACTTACTTAAAGAATTAATAAGTTTCAATGAAGTACCAAATGATATAAAGATCGCTGCTTTAGAGTTAATAATAAATAAATATCTTTCCCCTGTTTCTAGGGTCAGTCAAAATCTTAGTCAAAAAATATGGGAAAAAATTCTACAGCCAGTAAAGATACAGACAACCCTTGACGAGCCATTATCCGGAGCAGAAGAATTAATATTTGAAAAAGCAAATCTTATAAAGAGTTTTGAGATAATATTTCTTCAATTATATTTTTTAGGTATTTTATCCACTTTCACTAATGACACAAAACGTCTTAAAAAAATTTTCGATGATTTGGATATAGCTTATTATTTGAAATTTACAGCAAATTGGATCAAAGGTCATCCACAAAAAGAACAACAAGTTTTAATGCAAGAATACCAAAACTTAACAAATCATCTTGTAACCGTTGCTACTAATTATATAATTAATAAACTTCCTAAAGATAACCTGCAGCTGCAACAGTTTGGCAATCAGTTACTTAACCAACTAAAACAAGATATAAAAATATGAAAAATTATATCAAGATAAGTATAGGTATTTTCTTAAGTATGTTATTTATATCTACTCTCTTATTGCACTCTCAAGACACCACACTAGTAAATAATTTAAATATACTTACAGTAAATTTACAAAGTCTTACACATCTTTTAAAACCATCACGTCCTTCTACTTTCAGATCACGTAGTATCATACCACTGCCACCGGTCACTCTAAGAATTGGTCAAGATGACAGAGAACTTGCATTTAAGATAGTTTTTGATGATCAAAATCCTAGTATCGCAAATTTATTAAATACTACTAATCAATTGATTATTCAAAATGTTAAAGCTGTTGGCGAACCTCTCCCTACTGATTTTCAAGCATCACTTCGAGAGCCAAACGAAGTAAATAATTTTTTTTTCTCTATACTTACTCATCAATATAAACTTGGACAACAAGTTGCAAGTTTTTATCAAGTACGTAATGATCAAAAAATATCTGTAATCGAGTCTATAATCTTCCAGATTGATCGCGGACAACAGCTTTCAGACAAAATAGATACAATAATGGAAGAATTAGGAAAGCTCTATGAACGTCGTCCTGAAAGTATATTTAGACCATTGTACAAGAAGGCCAGATTAATAGCACACTCAGAACAAATATTTCTCAAACTCTATTTTATGGGAATAGTATCACGTATACCTACAGTAACACTTGCAGAATTTAAAGCTATTCTTGAAAAATCTACAATACTCACAGATTTAGAAAACATAACCGTTATTTATGGTTCTACAAAAGAGCGTTTTTCTCCTCAAGAGTATACACAATTACAGACGATGCTTAACGGAGTAGTTCAACACTATGTAATTAGTAAGTTTCCGAAAACTGAAGAATGGCAAAAATATGGCCCAAAATTACAGCAGCAACTTAGTGAAGCTCTAGATAAGTCTGTCTTGCCAAACTAGAGACAAACATTCTATATTTTTAGTGTCTTTAATTAACCTATAAATATATTGAATTGGTCTTAGAAAATATAATAAAATTATACAAAAGAGTTGATAGTTATTCAAAAAGGATACATAACAGTGAAAACTAATACCAAGGTTACCATAGGTATTTTTTTAAGAATACTACTATCTTCTCTATTGCTTAATTCTCAAGACACTACACTAGTAAATAATTTAAGCATGCTTACGATAAGTGTACAAAATCTTAGTAGCTTATTAAAGCCAGACCCAGGTATTACACTCAGTGATCAAGAAGCTAAAATTCTTGCAAATAAAATAGTTTTTTTTGGCTTCTATACACCAACAATTATTACTCATAGCATTATATCTTTAGTAAGAAATAATACGTTTATTATCCAAAATGTTACAGCTACTGGTGAGCCTTTTCCTACTGATTTTCAAGTATCACTACGAACACCAAATGAGATAAATGGATTTTTATTACCCTTACTTAGCCAACAATATCCAGTTAACTCTCATACTACCAGCTTTGATACATTAAACAATACTCAAAAAATTCAGATTCTCGTTAATCTTATAGTCCCACAAACTATTACTATTCATGAAAAAGGAAAAAGAAAAACAATACCAAGCACGATTCCTGCAATGCTTAATGCTTCTGCTCTTACAGAACAATTAAGAGAAAAAATGAGGAATTTAGGACAGTTTCATCAGCGGTATCCGGAACCCGTACCTACACCATTGTCTGTTAAGGCTGTGATTATAGTAAATTCAGAGCTGATATTTATCAAACTTTACTTTATGGGCATATTATCAAGTATAGCTACAGTACAGCTTACACTATTTCAGGATATTCTTAAGCGTTCTGAAATATTTTCTGCTTTAAGCAATATAGCATCTCTTCCTGCTTTCGATTATACGCTTACTGATCAAGAACATGCGCTATTAAGTGCAATGCTTAATCAAGTAGTTCAAAATTATGTAATCAGTAAGTTTCCTAAAACTGAAGAATGGCAAGAATATGGCCTCGAATTACAGAAGCAACTTCGTGAAGCTTTAGATAAGTCTCGCACAAGATCATAAAATCTATACGTAAGATTTTTAATTTTCACTGTCTTATGGTATATTAATAAAAAGATTCACTATAAGCATTATATTTTCGCAATATGGGTAAAATTATACTTTTTTATAAATATGTTGATATAGCTGATACACATGCAATTCATGCTGAACAGCACGAGCTCTGTGCTACGCTTAATCTTAAAGGTCGCGTGCTTATAGCGCATGAGGGTATAAATGCAACGCTTGGCGGCGCTGCAAATGCAATAGATACATATATACGATTTATGAATCAACATAACCTATTTAATTCAATAGATTTTAAAGAAAGCGAGGGTAATGCTAATCACTTTCCTCGTTTGCAAGTAACGATTAAGAAAGAAATAGTTGCATTTAAAGCAGGTTCTTTCAAAATAACAGTTGCTCATAAAGGCACAAAGCTTACTCCCGCTCAAGTACATGAACTTATACAACAGCAGCCCGATAACTTAGTTATATTAGATGTGCGCAATAACTATGAGTCACGTATTGGAAAATTTAAAAATGCACTTGCTGCTCCTATTGATAATTTTCGCGAATTACCAGATTATATTGATGCTCATCTTGAGCAATTTAAAGACAAGCAGGTAATTACGTATTGTACTGGTGGAATTCGTTGCGAAAAAGCTTCAGCATATCTTAAATCAAAGAGTGTTGCACAAGAAGTATATCAACTGGAAGGTGGTATCTGCCGCTATGCTGAACAATATCCTGACGGGTACTTTCGAGGCAAAAACTATGTTTTTGATAATCGTATAAGTGTACCCGTTACGAGTGATATACTTGGCTCTTGTGCTGTATGTGCAACTGCATATGACGAATATACCAACTGTATTAACGCAACATGTAATAAACAGATTATTTTGTGTTCTTCGTGTATGCATGCGCTTAATAATACGTGTAGTGTGCAGTGTAAGCAATTGGTACAAGAACGCAAAGTACGTATACGCGTAGCACCTAAAAAAATTAGCATATCACAGGAAGCACATGGAAACTAAAGGTAGTATATCGAGCCAAATACAAGATATTAGCTCTACTGCTGGTATATGTATACAAGAAAATGTGTCCTTACGTGATAAAAATTGGTTTAAAACAGGTGGTAATGCACGTTTTTATTGTGAGCCATCACATGATTATGCATTTGCTCAAGCACTTCAGTTTGCTCGTACTCATGCATTAGATATAGTTGTACTTGGTGAAGGTGCTAATATACTTATAAGTGACGAAGGATTTAATGGGCTCGTAATTCGTCCAGTTTCTCAAACTATTACGGTACATCACGAACAAACTAAGAGCGCTTACTGTTTTGTAGAAGCAGATGCGGGTGTGTCTTTTGGCCAACTTATTTCATTTTGTTTAGAGCATAATATAGGTGGCCTAGAAGAATTTAGTGGTATACCAGGTACAGTAGGCGGCTCAGTCTTTATTAATATTCACTATTTTGAGCATCTTTTAAGTCATTTTTTAGTACGTGCTCATATAATTAACAAATACACCGGAGAGCTTACTGTTGTTGATAACTCTTGGTTTCAGTTTGGATACAATCAATCACGATTACACCAGAATGAGTATTATTTAGTACGTGCACTGTTTAAATTAAAAATGGTTTCACCGCTTGAAGCTGCGTATGCGCAAGGGCGACAAAGTGAGATTATTCGTCACCGTCAAAAGCGCTATCCTACACGCCATACCTGTGGCAGTTTTTTTAGAAACTTTTATGAGCATGAAGTAACCCTTACGAGTAATGGTAAAAAGCTTATTTTTGTGGCCTATTATCTTGATAAAGTAGGTGTTAAAGGTCACCTACGGGTAGGCAACGCTTTGGTTTCATATCAGCATGCTAATATGATAGTTACCAACGAAAACGCTACATCGCATGAAGTTATTACCCTAGCACGTCACATGCAAGAGTTAGTATACCAAAATTTTGGTATACTCCCCCACCCTGAATGCCAGCTCGTGGGATTTAACCCGTATCCACTCCTGTGATTAACGAACTTATTTTTTGCGGCTCAGTTTTTTTAGTGAGCAGTACCGTACTTGGTGCTTTAAAATTAGGCAAAGAAGCATTAATAGCTCTTATTAGTTTATTAGTAGTATTGGCTAACTTATTTGTAATTAAAGAGATAACGCTTATGGGGCTCTCTGCAACAGCATCTGATGCGCTGGCAGTTGGTGCAGCATTAGCGCTTAATATTGTACAAGAATATTATGGGCGCCAGATAGCACAAAGAGCAATAGGAATAAGTTTTAGCGCACTTTTTTTATATACGGTGCTGAGTCTTTTGCATATAGCATATAGACCAGGTTATGGCGATACCACCCAGGTTCACTTTTATGCACTACTTGCAGTAATGCCGCATATTGCTCTAGCATCACTAACTACCTATCTTATAGTACAGTCTATTGATTGTCAGCTGTATAGCATACTACAAAAGAAGACAGTATGGTATGCTCAGGGCATGTTAAAAAATTATCTTTGTGTTGGCATAACGCAACTACTTGATACGGTTCTTTTTAGCTTTTTAGCACTTTATGGTATAGTAGATAATATTGGGCAAATAATTATTACGAGCTACACTATAAAAATAGCAGTTATTTTTTTAGCAGCTCCTTTTTTACATTTTTCGCACGCTATTATAAAACAGTAAGTACTTTCATGACCTCCTTTAGCTTTGAAATTATACATACATCTTCTAAATCACGTGCACGCGTTGGACGAATATATACCCCTCATGGGATTATTGATACTCCTAACTTTGTAGCTGTTGGCACCAACGGTACACTAAAAGCTCTTGATAATCAAACTACGAGCGAACTTGGTGTGCAGCTTATGTTCTGTAACACGTATCACTTGCTCGTACAACCCGGTACTGAAATTATTAAAAAAGCAGGTGGTCTACATACGTTTATACAACGACAACAACCAATTATTACCGATTCTGGTGGTTTTCAGGTTTTTAGTCTTGCCTATGGCGGTATTACGGAAGAATTAAAAAGCAAGGGTCAAAAAAAGCATACTAGTACGGTGGTAAAAATTACCGAAGAGGGAGTGCTGTTCAGGTCGTATCGTGATGGCTCTCTTATTGCACTTACTCCCGAATCATCAATTCAGGCGCAAAAAAATTTTGGTGCTGATATTATTATCCCGCTTGATGAACTTCCTCCCTATCATATTACTCATGAACAGCTTAAAAAATCGGTTGAGCGTACTCATAGGTGGGAAAAACGGTCACTTGATGAACACCTTAAAAATACTAATAACCAAGCAATATATGGCGTTATTCATGGCGGTACCGATAAAGATTTACGCCTACAAAGTTGTACCTATTTACGTAACTTACCGTTTGATGGGCTAGCTATCGGTGGCAGTTTAGGTAAAAATAGACATGAAATGCTTGATGTATTACGATTTCTTATGCCTCTTTTACCAACAGATAAACCAAATCATCTTTTAGGCATAGGAGACTTACTCTCAGTTAATGAATTTCTTACACTTGGTATAGATACATTTGATAGTTCGCACCCAACACGATGTGCTCGTCATGGTCTTTTATTTACTACGCAAGGTTGTGTTAAGATTATACAAGGTGCCAATAAAACATCACTTGAGCCTATTGACCCCGAATGCTCATGCACCGTATGTCGTCATTATACTCGTGCTTATATACATCATCTTTTTAAGGCACATGAAATTACTGCGTATATACTTGCCACCATACACAACGTTCATTTTATGATACACTACATGCGGCAATACCGTAATGCTATTTTAGAGGATAGGGTCTAGCGTATATGAATACTATTACATCCCCTTATAATCCTGAGATCAAAACAGTAGTACAGCTTCATGATGCAACAGAGCGCAAAAAACAAAACAAATGTATTGTAGAAGGGTCACGTGCCATTAGTACTTTTATAACACATAACCATAAACTTATTGTGTTATACTCTACTGAAAAAATGCTTACTCATGCTCGTAAACTCATACCGTACCGGCACCAACAAGAACAATGCATTAAGCTTGTCTCTGATCGTGTTATGCATAAAATAGCATCTACCGTAAGCCCAAGCGGATTACTTGCCGTCTTTGAAATACCAGCTGCTCTAAAAGCTGAATTTGTACCCGTTACTCTCGTTCTTGCTCAAATTAACGATCCCGGTAATATGGGTACGCTTATACGCACTGCAGCCGCGCTTACTATAAAAACAGTTATTATTATCGAAGGAGCTGACCCTTGGAGTCCTAAAGTTATTGCAGCAAGCGCTGGCACTATAGCAGCTGTTACGGTGTTACAATTAAACTGGCAAAAGCTTATGCTTTTAAGCAAGCAACATAAACTACAACTTTGTGCCCTTACACCGCGTGGTGGTAAGTTACCACAAGAGCTTATAGTAAATCGTACTGCTTTAGTTGTTGGTAATGAAGCGCATGGACTCCCTCCTGCATGGGAACAAGACTGTCATGAACGCTTTACTTTACCAATGCCCGGAGGAATTGAAAGCTTAAACGCTGCAGTTTCAGGATCCATTGCACTCTATCTATCAATAATGCCGTCTCTATGTACTACTAACCATTAATATAGTTGTTACTCTTATGACTCATGCTCCTCAACTTTCACTGCTTGCAGCAATTTTAATTAATATTAATATCATGCTTGGTTCTGGTATTTTTATTAATACCGTGCTATTGGCACGCAATGGGGGTGACAAAGGCGCATTTGCGTATGTACTTGTAGGCATACTAGTGCTTCCGCTTATACTTGCTATAACACAGCTACTCAAGTATCACCGTGGCGGCACCTTTTACGAGTTTGCACATCCTATTCATCCCTATGCAGGTTTTATAAGCACTTGGATTTACTTTACCACAAAAATAGCGTCTGCAACGCTGGCTATCCATGTATGTATTTCTCTTTTGCAGCAAATTTTTCCCTATTTAAACAATTATACTACTATAACGCTTGACTGCTGTGTTATTACACTATTTATGCTGTTAAATATGCTTAATTTAAAAATAGGCACGAGTATTCAATATTCTTTTATTGCTCTTAAACTGATGCCTATTCTTTTTGTAATACTCAGCGGTATAGTACTCTATAATAGTTCTTTTATATCAGTTGATACCATTGCGTGGTCCAATATTTTACCAACTATACCATTTGCTCTCTATGGGTTTACCGGCTTTGAAGCTACCTGTTCTTTAAGCAGACGATTAAAAAATCCAGAAAAAAATGGTCCCCGTGCTATTTTAATTTCTTTTTTTCTGGTCATTACTATTGCTACACTGTTCCAACTTGCTTTTTTTAGTAATCTAGGACCATTACTGAGTAAACTTGAAAGCTATCGTCAAGCTTTTCCTCTTTTGCTCAATAAATTATATACTGCACAGTCTACTAGCAAAAACATTCTTTTAGCATTGCTTAATATCGGTATCGCGTCTTCATCGCTTGGTGCTGCATATGGTATCATGTTTAGTAATAGCTGGAACCTTTTTGTATTAGCAAGCAATAACTATATACTCGCTGCTCCTAAGTTTACGTATCTTAATAGATATCACATGCCCATTATTTGCATTATAGCTGAAGCAGCATTAGCGTATACCTATATACTTATTACTCGTGGTAATCAAATACCACTGCAGCAACTTGTATCGCTTGGATCAACTATTGCGTATACACTAAGTATGATAGGACTTATTGTATTTATATATCGCACACAAAAACGTATTACTTGGCTTGGTATACTTGGTACTATGAGCTCTTGCATATTGCTTGGAGCAGCACTTTATAATTTTTATATGTTTGGCACTGCCTCTCTTCTAGGCTTTATAGTATTAGTACTTTTTGGCACAAGCATATTTTATTATAAATACTATAATCGCTCTACATTACGAGCTCTATAAACACATAACTACGTAAAAACACTTTTCTTATAGGGCATTTTACAAAAATACATACCATATCATACTAATATAATATAAAAAACAGATTATTTTATAGTATTAACTAAATACATTAGTACAAATGGTAAGGATTATCTTTATGTTTTTACGTATTTTTCTTGGTCTAAGCAGTACGCTCGCTATGAGCGGCATGCTTATGGCAATGCAAATAACTACTTATCCTACTCACTCTGTTTATTTAGCTCGTCAAGCTCAATGTGCAGCATTAAGCCATGCGTTACCTCGTACGCAACTAGCAATTAACTTATCTAAAATCTTTAAACAAGATATATCAGATAAACTTATAGCTTTAGCTAATCAACGTAAAGCTACTACTGACGTAGATGTTGCAAAACGCATCTTACTACTTGCTCATAATACTCCATTCTCATTAACTAAAACTAATAGAGATGCTGAATTACTGTCTAGCCAAACATCTATATTTCAACAAGTATCAGCAAATAGCAACTTAGAAATACCTACACTAGAAACTCCGGAGCAAACTGAATTATTTCTAGAATGTCTTGAGAATCAAGCAGATCTCACGCACAATGACAGTAAAGTAATAGCAGAACGTTTACACGAATACACATTACCTGATCTTTGTGCTATAGCTAAAACATATAACTCTCTTGATATGCATACTATTCAAACTAATAGTGCTCTATTAGAACCTCTTATACAAGCTCTTGCTCATAAGCTTATTAATACCAATATACAAGAACAGATGCAGTATCAAGAGCTTACTACTACACTATCGCCTACTATACAAAGTATGCTCGTACGTGAAACACTTAAGCAAAGTGGCTTATATACTATGTTACATAGTAATAATAATAGTAATCGTACTATGATATCCTGTGCTGTGCATGAACGACCAAATCAAAGCACATCAGCATTATCCTGGACACCTGCCGGATATCATCTTGCATATAATAAAAAAGATATTAGTGTGCAAGCAAATGATACCCTTTATATATGGGATAGCATAACACAGCAACATATATATAGAGCAAACAAACAACAAGATATCATAAAGTCACTAGAATGGTCATCTAATGGTACATATCTTGCTGTTAAATGGGATCACAGTGGAGAGATAGGGATTTGGGATACTATACACAAAGAATATCGTACTTTTTTGAAAAAAGAAGATTATACCGGTTTTATTTTATTAGATATCCACTGGTTACCAAATAGTAACTATATTATAGGTAATTTTGATGATGGCTTTGTAAGAGTATGGGATATAGAAAATAGCAGGTGTATACGTGAGATTCAAGTAGCTGAAAATAAACAAACAAGTCTAAGCTCAGTAATAAGCTGCTCCCCTAATGGTAAATACATAGCGCATATATATGACAAAGGTACTAATAGTCGTTCTCATAAGACCATAAAAATATTGTACAGCAATACATTGGCTACTAAAACTGAGTTTCAACTTGAATTAAAATGGAAGGATAATTTTAACAAACTCGCTTGGTCACCTGATGCTACTCGTATTGCATATAGATCTGGATCTACTGTAAAAATTTTAGATATTACTACTCAGCAATGCATTACTTTACCTGGATTACCTGAAAAAGACATTGAGATGGTTTGGTCAATCTCATGGTCACCCGATGGCAAATGTATAGCAATTGGCCATGATTATACTATTAACATATGGAATACAGACACCAATACATATACTGGTACTATATTTCAACGTAAGGTATCAGATAATACTCTTGTTACTACATATCGACCAAATGATCAGCTAGAATATATGCATGATTTGCTTAATAGAACTACTGAAAAAACAACTTGTCCAGTGTATTACATAAGCTGGTCACCTGATGGTAAATATATAGGAGCAAGTTATGGAAATGAAGTTGCAGGAAGACCACAAGGTATTCAAGGAACATATGTATGGCAATGGCTAGATCCTGCTTTTGATACACTTTTAGAAGAAAAGCTAACGCTCAATTCTATTTTACCAGTTATACATAAACTAAATATACATGAGCTTAGTAACACACAGGCTCTTGGAATTCTGCATACTCAGCTTGGTCAATGTACAAATACAGTAAATACTCCAAAGCTCAATACTACACAAGCGAGTACTCAACTTAGTAAATCTTTTATATATACCGCCTTAGGTAAGATAGGCACTATTTTACGTAGATTCTATACTAAGTAATTATTAGTATATATTAGTACTGTGCTAACGAATCTTAAGTGTTAAAAGCGCAAGAAGGCACAGTACTAACGATATAATGCCAAAGCGCATCGTAATTTTAGCTTCAGGCCAGCCTAAAAGTTCAAAATGATGATGTATTGGTGCCATCTTAAAAATACGCCGTTTAAAATAACGATAAGCACATACTTGCATAATAACAGAGACAGTTTCAAGAACAAAAAGTCCACCAGAAATAGGTAATATAAGCTCTTGTCGTGATAAAAGTGCAATAAATCCAAGACCGGCACCAAGCGCTAATGATCCTACATCACCCATAAAAATTTGCGCAGGATAAGCATTGTACCATAAAAATCCTAAAGATGCCCCTACTAGCGCTGCTGCGACTATAGTAATTTCTGCGGTGCCAGCATAGGGAATAGCAAGATACCGTGCCAAACCAACATGGCCGGCAACATAACAAATAAGCGCAAACGTCACAAAATTAGAGATTAATGACCCAATAGCAAGACCATCAAGTCCATCGGTTAAATTAACGGCGTTGCTCGTAGCAACTAAGATAAAAACTGCCCAGGGTATAAAAAACCATCCAATATAGGGATTAACGTTTTTAAAAAACGGTATAGTAAGTGTTAAACTTGGAGTATTATAAAAAAACCATATCAATACAATAATAAGCGCAGAAACTAGTTGTGCACGCATTTTTTTAGATTCAGAAATACCTTTTTTATAGCGAATTTTATACCAATCATCCCAAAAGCCTATAGCACCAAAGAGCACTAAAGAAAGCAAAAGAAGCCATATAGAAATCTTAGTAAGATTACACCATAAGAGCGTAGTAATAATAACTGACAATAAAATAAATATACCGCCCATTGTAGGCATGGTGCCCTTAAGCTTGTGAGAATCAGGAGCATATTCACGCGTGGTGGTATTAAATACACGACGTGATGTACGAATAAACCATGGCCCTAATAAAAGCGAAAGCATAAGCGCTGTGAGCAAAGCAGCAATAGCACGAAAACTTACATAATGAACAATATTGAGCAAAGACCAGTAGGAATGTAAATAATAAGCAAGATGATACAGCATATACGTACACGAAAGTTTATAGAAATATAATATAGTTTACGAGGCTATTTTATCACGCCTTTCATCCTTTTGACAGAAAAGAGTAAATAGCTACGCTATAAAGGTATTATAATACTAGAAAAAAAACATTAATTATATACTGTGTTCAATCAAAGTAAATTATATATCTTTAATTATATTTACATTAATATACTACTAGGAAAGTGATACTTCTATGAACAACAACTTAAAGCTTTTTATTGTTTTTTTACTCTGTAGCATGTTTTCAGGAATGCATGCCAATGGAGCAGTCGAACAAGAACTTTCTCAAATTTTACGTCGTTTTCTTGGTGTGTCTGAAACCTATGAGGTAAAACCATGGACAAGCTGGATTGATGATATTAAAGCAGTACTTGCTAAAAATTTAAATTATTATAAAGACTTGCATGCTAAACTTGAACGCATGAAAAAGTACACATTCGCTACCGGAGTAGCTTCGGGATTGGAAAATTTTAAAGATAAGCTTCCGCAAGATATTATTCAACTTAAAAATTCTATGACTAAAAATCAAGTTATTGCCATTATTGACAAGCGTATGAAAGGGCAATAAGCCTAATACAGGGAAATGGAGCTTATATATAAAAGCATATTTGCTAATATGCTTTATTTCAGTATACTATTCTTAGAGTTATTAATAACTTTAAGAATTTTAATTTTCAGGACTTAGTAGTGCACACACATTTTGATGTTATTGTAGTAGGCGGGGGTCATGCTGGTATAGAAGCTGCATATGCAGCTGCACGTCTTGGCTCACGTACTCTAATGATTACTCTCCATCTTGATCGTATTGGACTCATGCCATGCAATCCTGCAATTGGAGGCATTGGTAAAGGTCATATTGTATTTGAGATTAGTGCTCTTGGTGGTTTAATGCCACAACTCTGTACGCAGACATATTTGCAAGCACGTATGCTCAATACGCGTAAGGGTCCTGCGGTACATGGCTTGCGCTTACAAATTGATAAGCATGCGTATAATAAACTCAGTAAGCAAATGCTTGAAAAAGTAGAAAATCTTACGCTGAGTATGGGCATGGTCGATGAATTACTGTTTAATGCAAAAAACGAACTTGCTGGGGTAAAAACGCGTGAAGGCGCAACCTATACAGCGCCTACCGTTGTACTTACAACAGGCACCTTTTTAAATGGGCTTATACACGTAGGACCTACTAATTATCCAGCAGGACGCCAGGGAGAGGAATCAGTTAGTAAGCTTTCTCACTTTTTGTATAGCTTGGGACTTACTATGGGACGTCTTAAAACAGGAACTCCACCACGGTTACTACGGTCGAGTTTAGACTTTTCAGTAATGGAACCCCAAGGATCAGATCAGCTTAATTACTTATTTGAGTTCTATCTTCATAGAGTAACGCACAAGTTAAACTGTTATATTACACACACAAACGAAACCACCCATGCAATTATACGAGATAATTTTGCATTATCACCTATTTTTACCGGTCACATTAAAGGCACACCACCGCGCTACTGTCCCTCTATTGAAGATAAAATTTCACGCTTTGCAGATAAATCTTCACATCATGTATTTGTAGAACCAGAATCGGCAAGTAGTGAAGAAATGTACCCAAATGGGCTTTCTACGTCATTACCACTTCCTATTCAAGAACAATTTATACGTTCTATTAAGGGCTTTGAACAGGCAATTATAGCACGTCCTGGCTATGCGGTAGAATATGATTTTATAGCACCTCATCAGCTGCATCATAGTTTAGAACTTAAAAAAGTACCTGGCCTTTTTTTAGCAGGTCAAATTAATGGCACCACAGGCTATGAAGAAGCCGCTGGTCAAGGCATTATAGCAGGTATTAATGCCCATCTTAAAGCACATAATAAGCCGCCATTTGTACTTGATCGTAATGAAAGTTATATCGGTATAATGATCGATGATCTTGTTTCGCTGGGGGTTGATGAACCATACCGTATGTTTACTTCACGTGCAGAGCGACGTCTTCTATTGCGACAAGACAATGTATTTAGTCGTTTAAGCACAAAAGCATATAATTATGGGCTTATTAATCAAACATTATATAATGCAATTAAGCATGAAGAAGATATCGTAGTAGCTGCATTAACGCAGCTAAAGCAGCGTAAAGAACACACTGAGCTTTTTAAGTTATTAGGATCAGAACATATTGAAAAAATACTACAAAAAATACGCAGCGATATAGCGCCAATTGCCCCTGAACTATCAGATCGTACGCTTGCTACTATACATGCAGAATTACTCTATGAGCCATACTTAAAACGCGAAGCAAAGGAAGTAGAAAAAGCACGAACGTATCAAAGCCTCAGTATACCTTCTGACTTTGATTTTTCTCATATTCCAGGTTTATCTATAGAGCTACAACAAAAACTCACCAAACATAGACCACAAACTATCGCACAGGCAATGCTTATTTCAGGTATGACCCCTGCTGCTATTTCACTTCTTATTTTTAAGATTCGGGAACATACAAAAAAAAATTAATAGAATCGCAATAAGGCATGACTACACTAATATAAAAATATATACTAATACTTATTTATAAATTCTATATCAGTTAAGAGTTTATATAGATTACACTAGTATTAATTTATATATTAGTAAATAATTACAATGTTATAGGGAGAGTACTATGAAAAAGCTAATAAGTAGCCTTATTTACTTTTTCCTCACTGTTATTATCTACGGTATGGATAATACACAAGAAGTAAACATATATATCACTCCTCAAGAACGTTTTATACAGGCTGCAAAAAATGGTGATAGAGCTACATTAGCTTATTTATTAGAGTATCATGCTCAAGATATCGCTATTAATGCCCCAGATTCTGAAAACGGTCTTACTGCCTTTACTCACGCTGCAATAAATAACCACGTAGATGTTATGCAGCTATTAATAGATTACGGCTATGATCTTACTATAAAAGATAACAGTAATAGATCAGGCTATATGCATCTTTTTGCATTTGACAATTTTGTTTCTTATATCAATCAGCATAATTGCTTACATGATCTTATACAACAACAGGGAGCTGATATTTTTGTATATGCGAGCCAAAAGGGTGCATTTAAGCATTTTTTGAGTTTATTACGCTATGGTATTAGTCCTTTTACTACATTTAATAGTGAAGGCCTGACTGCCTTACATGGTGCAGCACAAGGAAACCAAAAAGCAATAGCGCGCTTACTTCTTGAAAAATATAAGATTAAACCAACTCTACCTTCAAAAGATATGCGTTGTCCTCATCATATAGCAGCATTATACGGAAGCCGTGAAGTTTTTGATTATCTTATTCAATTTTTAACGCTAGAAGAATTATATTATGCAGAACTAAAGTATGGCACTATACTCCATAATGCTATTGTAGGTGATCACCCTACTATGGTTACTTATCTTATAAACGAATTTCCCTTTTTACTCACTATAAAAAATAATTTTGATATGAGCCCTCTTGGCATCGCCGTCTTATATAACCGAGAAGATATTGTGCACTTGTTAATTGATCAGTTTAATGTTAATCCTTATGAAGACGAATATGATGGAATACCACTTATACATGTTGCTGCAGCAAAAGGATACCGTAATCTGGTACAATATTTTATTGAAACAGTAGGCATGGACCCCCTTATAGAAAACACAAAATATAAGAATGCACTCTATTATGCGGCAGCTTATGGTAGACTTGAGGTGTTACGCTATTTTCTTGAAGAGCTTAGCTATGACCCTTTTTTAACAACACAAACCACTGGTGAAACTTTACTACAGGCAGCAATGATAGTGAGCGATTTGCCAGATATAATACATTATCTTATACAGCAGCATAATCTTGATAGTAATATGCCGGATAAAAATGGCAATACGCCATTGGCATATGCTGCATATAACGGTCGATATGCCAGCATGCGAGTATTAGTAGAAAGACATAAAGCAAAAATTGATACAACTGATAATCAGCTAACTACACCGCTTATGCATGCAATTGCTAGAAATCACGTATCAATAGCCCGTTATCTAATTGAACATGCAGGAGCTGATATACATCATAGAGACATGAATGGTAATAGTGTTGTGCATCTTGCAGGTAAGCATGAAGCAATGCTCTCATATATACTGTCTCAAAGAAACAAAAAGATAGATATTAATGTTAAAAATAACGTGCATAATACTCCTTTACATATAGTAGCGTATGACGTTCAAGGAAATAAGCAAGTAAAAATGCTTTTACAAGCGGGAGCTCAACCAAATAGCACTAATATGTATAATTTAACACCTTTTCATTATGCAGCTAATAATTCTATACACGCGCTTCTTAAGCAATTTAGTAAATATAGGTCTAAATTATTTAAAGCGTATTATCAGAAATCTTTAATAAAACTTGCCTACTTGGCACGTAAAATTACGTGTAACATACAAAATCATAATGGTGATACTCTATTACATCTAGCTATTACTGCGAGTCAAGAAGATACTAAAAACTATGAACAATATGTAAAAATCGCTCAATTTTTACTTACTCTTAATCAAGAATTAGCTTCAGTAAAAAATAATCAGGGTATAACACCTGTTTATCAAACAGTTATACAGCATGAACTCACTATGTTAAAACTCTTAACGCAAGCTGCATGTGCTCAAAAAGACACTAATACTCTCTTACCATAAACTATGGGGCTACTTACACAAGATAGAAGGCGCTAGGTAATCGGTAAGCGTTGGCTGCTCTTCAAATGTTTCTTCTGTAAGTTCTTGAAATGAAGGAGTATCAACACTATCTTTTAAAACAGTAATATGAGCACCTGACCCAACAATAAGCCCTTGAAGATCTTGCAATCGTTCAGCGATAGTATTAAGATATACACGCACTTCTTCATCTGGTGTAGTTTTTTTAGTATGCAACACGTGCTCATCTATTTCAGAGGACAGCATTTGTAGCTCAGTAGCAAGCGACTTTTTGAGTTTATCCAAGCGCTGCAGCGCAGGATCTAATTGTGATCCCCCTATAAGGGGAAAGATTATACTTATCGTACTTATAGTACTTATAACGAGTATATATTTTTTCATGATATACCTTGACAGCTTTCTTCACATATATTTTTATTATCAGTACATGCAGCCATACTAAAGCCATCATATGCATAGCGCATGCATATACTATATTCAGAAATACAGGTAAATACACATGTAGAAGTAGTGTTCATTGCACTATGTTTCCTTATAGTTAAGCAGATTATAGCTTACTCTACGTACTACTTAATTATTGCAAAAATTAATTCAAATTTGCAATAATTAATCTATAAGAATATATAACTCAGGGGTCGCGTGATTGGTAAAAAAAGATATACTAAAGACAAAACATTACTATAGTAAGTAGATTATGTATCCAGTATTATTACATATTTACGGTCCCTTTTTTATTCACAGTTACGGTGTTGCTATTGCTATTGGACTTGCCGCTTTTTATAGAGCAGTTATACGACATCCACAATGTCAATATATTATTACGCATACGCAGTTTCACGCACTTATTAACTATGGTATTCTTTTAGGTATTATTGGGGGGCGAGCTTTCCACATAATAAATGAATGGCAGAGCTATACCCACACCTATGAGTTTTTAGAATTTTGGCAAGGTGGCTTCTCAATAGCAGGCTCACTCTTATCTATACTTATGGGCACTTATTATTATCTTATCCAAAAAAACATAGCAGTGCTCCCATTTTTTGATCTATGTGCATTATATGCTCCTTTACTTGAAATTGCAGGACGTATTGGCTGTTTTTTTGCCGGTTGTTGTTATGGACTACCAACACATAGTATGCTTGGTGTCACCTATTGTCATCCACAGGTATACGCACCTTTACATGTACCATTACATCCAACACAATTATATACTGCAGGTGCTTTACTACTGGCTTTATTGCTAATACATGTTTTATATATATATAAACCTCGCATTTTTACCATAGGGCAAGGCTATTTATGTGCACTATATTTAATACTCAGCAATTTGGTACGCTTTAGTGTCGACTTTTTGCGAGCTGATCGTGTTTTTATAAGTACTATATCAAGAATATCGGTTTATCAAATAATAGCGCTTACTATAATAGTGCTTACCAGTATAAGTATGATCATTATTATGTATAAACGTCGGATACTACGTTTATCATGAATATTTTTAGCTATATTAAGTCTCATATATCTATTCTTGATGTTATAAGCGAATATGCAACCCTTAGAAAAACAGGTCATTACTATAAGGGACATTGTCCCTTTCACCATGAACGTACTGGTTCATTTACCGTAAGCCCCGCAAAAGAAATTTTCTATTGCTTTGGTTGTCATCAGGGTGGGGATGTCATATCATTTATTGCCAAAACTGAGCGGCTCACCCCTTTAGAGGCAGCATATTACCTCAGTAATCGCTATGCGATTACATTACCTGAATCACTACAAGAAGAAAAAGTAAAAAATCCCAAAAGTGATTACTATGCTTTGTGTGCACTTATTACACAGTGGTGCCATAATATGCTATTACAGCATGAAGCTCCTCGTGCTTATCTTGCCAAACGCGGTATAATGCATCAAAGTAGTATATTATTTACTATTGGTTATTTTCCTGTAGGGTATCATGCACTTAAAGAGCTTATACACTTGGCAAAAAAGCATTATATTCTTACTGAAGCATTACTAGAATCTAAGATTATAATGGAGGGCAAGCATCAAATATACTCTCCCTTTGAAGATCGTATTATCTTTCCTATTACTGATCACGTAGGAAGAACTGTAGGATTTGGAGGACGGATATTTAAAGAGGGGGATACCCGTGTTAAATATTATAACTCTCACGAAAATAGCTTTTTTACTAAAGGCGCCCTGCTTTTTGGTCTACATCATGCTAAAAAAAGTATTATAGAAGAACAGAATGTCTTTCTTGTTGAAGGGTATACTGATTGTATAGCAATGGTACAAGCTGGTTATACTAATACTGTAGCAACATTAGGTACTGCCTGTACTGTTCAGCATTTGCAACAATTAGCACGCTATGCTTCTAAATTATATGTACTCTATGATAGCGACAATGCCGGCTACAATGCATTATTACGTCTAACCCAAATGTGTTGGCAATTTGATCTTGAGGTGTATACGTTACGCCTCCCTCCAGAAGAAGATCCAGCTTCATTTTTTGCACGTGGAGGTAATCTTACTACATATCTTAATAATGCCGTTGATATTTTTATGTTTTTTGCAGAAAGTTTAGGGCAACAAATGCATAAGGCGACTGTTGGTGAACGAGTAAATAAAGTTCGTACTTTTTTGCAAATTATAGCACGTATACAAGATCCGCTAAAACGTGATGTTTTATTACAAAAAGCTGCCACGACTTTTGCTCTTTCATTGTCTACACTCACGCAAGAGCTACAGCGTATACAGCAAAAACATGCATATACGTTACATAATGATCAGTCTAAAATATCAGTAAGTAAACCAGAAAGCACGTTTCAACTACATGCATTAGAAAAAAAATTATTTTCTGCTATACTAAGTAATGTACATGTGTTGAGTAGCGGTCATGAAGAGTTTTTAATACAACACTTATCTTTCCCTTTAAATCAGCTGTTGCAGAAGTTACTTAGTTTCAAAACTAAAGTAAGTTTACCTGATACTCTTCACAAAGAATTTTTTAATGAGCTTGAAGAACAGGAAAAAGAATTGCTGAGCCAAATACTTATAGAAACAGCAGAGATACAGAAAGATAATACATTTGAGCTCTTATTTGAGCAATTTAAAAAAAAACAATGGAAGCTTATAGTGCACACTATACAAGCTAGACTTGTAGCAGCACAAAAAACACCAAACGCTCAAGAGAGCATTGCTCAAATACTATTAGATTTTGAAAACGTAAAAGAAAAAATAAAGGGACATTAATAATGATCAAAAAGACGCCACGTAAAAAATTAGGGACATCGGAACGACGCAAACCAACAGCATCAGGAGTAGATCTTCATCAAGAACTCATTGAAGGCTTAGTAGAAAAAGGCAGAAAAAATGGCGTAATGACATACGAAGAAATAATGGAGTTTAGTGATAGAAACCATTTAACTGAAATCGAAGCTAATGATCTACTTAAAGCTCTTGAGCGTGAAAATGTAGAACTTGTAATGCTTGAAGAACTTGAAGCTGAACGTGGGGAATTGGTAGAATTTGAGAAAGAAGATGCTGGAACACAACATATTAAGACCCATCTTGAATCCTCACTAGAACTTGTTGGTGATGAAGAAGAAGACTTAGAAGCTGAAGCCGAAGATGAAGATCGTGATTTTGCGCGTGAAGTAGGAGAAAGCACTCCTATAGCAGACGGCGTAAAATCGTATTTGCGAGATATTGGAAAGATACCGCTTTTAAATAAAAAAACAGAAACTGCTATTGCTGAGCAAATTGCAACGGGAAAGACCGAATCAATTAGTGCTATCTCCAAGTTTCCGTTTATTCATAAAGAGCTTGTTACTATCGGCGACAGATTGCAAAAAAATACTATTGCGCTTAAAGACGTTATTCAGTTTTCTGAATTTGATGAAGAAAACTTACCAAAATATGAGGAAGAAAAAAATGCGTTTTTAGCCACGATTAATCAGATCAAAGAACTTATCGAAAACGAAACAAAAATCTATTATAGTTATCGTGGAACGTTAGATAGCGAAAGCAAAAAGAAAGAAATGCTTGCGAAAATCAAGCAAAATAAAGAGAACATTAGCAAAACAATACAGACTATTAAGCTATCTAATAAACTTATTAAAAAACTTACTAAGCGTATTGAAAAAGCTATCGGTAAGATCAATGAAAAAATTGAACTTATTAAAGTAGCTGAAATGCAACTTAAAGCACACAAGCACCCCGTTGCGGAGCATGACCAGCATGAACTTGAAGAAATTGAACGTTCAATACGTAGTGCTTATAAAGGCATTAAGAAAATAGAACATGAACTAGGTCTTCCTCAAGACGCTATTTTTAGTAATTATAAGCAACTAATGGAAGGACAATTCAAAGATAAGCGTGCAAAGGACGATCTAGCACGTGCTAACCTACGTTTAGTAGTAAATATTGCAAAAAAATATGTAAATCGAGGCCTGCACTTTTTAGATCTTATTCAAGAAGGAAATATAGGTCTTATGAAGGCCGTAGAAAAATTCGAATTTGAACGAGGATACAAATTTTCAACATATGCAACGTGGTGGATTCGTCAAGCAATAACACGTGCTATAGCTGATCAGTCACGAACTATTCGTGTACCTGTACACATGGTTGAAACACTCAATAAAATTAACAAAATTAAGCGTACATTTATACAGGAGCATGGGCGAGAACCAAGTCATACTGAACTAGCTAAAGAGTTGAATCTTGATGAAAAGAAAATTAAGAATATTATAAAAATCTCTAAAGAACCTATTTCACTCCAAACACCCGTAGGTGATAGTGAAGATGCATTTATTAGTGATTTTATAGAAAGTGAAAACGAATTTTCGCCAGCAGATACCGTAGCCAATAGCGATCTTAAAGAGCGCGTGCGAGAAGTGCTAAAAACACTTACTCCGCGAGAAGAAAAAGTACTTAAGATGCGCTTTGGCATTGATGTAGCCTCAGAACATACGCTTGAAGAAGTAGGTAAAGACTTTTCAGTGACCCGTGAGCGTATTCGTCAAATTGAAGTAAAAGCGTTACGAAAACTACGGCATCCATCGCGAAGCAAGAAGTTGCAAACGTTCTTTGATAAAGAGTTTGCCATGATCGATCTTCCTGATGAAGAAGATAATGACAGCTCAGATAGTGATGAATAAATAAGTATAATATATAGCGAAAGTAAGCGAAATTTAATTATATGGATATCCCCCCGGATAGTAGTCTGCTCTATACTAATAGTATTCTTTTTTTAGTAGCATTAGTTGCATGTGCATTATTCTCTTTTTTAGAAACAAGTATTACCTCATTGCGATTATTTAGACTTAAAGAGATTGCACAAACGCACAAAAAATATAAGGCTCTTTTAAGTACATTAGAACAAAACCCGGATCGTGTACTTATCACCATTTTAGTAGCTAATAATTTGGCTGATGTCACAGCAGCGGTAATTAGTAGCCAAATTATGGAAACCATATCACATATGCTCCAGCTTTCTGGCAGCGTAGGATTCTCTCTAGGTATTGGACTTACTACTGCTGCTATATTAATTTTTGGTGAAATTATCCCTAAAAATATTGCTAAAGTACATGGACAAAAGCTCTTTGGTTCTACTTTATGGATTACAAATATAGTATTTTATGCACTCTATCCATTTGTAATATTTTTAGTACGCTTTGCAAATTTTTTCACGCAAAAGGCAGGTGATGGCAAACCAGTCGAAAGCATGGAATATATTACTTCAGAACGAGAAATTCAGTTTTTAATCGAGTACATCACTGAAAAAGGTCTTATAGAGCAAGAAAAAACCCAAATGCTTAAAAGTATTTTTAAGCTGAGCGCTACACCGGTAAAAGAAATCATGATACCTGAAACTGAAGTTATTGCTTTAAGTGCACAAACAGGATTAAAAGAAACGCTGCAGTTATTTTCTAAATATCAGTTTTCACGCTTACCAGTCTACGAAGGTGAATTTGACAATATTATCGGTATGCTTCACCAAAAAGACGTATTTCTTATGCTCTTGCGTAACGAAGAAAAATCACTTAAAGAGTTGGTACGTCCTATTATGTTTATCCCAGAAACAATGAAGCTTAACCAATTACTGCGTGAATTTCGTGAACAGCGTATGCACATTGCCATGGTTATTAACGAATACGGTAGTGTTACCGGACTTGTTACCCTTGAAGACGTACTTGAAGAAATAGTTGGCGATATTAGCGATGAATACGAACCGGTCACTTCTAAGATAGTTCCTTTACGTCCAGGTGCATGGCTCGTAGATGCAAGTATTAATCTCGATAAGCTTGCATCATTGCTTCGCATTACCTTTGAAACTGAAGAAGCAATTACTCTTGGTGGATTCTTAACAGAGCAATTACAACATTTACCTAAAAAAGGTGAACTGCTTAGCTATAAGAATTATAACTTTCAGGTACAAAAAGCCAGCCCGAAACGAGTGTTTCAAGTTTTAATTTTTCAGCATGAGCTCCCTCAATTAACAGAAAGCTAATACGTGAACACTTTACTACGTGGTATACTACTATTTTTAGTAAGCATATATAGTTTGCCGGCGTATGCTAATAATCAAGCTATTTTAATTATCGATACGCATGAACATACAAACTATCGTGTACATACGCTTCAGACACTACTAAAAACAGCAGGTTTTTCACCTTCTTACTGTTCTTTATATATGCTTTCTCAAGAAGACCTTACTACGTATCAAGCAATATTATTATTGCTTGATACGCAGTTCTTAGAGCACGGCCAGCACCCTATTATACAGCAACTATGTACCCAATTATCTCAGTTTGCTCAAGAACCTCAGAAAGTAGTTGGCATTTTTATGCCGTCAGGCAATACACCAGGTAATGTATATAATCTTTTTATACAGTTTTTAGATACTCTTTCACCTACATTATGGCACACTATAACTACTTCTTCTGATTTGCTTGTACAGACAGTACAACTTCTTGCAACTCCTGATATATATTACAGTTGGTGTTACGATACAGCACTTCTTGCACAACGCAGTCCTTATCAAAAACTTACTGAGCGTGCCTATGCTTTACTTCAACTGCGTGGTGCACAGGGAGAAAAGGTATACTCTAAAATACTACCAAGCTGTACTATATACCATAATCACAGCTTTTTTCCTTTTGCTCTTATAGTAGAGCATCCATATACACATACCTATTTTTTATTAAGCAGGCAAAGTTTTTTTACACATAGTGAAATTCAAGAAGATTTTTGGCTACATCCATTAGATACTTATTTACAACAAGAATTTCTTACTACTGCCCTTCATATACTTCATGAACTGTATTATATAGGCGCACAAAAAACGCTGTGCCCAGTAGTACCTGAAGCACCACGAGTACTTGAAAGTACACCTACTATTAAACAGAATACTCAGCCACCTATCTTCTGTGGATGGCTTGAATTAGATCCTATGGTTAGTTCAGCACAGAACGTGCAAGTAGGTATGGAAGCTCTATATAAAGCAGGTCTTACTATGCTCTGGCTACAAGCTCGTCCTGAGCTCTATCTCAGCTCTCATGCTCAATGGGCAAACAAACAAGAAGAGTTTTTTACTCAGCTTGCGCAATTTACTTCTGGTTTACAGCACTATAAGCCAGCACAAACGACAGTACCTGATCTATTTATAGGCATAGAACTTACGGGAAATTTCAGTACAACACCTGTACCTATCTGCGCACAAGATATATATGGCGTATCATATACTAAAATACCAGCACCACTTGATAGAGAACATTTTTGGCAACCTGAAGTATTTGCTGTATTAGACACGTTTATTAAACGTTGGCCTGAGATAAGTAACGATATACCTATAGGTGGTATTATGTTTGACTTTGAAATGTACCATGCGCAAGACCAAACTACGCTCTATACAAGCTATATGGATTTTAGTGATCACTCCTGGCAGCTGTATATACACTACACCAAACAAGCAGAACTTAATCAGCTTGCTACCGTGCAAGAGAGAGTATTATACTTATACCAGCACAAATTGCTTGATGCTTATTTTGCTATTCTACAAAACGCAGCATGCAATCTTGGTAATGACTTAAGGCTCTTTATTAAACAGCGTTTGCCTGGGTGCCGTATAGGAGCATATCTTCCTACGCTTCCGCTATCTTGGTTTTATACAGGAATCTTAGCAGGGCTCAGTACACCTGAAGAACCCATTATTTTAGCTACGTTTAATACCCATTTTTATCACCATAAACCATGGCTCGAAAAAAATACTATATATGCGTACCATCTTGGAGTACTATTACTTTCAAAATTACGCACCCCTGATGATTTTAACTTAATTTCTACTATACGTGCTCATCATGATGGTATTTGGTATAATCGGTTTTCCCGTTTGGTACAGTCTCGAAACCCAATTAACTGGGAATGGGATTATGGCCTTGAAGTTACCCCTTTAGATACCGCTACTGTTACAGCAGCTATGTGTACTTACCAGCAATAAATTTTAACGGGTCCGTCGTGCCGCCGGTGTAGCTGGTGTACGTCTTGTCTCTGTTGGACGTTGCATAGTAGAAAGTGCTCTCATAATATTTTGACGAGTAGCTAGTGGCTGTTGCTTAGCCTCAGTATGTGCTCGTTGCAAATATTGACGCGCATGCTTCATTTGATAGGTATCTTCACCATAGCCTTTACGTTGAAAGCAATCTACTATCTCTTGCCAAAAGTGTATACGTTCTTCAGCTGTACCTGCAGCTTGACCATAATAGCGTTGTCCTCTTTCAGGACTACCAGTTACCGACTCACTCTCATATCCAAGCCATTTGCCAATTTGACGTAACGACCCTTGTATGCCTCCTTCATCTTGCATAGCATGCACCGACTGTGCAAAAATACCAATTACAAGTAAAGTAGAAATAATAAGCTTCTTCATACATTAGTCCCTCTTGTTTATTTTTCATATAAAAATTCTATTAGAATTAAATATAAGAATAAATAGAGTACAAAGTCAATAATTAACCGGACCTATTTAATTAAACACTTCACCCATACTTACAGTAAATAAGAGCAGCTCTTTAGTATCTTCGTTGAGTACACGTATAGTAAAATCTGGACGTAAATCTGCAGCCTTAATAAAAATAAACTTATCTACCCTGGCATAGGGTGCGATATCAAGGGTATCAGTACCATGTAACGAATTACGACGTATATAGTGAGTAATCTTTTTGTTATTTTTGCTCATAGCATATCCAGTTGGTGCAATAACCACAGGAATTAATTGCCAGAAAAAAAGTAACGCAGGCCAGGATGCCGTAAGAACATAGAGCGAAGTATTATAATGCAACAGTTTTGAAATTTTTTGTGGTGATGCAAGAGAAGTATTTATATAGCTTGGGCGAATAGTATAACAATAGGCAGATGTGTTTACAAAAGAAAGATGTACAGGATAGTAATCAGAAGCAGGCAAATCAACACCAAAATATTCTTTACTTTGATGCGATAATAAAACCTCATAGCTAAATATAAGATTGTCACGTACATGCTGCACTGTTCTATCTGAGGATAATGCAGGACAATGTTTTAAATTAGTTGGTTTTTTGCTGCAGCTGGCTAATAAAATTATACTAAAAATACTAAAATAGGTTAAAATACGCAGTATATGCTTCACAAGAAGAATTCCCCACTAGTTGTATGTGCATATCTTAAATTTTTGCATTTTCTATATTCTGCTTTAAAATAACGTATAAACTCGTAATGGTCAAATTGCAAAAAATATAAGGCTCTTTTCTATGGTTAAAAACTCTACCATATATATAGTAAGTATTATACTATGCTGTACTATTTCTTCTCTTTCTGGTTTATTTTTTGAGCTGCTGAGCGAAATAGAAACAATTACAACAGTACTTACGAAAATAAATGAGCGTAATCGCACCGAATTAATTAATTTTGTTAAAGAAAAAGCAAGAAATTCTTCACAAAATATTTTTACCACAGATATACAAAATATATTGGCATTTCCAACAAAAGGTAATATATTTCAGCAAGATTTTCCTGAGCTTGCAGGACAATTACCGCAAGACGTTACAGAAATAGTAGAATTTTTAGAAAATCCTGCACGCTTTACCAACTTAGGCGCTCGTATGCCTAAAGGGATACTACTTGTAGGTCCCCCCGGTACCGGCAAAACTACACTTGCTCGCTATATAGCAAACACCGCACGCGCTAGTTTTTTTAGCGCTTCAGCATCTCAGTTTATTCAAGAATATGTTGGTGTTGGTCCTAAACGTATCCGTGAATTATTTGATGAAGCACGCCAATCAATTAAAAATGGACCCTATAAAGCATCTATACTATTTATTGATGAAATAGACGCTATTGGTAATGCTCGTGATCCCTTTACTAATACCGAATACCGTAACACTCTTAACGAACTACTTAACCAAATGGATGGCTTTCATCAAGATCCAACTATTGTAGTTATAGCTGCTACAAATAATCACAAACTATTAGATCCTGCCCTTACTCGTCCTGGTAGATTTGACCGCATAGTAAAAGTAACGTTACCCAGTTACAAAGACCGTAAAGAAATTTTAGAACACTATACTGCCTATCTTAAAATAAATATTCATGAGTATCCTATTGATTTTGATTTTTTAGCAACAAAAACAGAGGGATATAGCGGCGCTGAGCTTAAAAATCTTGTTAACGAAGCAGCCATCCGTGCAGCACGAGAAAAAGCTGCTTGGGTACAGCAAAAACATTTTGTTACTGCATTACACGATATTACTATCAAACGCAGCAACAAATAATAGTATCTAGTTATTATTATGCTTAAAAACTTGTTGCATTGAAGCAAAAATACCCATTAACGAGCTCATTTCATACGGCACTATAATAAGCTTATTGTCTTTACCTTCAGTTAATTGCGGTAATGCTTTAATATATTGCATAGTAATAAGATATGCCGCAGGATCATTATGTGGCATGGCAGCTTTAACAAACTCAATAGCACGAGATTCAGCTTCGGCAACTTTAAGACGCGCTTCTGCTTCACTTTGTGCGTTAATAACCCGAGACTCTGCTATACCACGTGCCGTAAGTATATTAGCTTCACGCTCACCTTCAGCTTGTAAAATAGCAGCACGCTTCTGTCCTTCTGCTTCTAAAATCACTGCACGACGATCGCGCTCTGCACGCATTTGCTTTTCCATAGCGTGACGTATATCAGCAGGAGGATTTACTTCTTGTAATTCAACTCTGTTCACTTTAACGCCCCACTTGTCCGCTGCTTCATCAAGAATAATACGTAATTTAGTATTTACTTTATCGCGTGATACTAGTGTTTCATCAAGATCCATAGAACCTATTACGTTACGCAGTGTTGTCTGTGCAAGTTTTTCAAGTGCCTCTGGTAAATTAGCAACAGCATATATTGCTGCTTTAGGATCAATAATTTGATAGTATAATAATGCACTAATTTCCATAGTCACGTTATCACGAGTAATAACATTTTGTTTAGGAAACTCGTAAGCTGCTTCCCGTAAATCAATACGCTCAGTAGTTTTTATATACTTATAATATTTTTTATTCTCTATTTCTTTAAAGTATGTCCATGCATTTGCCCGTGGTGAATCGATAAATGGCACGACTATATGTAACCCTGGAGTAAGCACACGATCAAATTTACCAAAACGTTCTATAATTACTGCTTCCGCTTGACGTACCAAAAATAACGACCGTACTATAATAATACTGCTAAGTACTAAACATACTATAATAAATATAAGTGTTACCATAATATCTCCTGTATAATCCTATGTTGTCTTTTATAGTAATTTAAGTATATCTAGAAATATGTACTAAAACAAAAACAAATATATTTTCTTTGTTGAGAATATATTTGTTTTTGTACTTACGCTGTTCTTTATGAAAAACATTTAAATCTCTTACATCAGTTCTATTATTTTGCAGATACTTTAAAAGAACTTAAGATTCTTGAATTATATAAGGAGAACTTTCGTCCTTTTCATTAGCAGGAGGATTAATATCAAAGGTGATTCCTCCACAGTGATAATGAGACCCTCCTGGATCACGAAAACCTGTTACAGCATAATGCCAATCACCTCCTAATTGCCATACCTCCAATCCTCTAGTACAACATGCTTTAGAATAGATGTCTACATGCCCTTTAGGTTCTATATATCCAATTTCATGATCTTTACACAATGAGCCAATGGACTGATATACAAGTGTATACCCTATAGAGTCTGAAGTATTATTACGTATTGTATATGTATAGCCATACATATTAGTAAAGCAATATGTGCCTGTAAATAGTAAAAATAAAATAAACCCTTTTTTCATTATATCTCCTCATTGTATTGTATCGCGTAAATCTAATAATGTTTTTATAAATAATATTTCTAATTATAATTATTCTTGCATTTTACAGTACAATGCACTAAAAATGCAAGAATATAATTAATACTATTTTAATAATCACAAACTATTTTTAGTATATTATAAAAATTGGCACTGCAGGATAACAAAGTTTCTATCTAACTATTCGCCTTATGGTCTTAATATGCTATACTTAATAAAAACATTTACAATTATTTAATTATTATGCATATTATTAACATTTTTATACCTGGCACGCTGCCACCAAACTTTATTATGAAAATATCTGTTGTTCATAGATTTCTCTATTGCCTGCCTGGTCTTACATTAGCCCGTAATCTTGGGCCTGAATATCATATGAACAAAATAGCGCGTACTCTTGCACAACAAGATGCCCAGCGCTTTCCTCTAGATACTTTTTATCTTTTCGGTTGGTCAGGTGCTTTAAATTTTAAAGCACGACAACAAGCTGCAGATAGCTTGTATAGCCACATTAAGCACTTAGTAAAAAGTTTTGCAGAGACACCATATATTCGTATTATTACTCATAGTCACGGTGGCAATGTTGCATTAAATCTTGCACGTAGCTATCCTGAACTAGAACTATTTACTATTAACGAGCTGATTCTATTAGGGTGTCCCGTACAAGAAGCTACACGTGATTTTGTTAATGCCCCTCTTTTTGGTAAAATTTATTCGTTTCACTCGCATATTGACCTTATCCAAGTATTAGATCCTCAAGGACTTTCGCAGGCGAGTACTTCTTTTTTTTCTCATCGCCATTTTCCCTTCACGTCAAGAGTACTACAGGTCAATCTTACACTTAATAAGCGCAATCTATTTCATCTTGAATTCTTAATGCTGAAATTTTTTACCCTTTTACCTCAAGCACTTACTATTCTTGAAACTCAGTATTATCATCATGTTGCAAGAGATATTTATATTAATATAACGCGCTAGAATTTCCAGGCACACAGTGGACATGATGCACTTACACATACGTCACAAATACATGTACGTTCTTGCATAAACCCATGAGAAGCATCTTCAATACACGTACCAGTTATAGAATTTACCAGTTGTTTAATAGGAGTACTAATATTTTTCGGTGTTCCCCAATAGCATGCTATAGCAAAACCACTTTTCTTACGATTACGTGTATTTTGTGCGCTTCCGATTGCTAAAATATTACCTGACTGCTGAATTTGTAGTGAACGTATTTCAGCAGATATATTATTAAATTCACTGAGCACTTTACCATATTCTCCAAATGAATAATCAAGTGTACCGTCTTCCTTATAACGTGCGAGAGCAAAACATCGCTCTTTAGTATCTTCATTTTTTACTGCAAAACCACCTAAGAGTATTTTGCCATCTTCTTGTATAACTAATGAGAAAGCTCCTTCTTCAAGCCCGGTAAAATCAGTTAGAGCTTTTCCCTCCTTGCCAAAGCTAGTATCTATACTCCCATCTTTGTTATAACGCACTAGAGCGAAATTAGTACTTATAGATTCATCGCTTCGCTGCGCGATACCTCCTACTACTACTTTACCATCCTTTTGTAGAGCGATATCATGGCCAACTGCTTTGAATCCCCGTATATCAGTAATAACTTTTCCATTAATACCAAATGACTCATCGAGTTTTCCCTGAGGAGTATACCGTACGAGTGCAAATCGTATATCGTTAGGAGTATAGCCTATTGTTGCAAAGCCTGTTACAATAATTTTTCCATCAGGCTGAAGTGCAATTTGTTGTATACCATCACAAAACCCAAAAAATTCAGTAATTATTTTACCTTTTTTGCCAAAAGATTCGTCAAGAGTACCATTAGAGTTAAGACGTGCGAGCGCAAAATTTTGTTCCCCTGTTTTAGGCTGTACTGCAGACCCAGCAACTAGTATTTTCCCATTAGACTGTATTGCTAAACAAGTGGCAGTATCTTTATGGCTAAAAAAATTTACGAACGATTTACCTGCCTGTCCAAACTCTTGATCAAGAGATCCATTACGGTTATAACGTGTTATAGCAAATATACAGGTACTCATTTCTTGACTTGGTGTAGCACAACCTGCTACTACTAGTTTTCCATCCTTTTGTTCTTTTACTGCACACGCTTGAGCACTATAATGGGGAAATTGAGTAATTACTCTACCATGTTGTCCAAATGTATGGTCAAGCACACCTTTTTTAAGATATCGTGCAATAGCAAATGCCTGCTCAATAGGGTTATCTTTATATGTAGTGGAACCAACGACAATTAATTTATCATCATTTTGCAATGTAGCAGCTAAAGCCTGACCGTTCCAACCAAAAAAATCGGTAACGACAAATCCTTGCTGCCCAAACTTTGCATCTAAACTCCCTTCTCGAACAGTTTCAACTTCAGCATACAAGCGTAAAAACAAAAAGATAATAGTAATAATAAAACTCTTTTTCATGCATTTCCTTTTATTCTATACGTTCTTTTATCGATGAGAATAAGCAAAAAATAAGTAAAAAGGCAATATTATACTTAAAATTAAGAATACATTATGTAGAGTTACCTAATAATTCGTTTTACTAATTTGATAAGTGCATCTGCATTAATTTCTTCATAAGCAAGTAATTCTTGGGAAGTACCTGAACGAGGAATTTGCTGCACCGCACACGAATATACAGATATATTTGTATGAGCAAGGGCAGTGCGCACTGCTTCACCAATACCACCTGCTACATAATGATCCTCCGTAGTAATAATCTTATTACTACCGTTCTCTGCAACAGTTTGTACAGTTTTTACATCAAGTGGCTGCACTGAATATAAATCAATAACGGCAATAAAAATATTTTCAGCACGCAAGCGCTCATATGCTGCAAGCGCTTCAAAAAGCGTTATTCCTGCAGCAATAACTACAACTCTATCATGATCACTATGCTTAAGTACTTTACATCCTCCTATATAAAAATTTTCAGTCTCATGATATATAACGGGCGTTTCTGCGCGTGTTGTACGTAAATAGCTTATACCTTGTGTATACTGTATCATGCAACATATCAGTTTATAGGTACTCACAGCATCACTTGGATAGAGCACTATTGCATTAGGTAAAAGCCGCATTAACGCTATGTCTTCAAGGCCCATTTGTGAAGGCCCATCTGCTCCAACTGATACTCCTGCATGAGAACCTACCACTCGTAATGCAGCGCGACTAATAGCACTCATACGTAATTGATCAAAAGCACGTGTAAAAAATGCTGCAAATGTAGATACAAATGGAATAAATCCCTGTGAGCACAGACCAATAGCCATGCTCACCATATTTTGCTCCGCAATAAAGCATTCGATAAATCTATCAGGATGTTCTTTTTCGAAAATTTCAGCAAAGGTAGAATTTTTAACTTCAGCATCAAGAGCAATAATTTTTTTATTATAATTTCCCAAAATTGCTAGTGATTGTCCGTATGCTTTGCGCGTTGCAAGCATTTGACCTTGCGTATATGCAGGAAGCGGAATTTCATCTTGAAAAGAATTACGCGCCTCTATTGGTTGCTCTTGAGAAGAAAAGTGTGTAGGATGCCACGTATAACTATAACTGCGAGTAGTTTGTGATGCAGCCCAGAATCTATGCTTAAGCTGATTAAGCATTGCAGGCAGCTCTTCTTTTTTTACTGCATGTCCATGATAATTTTCTTGATCTTCAAGCCTATCAACTCCGTATCCCTTATAGGTCTTTGCAATAATTATACTCGGTTGAGAACGAACTTGTTTTGCTTTATCAAGCGCTTCTATTATTTCAGGTATAGAGTGACCATTAATAATAAACGTATACCAGCCAAATGCAGACCACATACGTTGGTAACGCTCAACATCATGATTCCAAATAACCTGATTTGCTTGACCAAAACGATTGTTATCTAAAATCACTATAAGATTACCAATAGTATAATAGGCAGCTATTTCTGCTGCTTCCCATATTGACCCTTCAGTAATTTCACTATCCCCAAGTAATACATAGGTATAAAAAGTGCGCTGTTGCAACCGTGCTGCCAAGCTTATACCAAGACCAATAGAAAGACCCTGACCTAATGAACCAGTAGCTGCTTGTACATAAGGAAATCGTGGCGTAGGATGCCCCTCTAAAGATGAATTAAATTGACGCAAACTCATTAATTCTTCGTCTGATATAACACCTACTTCATGCCAAGCGGCATATAATAACGGTGCAGCATGCCCTTTTGATAAAATAAAACGATCATTATCAGGATGTGTATAATTATAGGGATCATAGCGCATTGCATAAAAAAATAAAGCAGCTACAATATCAGCAGCAGAAAGACATGATGTAGGGTGACCTGAACCAGCCTGTGTTGTAGCACGCAAGCTATTAACCCTCAGCTTATATGCCTTATGTTCTAAAAAAGCTTTATATGCTTGATCACCACCAATATTCATCTTTATTCCTTATTAAAATACAGTATATCTTAACTTTATACTTTTTTTTTCGGTACTATAATAAAAATTACCAAGGAGAGTTATGAAAAAATATATACGAGACATATTAGTGCTGTATTATACAATAGCTCTTTGTATTACCATATACTCTATGGATAATACAAAGACTTCTAGCACACCTCCTCCATTCTCTATGCTTGAAATAACTCCCTATACACCTAGTCACTTAACTGAGGCTGGTCCATCTTCGAGAAAACGACAGGACTCACATAAACGAAATGTATGCGTGCTGTTGAATAACAACAGAAAGATATATCCAAATCCTTCAATTCTTCATCTCTTTAAAATACTGCGCTCTCCTTCTCAACAGGAGATAGAGATCAAACTACCTATGGCAAATAGCAAACAAGCTCACGTACTTTTTAATCTTGTTAAAAGTGCACTCCAGCAAACTGACCAGTCACTTGAGAATATATATACACGAATAATACAGGAGTTGCTTACTTATAATATTGATCAGGTTCTCATTCTTTTGCGTACCGCCCACGCTCTTGGCATTATAGAGGATAATAAAATTACTTTAGCACTTAGTGCAGCACTTATTACTCGGTATACACATCTTAACCCTAATATTTCATATCGTATTGGGGCAAATATTCAGCCATATCTTAACCCTAATGCTGAGTTTTTACCAGAAAAGCATACTGACAATGAAAAAGATATTTATTTTATACAAAAAGTAGCACGACACTATAAAAATAGTACCGGTACTTCATTACCTCTTAGAGTTGGTACTATTAATCAGCAACTTATTGAAGGAAAACAATTTACTATCACTGATAATACCCTTTCATTACACACTCAAGAATATGAAGATATTAGAGGGATTCACAATATCACTAATATCAATACTGTTACTAAAATTGACCTATCGTATAATAGATTAATACATTTACCTGTTGAATTAGGAGAATTAGTCACTGTACAAGATCTTGATCTCTCGTATAACTATATCACTAGACTTATTTGTCCTGTATTTGCGCTTAAGAACTTAATTAGGCTTAATCTACATATGAATCAACTTACTGAACTATCTCATGAAATTAAAGAACTTAGCAACTTAACAGAGCTTAACCTGTCTATGAATAAGCTTGAAAGACTACCTCTTGAGCTTATCTTTTTAACTAGATTGCAAAAACTTTTTATTTCTGACAACCCCTTTAATCCTGATGAAGCAACAATAATTACACGTATAACTGAAAGTCTCAACCGCCAAGGATGTACCACGTTTAATTTAGAAGCTAAACAATTGACCCCTCATACCCCTTCTTAAACCTTTCTGTTTGCACAAAATAAAAGAGTACTAATATAGTAGTAGCACTTCTTGTAAAATACATAAAAGAACTTACACTCATAATTATGAAAAATTTTATTGGCAATATAAAAAATAAATTAGTATTTTTTATTCAACTGCAGCTTTTTATCTCTCTTTGTTCATTGCCCATAAGCATAGCATGGGGTTTGCCATTTTCCTCCATGAGTTTTATCGGTAATTTTATTTTTAGTCCCGTTCTCACATGCTTTCTTTTGCTATCTTTGCTTACATTTTTTACTGAATTACTTTGTATTCCCAACACGTTTTTACTAGTGCTTTTAGAATATACAAGCTCGCTATGGCTTTGGTGTATGCGTTATGGTTCGTTAACATGGCTCATTAGTATACGTTATAGTGGACCTTTAATAAGTGTACTTATACTAATAATCAGCTTTGGTTGCTTACACGCACAAAAACTACGTACTCTTACCTATAACAGTTTCGCTCTATGTATTCTTTTATTTGGTATAATAATAGCTAGTACAAGTTTTTTAGCACGTCCTATTGAAGAGTATATAACAGTTGCCTATGGCCCCAATACTTGTGTCCCCCTTATTATCACCCCCTACGAAACAGTGATTATTGAACATGGAACGCTTACAAGAAGCACTTATCAGGCACTTCGTTCATGGATACAGTATACCTTACTGCCCTTACTCGCTCAAAAAGCAGGATGCTCGAACATTACCCATTTAGTGCTTTTAAAACCATCAAAGGCAGCGTTTACATTAGCCGCTCTTTTAGCCAATAAACAGCTTATAAATCATGTGTATTGTCCGGCTTGGCAAAAAAATTCTCACTATAAGCACTTGCGCTCTCTTTTAGCACGTAGTACCATTACTCATACAACACTATCTCATAATTTTTGCCTTCCTCTTCAGTCATCAACTACTATTCTGACAAGCAGTGCACTTTCATCAAATACACAGAACACTCAACCATCTGTCTATCAAATTCATGGTATTGTGGGCGATCAGCAATTTACTATACAACCTCGTATACCAACAAAAAGACTAAAACGCGCACACTAGTTATATTTTTATTGTATGCTAAGATATTGATTTTCTATTAGAAAATTTAATATAATAAAATTTAATATAATTATAATTTTTAAAAGAGGAAATACTATGAAATATATACTAGTATTTTTATGCTTGAGCGCGGGCGGTATTATAAGCGCTGGACAACAAATGCCAAGAGGTCCGTATCAAAAATCATGCTCAAATTGTAAGGTAGAAAATAACGTTTTAACCTGTCGTTGTAATGACCCACGAGGTGGCTACAAGAGAACATCATTAAAACTTCCTGAACCGGTTAAAGATATTAATAACTGTTGGGGTACATTAAAATATGGCGACTGTTGGGAAGGGCTTCCTGATGGCCCGTATCGACAAAGTTGCTATGATTGTCAATTAGGAGCGGTTCCTGCCTTTGGACAAGACACACTGTGGTGTTATTGTCGTACCAAACAAGGTGCCTATAAATCTGCCTATCTCTTTAAGGCCTTAAGTAGTCATGATACTATTAATAACTGTAATGGCCAATTACGATTTGGCTCTTGTACATAAGTAAAAAAATTAAAATGCAGCAGTTATATTATTATAACTGCTGCATTTTACTACTATAACTGCATATTCATGTACGTATATGCTCCTTTTTCACAGGAGTAAAGGTCACATGATCCTTCAGCATATGTACATCTACATCTATCTGTTTCAAGACTAAAAGGTCCTACTGGTCCCTCTATATATCGCAACCACTGGATATACGGGTCAACTGCAATACGTAATCCTGCACGATATGCGTTTAATTCACGGTCTGACATACAGGTAACATCTTTATTACAGCAATTATAGGCTACAAGAGAAGAAAATAATCCTGCCGCTATATTACCCATAATGAGCATAATCCCAACATAATACTTCATATACCTTTCCCCCCTTATGCTTTAATTTTAATCTATAATAGAATTATAAAAAATACAATAGTATCATCTTGCCATTTAAATTTGAGAATATTTACATATTTTTTCAAAAATCTGATGAAGTTCTATTATCTTTTGTTGGTAAGGTATTTGATATACCAGTGCTATTATAATCCTTTGCAAATAAGAGTCTACACTCTCAATAGCTTCTTTTAATTCAGAGCAGGTATATTCACCGGTCTTACTAATGCCACCATTTTTAATTACTTTAGTAATACACATTACTGCTTCTCGGCAAAGAGTTACGATTTCTTCAGAGTATACTCCTGCATTTACTTTGCACAATCCTTCTTCTACTGCCAAACGTGCTTTAAGGCAAAGCGCGGGCATATTCTCCTTCAGTTGTTCAAGGCCATCAAAACGAGTACGAGCCATCTCATACGTATCTTTACTTTTTCCTTTATACGCACAATTATAAAACCAGCGAGCTATAAGATGCCATTTACGCTGTTTAAAAACAGTACTATTATCGAGACTAATAAGTGTCTCGATAATACTCAGCCTTTTTGCTTCATCTACAAGCATTGATTCTCCATCTTGATCATTACTATGCTCAACAAACTTGATTAATTGTTGAAAATAATTAAGCGCTTGATCAGGCGATTGGTGAACACCTAATCCTTCGGCATACATCTTTATTAAATACAGCAATGCCATCTTTGCATCTTTATCTACTGCTTCCTGAAAGTACCCGTATGCTTCTTTATATCTATTTTGATCATACAGTAATACACCAAGACCAAATGCTACCTCAGGCAAATGTGCACTATAAGCTTTTTTCAAAAAATGGAAAGCTTTATTTGTAGATTTTTGTAGTCCATTACCCCCTCTTGCATACCAGCATCCTAATACACGGCATGCATCTGGCTCATTTTGCTCGGCAGCCTGAATAATATAAGCTAACGCCTGCTTGAAATTAGGAGAAATAACATCAGCATGCCCATTATAATATAACATTCCTACTATAGATTGAGCCTCAGAATCACCTTGATTCGCTAATTGTTTTAAAAGCTGAAATCCATAAAGAATACCTTCTTTACCAGTATGCTCTGTCCCTTTTTCTTTCAGATATAAGTCTGCAAGTTCTCTCTGAGCAAGCTTATAATTACGTGCTACAAGCTCCTTATATATATTTTCTGCTTGATTATATTGATGGTTGTCTTTGTAGATACCTGCTAGATTATACTCTGTTGATAATACATATGGTAAAGCTTCTTTATATCCCTGTTTTGCTGCCTTTTTAAAACACTGTATCGCTTTTTGAAAACTAGTAATTTGGTCAAATGGATTACCTATTACCATAGATCCAGCCTGAGCACGCTTTAATAACGATACACCTAAAATATAGAGTAACTCTGGATCGCTCTCTTCTTTATCAGCATGTTCTAGAAATGCAGGATAACAGTCTGATACCATAACTAAATTGGTTATTTCAGGATTACTACTAACGTTCTCACTACTAAATTCTGCCTGCTTAAAGAATTTTTTTGCCTCTTGAAGTGCTTTAGCAGTACCTAATTTACAAAAATGGGCTGCCAAATAATACGAAGACATACTATGCCCTGCTTGGGCTAATTTTCGCAAACCTTGTATAGCTATAGTAGTATCGGTTATTTCTACACCAATTTCTTTCATAACAGCACAAGCTTTAGCAAAGCAACTATGTGCTATTTCAGCAGAGTACGCAACTCCTTTGCCGGTAAGGTACAGAGTACCTAAAAAACACAATGCTAGAACATGTTCTTTATTAATTGCTTGAGTAAAATACGAAAGTGCATCTTCATATCGCTGATAATGATAAGCAATTTTACCAAGTTTATAGAGTGTTTCACCATCTCCGTTTTGCACGTTATCTTTATAATGCTGTTGAGCTTCCTCAAGAGAATTAAAACATATTTCATCACCTATTTCTTGTAAAAATTTTATTGCTTCAGTATCTTCTTGAGCTGCCGCTTTACGTAAATATTCAAGAGCTTTAGAACGATTTTGAGCAATAGTACCTCCACATACTAATGGTACTTGTTCTCCATGCCAATACGCATTTCCCAATACTGATTGCGCTGTAATATCATTATTATCTGCCGCTTGTGTAAGCAATGCTAAAGCTTTTTCTACCGCATCTTGACCATGCAATTCTTCACAACCTTTCAAATAAAGTAATCCAAGCACGCAACACGCCTGAGGATGATTCTTATTATAATATAATGCATTATGTGCATACTTATGTGCTTGGGTCATATCTTGCTGTTGAAAAAAATAATAATACGCTAAACCTGCTGCTAGCTCACTCTGATCATTTTTTTTAAGTTCTTGACCTAACTTTTCAGCTTTTTTAAAATAGTCAAAACCTTTTTGTAATTCCACGACGTTACTGGCTGTAATGATATTTTTACCGGAAGTAGAACGATATGTATGCAGACAACCTAATAGATAACAAGCTCGAACATGTCTATTACGTGCTAATTGTTCAGCAATAGCATATGCTCCTGAAGAATATACTAAATCTTTTACACTATCTTTATTAGATACGTTCTCTTGAAATAGTTTTTCAGCATGTTCAAAGTAATCAAGTGCCATATCTATTTCACTATTTTGAGCAAGTATGCAAACAACTTTATAACAAGCAGGTAAATATTGTAATTCACTCAATTGTTTAAGTCCTTCAAGCGCAAGAGTATAAGCGCGTTCATTAGCCGTTTCAAGTTTACACTGTTTTTGCGAACATGCTTTAACAAAATAAGAGAACGCTTTTTCAAAAACCTCCTCGTTGTGTTCTTGTGCTAAATAATGCATACCAAGATAAATCGAAGCATACGTGTTGCCTTGGTGTGATGCTTGAAGAATACAGTCAAGCGCTTTCTGTGTATCAGGCTCTATAATTCCCCTAATACCTTTTTCTAAAGCTAATGCTAGACAATAGAGCGCATAACCGTTACCCTCTTGAGCCTGTCGCTCAAGCGAGTATATAGAGTTGCGAAAAAGCAAAAGCTCTGCAGTATCGCCATGTATAGTATTTATTTTTTTAGCTTCTTCTAAAAGACGGCTTTCTATATCAAGCACGGTGATAAAGTTTTCAGCATCAATCTTTTGACTAGCACTATGCATAAGCAAACATAATGCTCTGAATGTATATGGTCCATTTTCCTGTATTGCTTTGTCAATATATTTTTGAGCATGATTAAGACGCTCATGTACTGTCTTATAGCTACTATACAGATATATTGCTTTTCCTAAATAATAATTAAGTTCAGAATCACCAGTAGTTGCAGCAAGATTTTCACTAAAAGCATATACAGCCGTGGTAGTATACATGTGCCATACATCAGAGCTTGATATTAGTTTTAATAGCGTACAACATAGTGCTATTTGTTGTTTAGGTTCTAGCTGCTGTATAAACTGTTTAGAGCATACTTTAAGTAGTTGTTCTGGGTTAATACGCATAAACAGTGCTAATACTTCACTATTATTAATATAGTCAGGATAGCTTTTAAAAAAACTAAAAATATGTGTACTTAAACATATTTTTAGTAATGCTTGTTCTGCTGTAGAAACTCCCTGTAAAGCTGCGTGCACAAGACATTTATAAGCGCGGGCATATAAGTTTACCTGCTCTTTCATGTATATTTCAGCAAGTATCAGTAAAATCTCAGGATGCGTTGTATATGCACGCTGCTCAAAATTCTCAAAAATGTTCGATAACCGCTCAAAGTTTTCCTGCATACTCTTGGTTGCTTGTTCTAACGCTGTTTTTATATGGGAAAGTGACATATCTGTACTATCAAACATATAGAAATCTAAAAGATCATACGCGGCTTGTACGTGGCCACACTCAACTGCTTTATTTAGATAGAACGGCGCTTTCTCATCTCGTAATGCAAGATCTTTTTCATTGCGGTAAATACATACCCCAACGATATAATTAAGTTCAGAATTATTAGATATCTGTGCAAGCTCTTCTAATAATTGCACTACGCGCTCATTACATAGTTGACGCCAAAGGTTAGAGCTCAACTTTTGTTTGAGCGGCTGCATAACTGTTAAGACTTTAGTATAATTTTTACTTTCTTTGGCTTGATACGCATAATACTTAATCATCCAAGCGATTGCTTTAACATATCCATCTTCAGCAAGCGTTGCAATGCCATCTAACGCCTGATCATACTCAGCAGATGTATCCTTTAAGAAGTTACGGTAATAATAAAATGCGTTTTCATAGTCTTTTTTATAGTAAAATAATTTGCCAAGCCATATATTTGCCTCATTACACTGCTTAACTGCTTTATTTAAAGCAACTTGTGCTTTTTTTTCAGACGACATATTCCACTTATTGCTCAATGCCACATACCACATTTTACCTACAGCTAAAGCAGCTACAGTATCATTATCTTGGTCCATTGCTCTGTGTAATATAACAGGTATTTGAGCATCTTTAAGTTGATCAAACAGTTCTTTAGAGGGATTATCTATAAATAACTGTACTGCCAACTTTGCCCATTGCTGTGCTGCATTGTATGATCTATCAATAGCGTATAAACCAGTATAAAAAAGCTGTGCTAAAAAACAGCGTGCTGAAATATTTTTATAAGTAAGTGCTAAAGATATAATTTTCTGAAGTGCCGTATTTTGAAGTACACAATCATAAGAATATACCCATGGATCCTTTACTAACTGAGAAAAACAAGCAAATGCTCTGTCTAAACTCTGTGCATTCGTAGGATGCTGAAAGCATGCCATTCCATTATTTAAAAGAGCTTGGCGTTCCGACCACGCTGCCGCTTGTTTTATGTACTCAATATATGCATTCTCTGTAGCATCGCCATCTTCAAGAGTATAATCGGTATGAGCAACTTTTTTATAATACGTATATGCTTTAGCATAGTCACCCTGTATATAATAGAGCTGACCAAGAGCATATAGCGCTTCAGGATCTCCACTTAAAGCAGCTAAAGTATATAATTGTTGAGCGCACTTTCTATTTTGTTCTGTTCCTATACCATCATGGCAAAGTTTAGCAAGAAGCTTTAATGCAGATAAATGGTAATAATCTTGGGTATATTCTTGATTCTTTCTATAAAAAGATAAACGATGCGGACCCACTGCATGATATGCATAAAAATAGACTTGTTCTGGAAAGGATGCAGCATAGTTTTCTTGTTGAAACAATCTTAAAGCATACAAATAGTATGCTTCTGGGCTAACGTTAGGATGATAGAGCGCAGCTGATAAAATAGCGTCAGCATTTGCATGCTGTTGCTGTGCATACCATTTACTCAGCATAATTTGTGCTAGATGATTACGCGGTACCGCTTGTTCTAATAATGTTTGTCCCTGTAGTACTGTTTCGGGTCTGGAAAGCAAATAAGCAGCTCTAAAGCACAAATGTCGATCTTCAGAAGAATAAAATAATTGGTTAAATAAGCGCGTTGAAAAGCATGGCTTTGTTATATGTGTTCTAGGCGTTTTATTATCTAAGTGCATACTTATTATTGGTACAATGGCTATACCATGCACTATAAAATACATACAACTAATAATACACTTTTGCATTATACTGCTTTCTTTAAGTACCAATTAAAATATATTACTGCAGTTAATAATACTGTACGGCTTAATAGGCATCAAGACTAGAAATAGAAATTAGTAGATATATATTTTTTATTATTGTAACGATGCAGGTCTTCTTGCTTACTACTTTTATATAATGCTGGTATTCATTTACGTCATGTCAAATCACCAGTTATACCCAATAAATAACACCCTAATTTTCACTTTCTAAAATAGCTCGTGTAGCCTGCTTATACCGCTCTACATTTGGCTGATCAAAAGGATTAATAGCCCACAAAGCAGCTAAATATATAATTTCTAGCATTTTAAATTGCATAAATTCACCTAAAATATATTCACTTATATCAGGTAAAGTTATTACGGCAAAAGGTCGCTGATCCTGTACATATGCTGCACAAGTACCTTGAAACGTAGCAGATATAATATGATGTAACGAGTGTCCCTGCACGAGAGAACCAACTGGTGTAAGCGGCCCTTCAGGAACTGTTATAAATGCACGTGGCTTTTCTACATATACAAATGTAGTAGCTTTATCACGTGGGCCACCTAGATAAAGCTGTGCAACTGAGTGTAAATCGGTAGTGCCAATAGATACCGTGGGTGTAATCCCTATTTCAATAAGTTTCTGAGTACAGGTATATTGTTTACCAATACTCTCACCTATAAGCTGACGATACCACTTGCCAAGATTTTCTAATACTGGCGAAAATAAAAACATGTCATGGATAGTTTTGCCTGCTTGATACCAAGAATACAGCAAAAGAGCACTTAACGCTGCAGGGTTTTGGTCAATAGTAGTGTTAAGACACCGTAAAAGCATATGTTGCGCACCTGTTCGCATTGCTGCTATATCGCCTCCTAAAAGCCCTAATGGTAATAATCCCATAGCAGTTAGTACTGAAAATCTTCCGCCGACTAATGGTGGAATTTCAAGTATAGTCCATCGTAATTGTTGAGCACGCATATATAATGGCGAGTTTTTATCGGTAAGAGCAATAATATAGTCATGTGCGTCAGTATAATACGTATAAAGAAGATCAATAAAAAGTGCTCCACTTGCTACTGTTTCTATAGTTGTTCCCGATTTAGTTGCTATAATTATTAATACTTTTTGCTGATTATTTAAAGCATTTTGTACTTTAGTAAGCACTGTTTGTACGGTATGCGCATCTACCGTATCAACGCAATATATTTGCCTCCCTGTTGGTTGATTAAAATAATACACACCAAAAAGAGCTTGTATAAGTGCTTGAGCTCCTAAGCTGGACCCGCCTATACCAACAAGCACAATTATAGCTGGATTTAATACCAACTTTTCTGCTATTACTTGTTTAATTTCATGTAATGAATTAGTATCAGCAGGAACATTAACTGATGCGTACTCTGTTGCATAGCCTGTTTCAAGCATATGACGTACACGGTCTATTTCGCCCCGTACACATAATGCTAGTTCCTGTAGCTTATCATGAGCGATAAGTGCAGTTTTTTCATAACTAAAATCTATATGTTTCATAACACTATCCTTTGTTGCTGCAGTTGTAACAGTATATACTGTGCAGCACCATATAAGCTTACGTTATAGTCAGCAATAACATAAATAGGTATTTTAGTAAGCATTTCTCTATGCTTGTTACATTTAAGAAACTCTTCTCTAAATAAAGGATGAAAAAACATGTTTACATTACGAGCAGCTATACCTCCTGCTATATATAAACCATTAAGGGCAAGCGTATCTAAAACAAAGTTTTTACCACATCGCGCATAAAAAGTAAGATACAGTAAAAAGGTGTCCTTACAGCGCTCATCCTGTTGTGCATAATAGGAAATCTTATCAGGAGCAAAATTAAATTCTGCAATATGTTGTGTTATAGGAGTTATTGGGTATTTTTTTTCATGATATACCCCTAAAAATGTATAAATGCGTTGAATCCCTTTGCCTGAAAGAATATCTTCCCATGAAATACGTGCTACTCGCTTTTCAGTTTTTTGTATAAATTGACCTAATGCGAATTCTTGTTCAGTTTGAAAGGCACAATCAGCATGTCCTCCCTCAGATGCTATAGTTATATAGCGTTGTAAATGACGATCCCAGACCATAATAGATTTACCAAGCCCTGTACCTGCACCAATACATGCTTGATGCGCAAGCTCATAACGAGTACCATGGTTAATTACCACAATATCTTCAGGCGCTAGCTTATCAATACCTAAACTTACCGCTTCAAAATCGTTAATTAAAAATAACGTCTCTATATTTGTACGCTGCTTAATTTCATGAGCATCAATAGTAAAAGATAAATTAGTAGGTCGTGAATAAGCACCTTGATTATATACAATGCCCGCTGAACCAATACAAGCATATTTAATAGATATATTATAGAGAGATTTAATATACGTTAAAACATCATCTACTACTCCAGGAAAATCAGTAATTTCCTGACTTTTAAAATGCAATGACACTAAAAGACGCAGCTGTGTAGCAGTAAGATCAAAAATACCGAAATTACTGTTAGTCCCTCCAATATCTCCTACAAGCACTACTAAACCTGAATATGAAAATGGTACGTACTGTACTTTCTTAAACGTAAGCATATCAGAGCACTAACTAAGAATATTTTTATTGGAGTATACTATTTCGTGAAGAAGTATGACATAACTAATAGAGTAAAAAAAAGAGTTACTATACATGCTGTTTTTTCTTGTTTACAATTATATACAGTAAGAACAGACTATTACGCAATGAGAATTCCTATGCCTTCTCTTATTTTCATACATTATTATCTTTTATATATTAATTTATTTTTATTACCGATATTTTTGTGTGCTGTTACGTATGAACAGCAGCAACAAGCAATTAGTTTGCGTCATGCTCGAAGACCAATTTATGAATCTACTAACGAGCTAGAAGATATATCAAACTTTGAGTATACATGGTTTTCTGATAACTATTTAGCTTCTTCACATATAAGTACCTTGCATGAGGCAATAATAGTACAAGATTATAAAGCTATTGAGCGAATTATTCAAAATAATCCTTTGGCAGTACATAGCAAAAACTGTCAAGGAGATACACCTTTGCATGTTGCTATGCAACAGAGTAATGCTAAAGTTATATTATTATTATTAAAAGCTAGAGCAGATTACTACGCACGTAATAATCAAAATATAACTCCCCTACAAATTGCTCGTAATAGTAAAAATAAGTATTTGCGCAGATTATTGTGCAAATTTATAAAACTTAAACGCAAAGTATATAAAACAAGTATATATGCGTCGTTACGTGAAAAAAAAGTGCTTGCAACAAGATCACCACTCATTCAATATCTACGCAATGCAAATGGTAATACGCCATTGCATCAAGCAATTATTAATAACGATATTGATTTTATTCTCTATCTTGTAAGTAAATATCCAGAGCTTATAGCAGTTTATAATAACCATGGTCATACACCTGTATGGTACGCAATTACGTATGCGCAAAATAATTATGCTATACTAAGATTATTATTTAAAATAGCAGGTGACCCGCTGGTATTTTCTACGCCAAAACATGCGTGGCCTTTACCTCTGTTACCGGTGCCGTAAGAATACCTTCTTGTTTTTAATCCTAGTATTGCATATACTACAAAATTAAAGTACCTAAAATAAAGTGTATGCGCCTGAAAATAGTGCTGTGTAGTATAGTATCTTTTACTAGTATACAAGCCAAATTTATAGCACTTACTAGCTTGACAGAAGACCCTACAAAGGGTACTTATATTTTTCAGGCGTTACTTAAAGACCGTAAAAAATTTACTGTTGCTTTTTTTGCACCGGTCTCATGTACGTATTGTCTGTTAAAAGAATTATTTTATAATCAAGCAACGCTATCGTTTATGCGCTTTTGCTCTGGTAAAGTGCATTTTATATCTGTTAACACACAGCACTATCCTGAGATTGCTACATTTTATACTATTAAGACAACACCAGTACTTGTATATTATAGTAACGGCAAAGAAGTATATCGATCCTATAGTGCACCTACACTTACCAGTCTACGACACACGGTACGGCGCTATTTCGGAATTTAATTTTATCTATGAGGTTTTTAATTATGAAAATACTACACTCTATAACAATAGCAGTTTTAAGCCTTAATCTACTGATAAATGCTCTTTCTGCAAACGTTATATATTTTACTACCGCAGCTGCTGGAAAAGACCCTTTTGCTCTCTTTGAGTACTATACAAAGCAAACAACACATGCTACTCTTGTACGCTATACAGCATCATGGTGTGGAACATGTAATAATACTAAAGCGCAGTTTGAGAAGCTTGCTCAAGAGTTTAAAGCTGCAGCAATTACTTTTATTGAAATTGATTATTCTCTTTTTAAAAATCTTGCCGATAAACAAGGAATACATAGCCTACCGACTTATGTGTATTATAAAAATGGCAGTAAAATTTTAAGTCATGGATCACCTACGAATTCTACTACATATTCTACACTTAAGAATAATATTAAAAAATATTTTAATAGTTAAAAAATAGGGGAAAGAATTTCCCCTATTTTTAATCCCACTGTAGTGCACCTGCAATTTGATATTCTGTTACGCGTGTCTCAAAGAAATTTTTCTCTTTTGTTAAATCAGTAGCTTGTGACATCCAGCTAAACGGATTCTCTTTAAAAAATTGACGTGGCAATCCAATGCGCTCAAGGCGACGATCGGCTATATACTCTACATAGTCAGAAAATTGCCGAGCATTCATACCAAGTAAGCCATTAGGACATGCGTCATAAGCATACCGTTTTTCAAGTTCAACTGCCTTATGGATAAGAGCTACTATTTCTTCCTGAAATTCAAACGTCCAAATAATAGGATTTTCAGCAACAATAGTATTAATTAGGTCGCTGCCAAACGCCAAATGTAAACTTTCATCACGCATAATATATTCAAATTGTTGGCCAACTCCTACCATCTTATTATGACGCTTAAGCGCAAGCATCATAGCAAAGCCGGCATAAAAGAAAATTCCTTCCATAATAACATAGTAGCCAACAAGATCATGAATAAAGCGTTTAATATTTTCTGGCCCTTCTGGTATAAAATGAGGATCTAAAATTGCAGAGGTTAAATGCACTACAAAATCATCTTTATCTTTAATAGATGGTATTGTAAGATACATGGTGTAAATTTCATCCGGATTTAATCCTAATGTATCACAACAATAGATAAACGTATCTGTATGAATTGCTTCTTCAAACGCTTGTCGCAAAAGATATTGGCGACATTCTGGATTAGTAACATGTCGATATACCGCAAGCACTAAGTTATTGGCAGTAAGAGATTCTGCTGTTGCGAAAAAACCAAGGTTCCATAAAATTAAACGTCGCTCTGCACCCGAAAGCAGCTGTGCAGACTTCCATTGCTCTACATCATGCTGCATAGGTATTTCTTCAGGTGTCCAATTATTAGCAACGCTATCTTTATAGTGTTGGCGGGCCCATGGATAATGAAGCGGTAATATTTTATTAGGATCAGTTTTTGCATTATTATTAATAATTGCCATATGCCACCTTTATAAAGTTATTGACATGATTCACATGTCTGATCATCAAGATTACATGCTTGCTGTTCACGCCCATCTGGGGACTCTTGTGTTGAAGTAATATCAAACACATACGAACGTTTTTGTGTAAAACCAAACTGAGCTGCATCCAATGTTGATTTTTCTATCTGACTTGCAGCCAGCGTGCGCAAATAATACAATGTTTTAAGGCCACACCGCCATGCAGTAAAATAAATATCATGTAATTTTTTTCCAGAAGTACCGCGCATAAAAATATTATGCGATTGACTTTGATCTATCCATTTACCTCGTACAGCAGTAATACGTATAAGCCATTCAGGATCTAATTCAAATGCTGTTTTATACTTATTTTTAATTGAAGCAGGTAATACTGCTATGTTTGCTAAATCTCCATCGTAATACTTAATTTGGTCAAGCATATTTTGGGACCACAAACTCAATTTTTTAAGCTCATCTACTAAATAGTGATTAATTATAGTAAATTCACCACAAATATTTGCTTTAACATATATATTTTTAAATATTGGCTCAATAGATGGGTAACATCCTGCAATATTAGAAATAGTAGCAGTTGGCGCTACCGCCATTACATTAGAGTTACGCATACCATATTGACGTACTTTTTCTTTAAGCCCTTTCCAGTTTTGAGTACTTGTACGTGAAACATCTATAGTAACCCCCCGCTCCTGTTCTAATAAGCCAATAGTATCAAGAGGAAAAATACCGCGGTCCCATTTAGAACCATAATACGAACTATATACACCACGTTCACGAGCAAGATCGCAAGATGCATCAATAGCATAATATGCTACGTATTCTCCTAAATTATCAGCAAGCTCGAGTGCTCGTGCATCATCAAAAGGTATATTTAGCTTAAAAAGTACATCTTGAAAGCCCATGATACCGAGTCCGATAGGCCGATGCTTACTATTAGATGTCTGCGCTTCAACCGTTGGATAAAAATTCAGATCAATAACATTATCAAGCATACGAACGGCTGTTTTAATCGTAGATCGCAGTAATTCTGTATTAAGCTTTCCATCAGACACATGACGTGATAAATTAAGAGATCCTAAATTACAGACTGCTGTCTCTTGAGCACTCGTATTTAAAGTAACTTCTGTACATAAATTAGAACTATGTATGACACCTGCGTGATCTTGTGGTGAACGAATATTACAGGGATCTTTAAATGTTATCCAAGGATGACCAGTTTCAAATAACCTACTGAGCATTTTACGCCACAGTTGTTGCGCAGAAATTACTTTATATTGGCGTAGTTTACCTGATTGTGCTTGTAGTTCATATTCTTGATACGTTTTTTCGAATGCACGTCCATAAATATGATGAAGATCAGGGGCTTCTTCAGGAGAAAAAAGTGTCCAAGTCCCATCTTCTTGTACCCGTTTCATAAAAAGATCTGGTACCCATACTGCCGTATTCATATCATGGGTACGACGGCGCTCGTCACCGGTATTACGTCGTAAATCTAAAAAATCTTCTATATCAAAATGCCATACTTCAAGATAGACACACGTTCCACCCCGTCGAATACCGGTCTTTGTAATGGCAACGACTATATCGTTAGCTATTTTTAAAAATGGAACAACACCTTGACTGGTAGCTTTTATACTTTTAACACGTGATCCTGTGGCTCGTATATTTGTCCAATCAGTACCTATACCACCTGCCCATTTTGCCAACTGTGCATTATCACCAAGACACTTAAAAATATGATGTAAATCGTCTTCAATAGTAGTTAAAAAGCACGAACTTAATTGCGCAATAGGAAATCCTGCATGAAATAACGTTGGTGTTGAAGGGGTATATCGCAATGTTGAAAGTACTTCATAAAACTCACGTGCACACTGATCTTTATTTGCTTCTTGCAACGCAAGCCCCATTGCTATACGCATCCAAAATAGTTGCGGAAGCTCTACTCGTCGATTATCAATTTTTAGTAAATAACGCTCATATAACGTAAAAAGACCTACATAGCCCAAAAGAGCATCACGTTCAGGGCAAAGCACTTGTGCTAAATACTCTAAATCAAACGTAAGCATACGCGCATCAAGCAAATGAGCTTCTACACCGCTCGTAATAGCCCTTTTAAAAGCAGTCTTATATTCTTCTGCTGTTATTACTTTATGCGTTGGTATGACCTCTTTTCTAAGCTTTTGCAATAATAATCGCGCTGCTATTACAGCATAATCAGGATCCTTTTCGATACAGGCAGCAGCAGCAAGCATCATTGCTTTTTCTATATCTTCAGTAGTAATACCATCAAATATAGTTTTTACTACTTCTTGTACAAGCAAATCAGTAGATAGAGATAAGTCATATCCTTGTGTAGCCTGCTCTATAGTACGTCGTATTTTATCTATATCTAAAGCAGTCTGTATACCATTCCGTTTGACAACGCATAACCCCTCAAAAGAACTTTTCTGGCTTCCTATCATACCTATAACTCCGATACAAACAAGAACCCATAAAGCTTATACTTCTCTCTAAAAAGTATACTCTTTGAGAGCTCTCAATTTATAAAATATTTTCTATTTTGATTTTTTTATATTGAACTATCGTATACCTACTTTAGCAGGTTATGCTTTTATTTTCAATTAAAATTCATAATACATTTTAGTTCATAAAGATAGTATTTTTTTAAAGGACAATAAGTATCTATAATTCAGATTGTAACAATAATTATAAAACCCTTGCTTTTGACGCAATGGTACTCTTAAGCTACACTAAAATAGTTTTACTAACTCTAAAACCTTAGGGGGAATTATGAAATGTTCACTTCGTTTAAAGCAACTAGGAGCAGGACTCTCGCTAGTACTTTTACTGGTCCCGTTTGGTATCTATGCGGATAAACCTCACACTGGTAGCTCTACCAGTAAGAGTAGTACTCAAGAAGAATATCCTGATGTTGTTAATATTCGTACTCAAGAAGAATTTGATAAAGAAGTACTACAAAGCTCTGTACCAGTAGCAGTTAAATACTATGCAGATTGGTGTGGAGCTTGTACGTGGATTGCAGGCACGTATGGTAACTGTGCTACAAAATATAAAGGCAAAATAAAATTAGCTGCTATTTCTACCGAAGATAGTCCTGAGCTTGCCAAAGGCATCAAAGGACTTCCAACATTTGCTTTTTATAAAGATGGCAAAAAGGTAACTGACGATTTAGTGGGGGCAACAAAAGAATTTGAAACAGTACTTCTAGCATATTTAGGAAGTAATAATAAATTTACTCGTACAACCGTCGCAAAAACAGATACAACTTCTACTGAAAAAGAGAAGCAATCTACCTCTACACCACGTGTAGCACTTAAAAAAGAAAAGCCTCACGCTAAAACTGTTACTACGGCAAAAGCACCACGTAGAAACAAGACAGCTTCATCAAGAACAGTCACTGCATGTTCTTCAACAAATACTTCTCGTACAACACGCGCGTAAACAGTATATAAACACTGTATGGTGAGAGTTAACACTCTCACCCCTTATTCATGTTCGTAGATAATATGCGGTTCAGGAGTATATAAAAAAACTGAGCGAGCTTTTTGAAAAAAATTAGTAAGATCACTATTAATCTTACGCACTGCATCTTTATAAGAACGAGCATTACCTACCAACTGCTCAAAACAAATTCCCAGTGCTTTATCAAGCATGGCACTAGAGTGTAGCACAACACCATGAGTAGTAAAAAAGCTATACAGTGCTCGTATTGTTCGTATACTAGGACAAGTATTAATATCAGGGATAGCAATCTTAAGCCCTTGATAATATATCTTTTTACGTTCACTATAATAACTCAGCAACATACTCTCTATAGAAAATTCTTGCAGTATCCTTTGTAGTTCTGTCCAAAACTGAATACTTATGCGCTGCTCACGAGGAAGTGCAATGCATTGAAATGGCATACTAGTTCCTACCCCAACATCAAGGGGAGTTAACTCCCCCATTAGTCCAAGAAAACTATACCCTAAACATGAAATATACGTCGGGATATTAGGTGATAATGGTGCAAGCCATGGGCTAATCTTTTGACCACGCTGATACCCATTAAGCTGAATTACCGCTACATTAACAGTATTATCTAAGAGATACCTATTATAATACCGTGCAAGCTCGCCCATAGTCATACCATAACGCACTGGTATAGAAACATATGAAATAAAAGAAGTAAGACTAGGATCTACTAAAGGACCCTCCATGCGCATACCTAAAGGGTTCGGTCTATCGAGCACTACCACCGGTTTACCTAGCTTTGCTGCACTATACAGTATATCGTACAGCGTAGAAATATACGTATAATGCCGCATACCGGCATCTTGCAGATCAAACATCAAAATATCAAATGCTTCTTTATAGCGTGCTATGCACCGTAAACGGCCTTCTTTACCGCTATACTGTTTATTATACAGGCTTACTACTGGAACACTGGTTTTTGCATCACGTCCTGAAGCAACATGTTCTCCTGCGGGCACATTGCCGTCAAGTCCATGCTCTGGTACAAAGATTACCGTTACGGTAAACCCTTTATCACGTAAAACAGTAACAGTACTTTGTCCCAGACTATTCTTGCCTGTTTGATTAGTAACAACACCTACTCTATATATTTTTTCTGTTTTTAGTAATTTCTGTACAAGACGTGGCGTTACTCTATCTATGCCAAGCTTATATGTATATATACCTACAGACCAAACAGCTAAAAAAATAATAAGTATACACATACATAATTTGTGCATATTTATCCCTCTCCCCTTAGTCTACCCCTTAATTATTTATGCACGTATGCTTAATCGTAGTACCGTAAGATCATATGCTAAAAATATCAACCTATTAGCTAACATTTGCGTAGTTTCAATTGGCTGCTCTTTAGCTTCTTCTAGAATAGACTCAAGAGCTGGAACTTGAGAAGCATATGTTTCAGCACTGTTACCAGATTGATCTTTAATGCTCGTACTGGCGCCATGTTTAATTAATAGTTCAATACTATTTTTAAGATCTTTTGCTGTATTTGAATCTAATTTACTCCCTGTATATAAGTCCCAATATTGCTTAACAGCATATATAAGAGCTGTTGCATTCCAATTATCTTGCATATTAACTTGGGCACCACTTTCAAGCAACAACTGTATCATTTCAGCATTCCCTTTTTGAGCAGCAGCCATTAATGCTGTTTCGCCTCTTGCTCCTACCTTTTTATTTACATCAGCTCCTTTTTCAATAAGCATACGAGCAATGTTTAGATTATCCTTATCAACAGCACTAATTAAAGGTGTAGCACCCTTTACTAGTTGATTTACATCAACCTTACGATCGTCCAATAGCCAGCGGACTATTTCTTCATGACCGCTATCAATAGCTGCTTTTAGAGGAGTAATACCCTTTTTATCAGCTTCAATACTCGCTCCTTTAGTAACAAGTTTTTTGATAAATTCAACATCATCAAATTTTGCAATAGCTTCTATAATTGGCGTTTTCCCTGCACTATCAGTCATATTTATATACTGACGAGTAGCAAGCTTTAATATAGTATCTCTTGATTCATCATTTAAAATAGCACGTATAAGGGGATTAGTTGAAGCACGTGAAATAATATTCCACATATTATGATATTCAGGTACTTCACGAATAGTCGTTAATTGTGCTGCTGGTGTATGATAACTTCTATTTTCAATACTAGGATCTGCTCCTGCATCAACTAATAATTTCATAATTTCCAAAATTTGCTTAGAATCATCGCCCTCTTTCACTCTAATAACAATATGCAATGCAGTATTACCATTTTTATCTTGCATATTTACTATCTCGGCTAATTTATTTTGCAGAGCTTGATGAGACAACAATGCTCTAACTCCAGTAACAACCTTTTGATTTATAGTATGGCGTAATGCACGTATTAGAGCTGTCTCTTGGTTAGTACCAAACTTTTTACTGACATCTGCGTTCTTGTTAATGAGCCAGTTTATTACCTTTTCATTGCCTGTTATCAGCGCGGCTGCAAGTGGTGTATAAGGATCGTATACTTCATCCTCTTTATTAATAGCTAAATCAGTTTTTTTAAGAAATGCATTAATAACTTCAGGGTTTCCTTTTATTAAAGCTGCTATAAAGGACAATTGACCAAAACTGTCAGGCTTATCAAGATCCTGTGTATTAATCTTATTTAATAGCTGTATAATTTCATTAGCAGGTTCATTGTGAATAATTGCATTAATTAAACGATTATCAGAGCGAAGTGTATAGGAAAAAGTCTTAGGGTCATTAAAGATATCACCAGCCTTTAGCTTAATAGACAAACAGATCAAAAAAATAATAACTATTTTATAACATAGCTTCATATGCAAACTCTCTCTATAAACTTTCTACTTGTATAGCAATATATTACTGCTATATTTTATAAAGCAAGAATATTGCAGAGAAAGCATATCTATCGTTACCAGTTACGTACTGTACTACTAAGATTATTCCCTTATTATTTACGCACGTACAACTGAACGTAGTACCATAAGGTTATATGCTAGAGAGCTTAACTTATTAGCTAACATTTGCGTAGTTTCAACTGGCTGCTTTTTAGCTTCTTCTAAAATTTTGGCAAGAGCTGGAACTCTTTGAGCATACGTTTCAGCACTATTACCTAATCGATCTTCAATATCAGGGTTAGCACCATATTTAATTAATAGTTTAATACTATTTTTAAGAAAACTTTCAATATCTCTCTTTAATTGGTTTGTTATGCTCAATTGCCAATATTGCTGAACAGCGTATATAAGAGCTGTTGCACCAGCATTATCTTGCATATCAACTTGAGCACCTTTTTCAAGCAATAACTGTACTAGTTTAGCATTTGGTTCTGGTCTTGATTCAACAGCAAGGATTAAAGGTATAGTTTCCTTTACTGGTTCATTTACATTAACTTTAATATCATATAATAACCAACGAACTATTTCTTCATATCCCCTAATAATAGCTGCTGCTAGCGGAGTAATACCATCTTTATCAGCTTCAATACGTACTCCTTTAGCAACAAATTTTTTAATAAATTCAGGAGTACCAGCCTTACCAATAGCTTCAACAAGTGGTGTTTTTCCTGCACTATCAGGCTTATTTATATATTGATGAGTAGCAGGCTGAGTAGCAAGATTTAGTATAGTTTTTTCTGATTCACCTTTTAAAATAGCACGTATAATTGGATTAGTTGAAGCATATGAGAGAACAACTCGCTTAACAGCAGTTTGTTGTCCTTCAATTAATTCTTCTGGTGTTCTCCCCTTATCATTTTTACTTTGAGGATCTGCTCCAGCATCAACTAATAATTTCATAATTTCTACAGCGTACCCATTATATTTACTTGCTATAACGTGTAGTGCAGTATTATTATATTTATCCTTCATATTTACTATATCAGCTAAGTTATCTTGCAGAGCTTTATGAAATAATAATGCTCTAACTCCAGTAACAAGCTTTTGATAATTAATATCAGAGAATGGAAAAAGTATCTCTCTTAATGCCCGTATAAGAGCTGTTCCTTTAAAATGGCCAAACTTTTTATTTATATCTATCTTCTTGATAATAAGCCAGTTTATTATATCACTATTTCCTGTTATAATGGCTGCCGCTAGTGGCGTATAAGGATCGTATACTTCATCCTCTCTATTAAGATCTAAATCAACATATCTTTTAAGAAATGCATTAATAACTTTAGAGTTTCCTTTTATTAAAGCAGCTATAAATGGCAATTGGCCATAACTATCAGGTATATTAAGAGCTTGCTTATTCGTTGCATTTAATAACTGTATAATTTGACTATCAGGTTGCTTCTTAATAATTGCCCTAGTTAAAGAGTTAGTAGAGTCAAGCTCATACGGATAAAGATGAGGATTTCTCTCAGTTTCTCCTGCTTTTAGCTTAAAAACTAGAAGTAATAAAACAGCAACAGATACTAGTCTACTTATCTTCATATATAATCCACCAAAGTAATACTGCATTTATTACACGCTATCAAACGTATATTTTATAAGGCAATAAAAAAAGCTCTTATAGAATATAAGAGCTTTTATAAGTTATACTATAAAAAAACTTTATCTGTTATTTAAGAGAAACAAGTAATAGTGCAAGTACTGACATAAGCTTAATTAAAATATTAAGTGCAGGACCTGACGTATCTTTAAATGGATCTCCAACGGTGTCACCAATAACTGCTGCTTTATGTGCATCAGAACCTTTACCGCCTAAATTACCATGTCCAGCTTCAATATACTTTTTAGCATTATCCCAAGCACCGCCACCATTTGCCATCATAAGAGCCAGCAGTACGCCTACCAGTGTTGCGCCAACTAGTAAACCACCAAGCGCTTCTTTACCAAAAACATAAAAAGTAACCACTGGTGCTATGACAGTTAGTACACTAGGCAAAATCATCTCACGTAATGACGCTTGCGTGCTAATAGCAATACAACGCTTGTAATCAGGTACGGCAGTACCCTCCATAAGTCCGGGAATTTCTCGAAATTGGCGTCGTACTTCTATAACCATTTTTAGTGCTGCGCTACCTACTGAACGCATGGTAAGTGCTGAAATTAAAAATGGCAATACCCCTCCAAAAAATATGCCTACCAATACTAATGGATTATTAAGATTAAGTACCTCAAGATGAGCAGCTTCAGTATACGCTGAAAATATAGCGAGAGCAGTTAAAAGTGCTGATCCTATTGCAAATCCTTTACCCATCGCTGCTGTTGTATTGCCAAGTGCATCAAGCCGATCTGTTATATCACGCACTGGTTTACCAAAACCTGCCATTTCTGCAATACCACCAGCATTATCAGCAATAGGACCATATGCGTCTACGGTCATACTAATACCTGTTGTTGCAAGCATTGCTACCGCTGAAAGAGCAACGCCAAATAGTCCCCCGCCTATAGTAAATGAAGCAAGTACCACCAACGCTAAAATAATTACTGGTAAAGCGGTAGATTCCATCCCAACGGATAAACCATAAATTAAATTAGTAGCTGCACCCGAGCGTGAGCTTTCAGCAATTTTACGAATAGGTCCATGTCCCGTATAATACTCAGTTACCAAACCAATGACAATACCAGAAACACACCCTAATACAATAGACCAATACAGTGCATTGTCTATTGCCATAAACTGTATATATATATACGCAGCTGCTAAAAAGAAACCTACTGCTATATAATTTGCATTACGAAGCATAGCTGCGGGATTTGCTTTAATAAGAGCATTTGAAAGTAAACCCACAAAAGAACCTATAAGCCCTAGCACTGAAAGCATTAAAGGCAACGTAACATATGCCATATCGTGAATATGATGCGTTGTAGCTAAAATAACTGCTGAATACATAGCACCAACATATGATTCATAAATATCAGCGCCCATCCCTGCAGTATCACCTACACAGTCACCAACGTTATCAGCAATTACCGCAGGATTTCGTGGATCATCTTCAGGAATACCAGCCTCTATCTTGCCTACTAAATCGGCACCAACATCAGCTGATTTAGTATAAATTCCGCCCCCTACTCGTGCAAAAAATGCTACCAAAGATACGCCAAAACCAAAACTCGTTAAGATAGAAAGAAAATCAGGACGGCCAAAAAAGAAATAAAGTACAGAGCCTAAAGTAATAAGTCCAAAACTAGCAACTGAAAAACCCATAACGCCACCACCAAAAAAAGCAACTAAAAATGCCGCATGCTCTCCCTGGTTTTTAGCTGCAAGCGTCGTACGTACATTAGCATCAGTTGCTGCTTTCATGCCAATAAATCCAGTCAACATAGAGAAGATAGCACCACCTACAAAACAGAGCGCTGCCGTTATACTAGAATAAAAAGCAATCACCGCAGCAGTAAGCACTACAACAAGTGAAATAATTTTATATTCTTCCCGTAAAAAGGTCATTGCACCTGCCTTAATAGCTTTGGCTATTATTCGTGCTTGCTCATCGTCTATAGGTAACTGATTAATTCTTTGCAACAACCACCATACTACTGCCAATCCTGCAGCAGCCGTTAATAAGATTGTGGCGAAATACACAACCTGCATAAGGACTCCTACTTAATTAAAAAATCATTAAATAATTTTAAGAAGTGATTTATAGCACCTTTTAGCATCTTACTACATAAAAATGCTTTTACAGGATATCATTTTTTGTACATACAAGCAAAGTTCTTTAATGGTCTCTAGTTCTAGGACCGTGTTTTATATACAAGAAAATGTACACCGGTCACTTTATTATAAAACGTAATAAGATATCTATCTTCACTTTTAATCACCCAATTACTATCATCCATAAGCGATAGCGTATTTGCTATTTTCTCATATGACTCATTATTAGGCATTAATGGAGGATAATCAATATCCCATTTGCTTTTATTAAAAAATTCTTCAACAAGTCCGTAAGCAGACGGCTTACTACTAAAACAATGATGATATACCGTATTTCTAATAAGATTTTTCCCTGCTGAATACACCCCAATACGAGCTTTTTGTCCTGGAATATGCAGCTCACCAGCTAATAAAGCTGTTGTTCCTCGTTCGTCATGTAATATGTATCCCTTTTCAAAAGCAAGATCTATAAGTGCTAGAGGAAGTGTATGTATCTGTACTATATAGTTAAAATTTTGCTCATTTCTATACTCATAACCATGTTCAGCAAAAGCTTGCTGAGGGTTGGTAACCCAGGTAATAACAGATAGTGCAATATTATAATTACGTACGTTCGTAGAGCCTATTTTCTGTTGCACTGTTTTGGTAGAAGGTTTTATATCTATTATATCTATCTGATTAGGTTGTGTTACCTCTGTGTGCTGTTCAGTATTTTCTGTATGTGCTATTGCAATAGCAGGTGATGCTTTTTTCTTTTTCTTCTTTTTATGTACAGGATGTAACGGTATATTCTCTACACGTGAATCATTGGTATTGTTCACATTAGATTCAGCTACTATTAGTGAAGTAAGTTCAGCATCTGCCTGAGTATACAAGTTATCAAGCCGAGACTGTTCGTTATCATAATAATTTTGGCATACATTTTTTAATGCATCCAAGCATTTTTTATCATATGATGTATGTTCTTTGACAAACTGTCCTTGTTTATCATTATATATAAGTCTATTAAGATATTTACAACAATCTTTCGTTATAGTATACCCTCGCGATGCACATTGCTGTATAAACTTATTTTTAAAAGAAGCTATTTGACGTTTGTATCCTATCGCAATTAAGCTATACTTTTCCTGAAGGGTAAGTGCATTTAGATTTACATTATGTACTATATCAGGCGCATATAGCCTTAAAGATGCAAGTAATACATCTATAAGATTTTCAGTAGCAAGCGCTAATTCACGCATAGCTTCGTTTTCACGATGTATGTTAAGCATTGATAGGGCAAATAGTTGCGCTTCACTATCTACTGTTTGGGTATTTACTATCTGTTCTAGCTCTTGAACTAATTGCTGATCCTGAAAGTAAAGATCAGGAGAAGCATAAATTTCTGTAGCAGATACTTTCAAAAAACGAATAAACCGTAATGCTAATGCAACAGCATTCGAAGAATTAAAGGTTTCTTTAATAAGCGTCCCATTCGGATAATTATTATCTTCTACGGTAACGCCTAATTGCTTACCCTGCTTACTTATTTCTCGCTCTCGTTCCACCGCCCGTACAAATCGTACTACAGCTTTCACTTGGACATTTTGAAGCTTTAGCAATTGAACTAGCTGATTTAACGAGTCCTGATACTGCTTGTCGTTCTTAGTTTCAAGTAGTTGGCGCAGGTGTAAAATAGGCGTGGTAAATTCATGCTGCATACTATACAGCTGCATATTGCCTATGCTTACACTGATAAGTACGCTCAAAAGTATGTGTATATAGATATTAGTAAACATCACCATAACCTCACATTTTAAAAATTAATAAAATATAGAATTTTATAGATACTTATACTACAAGCAAATTTTTTACTAATTTCTGTTAGTACTGTGTTTTATATCCAACAAATTCTACGCCAGTTACGTTATTATGAAACGTAATAAAATACCTATCTTCGCTTTTAATTGTCCAATTATTATCATCCATAAGCGATAACACATGTGCTACTTGTTCGTAGGGCGTATTATCGTTCATTAATGGAGGATAATCAATATCCCATTTGCTTTTAGTAAAAAATTCTTCAACAAGCCCGTAAGCAGACGGCTTACTACTAAAACAATGATGATATACCGTATTTCTCGTAAGATTTTTCCCTGCTGAATACACCCCAATACGAGCTTTTTGTCCTGGAATATGCAGCTCACCCGCTAATAAAGCTGTTGTTCCTCGTTCGTCATGTAATACGTATCCCTTTTCAAAAGCAAGATCTATAAGTGCTAGAGGAAGCGTATGTATATATACTATGTAATTAAAATTCTGCTCATTTCTATAGATATAACCGTATTCAGTAAACGCCTTTTGTGGATTAGCAGCCCATCGAATAATAGATGGTGCAATACCATAACTACGTACTTTTGTAGGTTCTGTTGTAGCTAGAGGTTCACTTGTAATAGTAGAAGAAACGAGCTCTTGCGGTACAACTATTTCAGGCTCTATGCTGGGCTCTTCCTGTTTAGTCTCTTTTTCTGGTACTACTATACTCTTGAGTGCTTTTTTCTTTTTGGTCTTCTTCTTTTTAGCTATAGAACGCGCTATTACCTGCTCTGTATTGCTATTATTATCACTGACATTGGACTCAACCTTCTCAAGCTCAGCACATGCCTGTGCATAAATTGTATCAAACCTTGGCTGCTCATTATTAAAATAATTTTGGCACGCATTCTTTAATAGATTAATATAATACTTACGATCATATATAGCACTCTTTTCAGCAATGCATCCTTGTTCAATAGCGTTTGCTAAGACCTTAATGTATTTAAAGCAATCTTTTGCTATAGCATATCCTTGCGATGCACATTGCTTTATAAATTTATTTTTAAATAAAGGTACTTGGTAAATATTATTAGTTTCAATTAATTTAAGCTTTTCGTAGGGCTTAAGTTGATCTATATTAACTGTGCATAATCTATCAGACATATATAGCTTTAAAGCTCTGCTCAACACATCTATAAATTCCTCCTGAGCACGTGATAATAAGTTCATTGCTTCATTTACTTTATGAATATTAAGCAATGATTGTGCAAATAACCGTGCATCATTATCTATATATGGATTGTTTAGTAGAGGCTCAAGCTCTTGCGCTAAATTTTGATCTGGTAAATAAAAGTTAGGAGGAATAATTATATCTGTTCTAGTTACCACTAAAAATTGTATAAACCTAAGTGCTAATACTATAGATATGGGAGAGTGAAACATCACTTTATTAACTATTTTCCCGGATTGAGAATTATCGCTTCCCATTGCATTAAAGGATGCTACTTGTTTATCTATTTCTTGCCCTTGCTCCGTTGCTTTAATTACAGCTGAGACAGATTTTACTTGAAGGTTTTGAAGCTTTAGCAATTGAACTAGCTGATTTAACGAGTCCTTATACTGCTTGTCGTTCTTAGCTTCAAGTAGTTGGCGCAGGTGTAAAATAGGCGTGGTAAATTCATGCTGCATACTATACAGCTGCTTTTCACCTATGCTTATACCTATAAGTATACTCCCTAGTATCCATCGAAGTGTATTAGTATTTATCATTATAACCTTGCATTTTCAAAAAAAATTATTTAAAAAAATAAATAATATACATAAATAATATTCATAAAATATATCAAAATTTTAAAAATTAGCAAAAAATATCTCAAATATAGCATTTTTATAGCAGTGATAAATATTATAATAAGAAGAACTCTTTCTACATTCCTAAAGGAGAAACCATATGACAATAAGAATCTACAGTTATATTATCTATAGCATAGCATGTATACCTATATACAGTTGCCACAATGATACTATACCTAATTCTCAATTAACAGATTCATTAAGTTGGGAAATAATTCCTAGTGATGCTAGTACTACGGGATGGATCCCTACTCCGCCTCTAAAATACGATCCTAACCTTAATCAGCTTATGAAAAAAGAATTTAATCTTGACCTTACTACAAATGAATAGCTTGCTCTCGATAACTACCAAGATATACTCAGCAAACGCATACAACAAAAATCAACCTTTGACCGACTTAAACTAGCATATATTCTAGATGACTTCTTAAAAAAATGTACGCTCATAGACTGCAAGCGACTTAAAGAAGAATTAGTACAGCTCTGTTTTAAGCATACCATTGATGCTGCTCTGACTGAACAAGAACGTAAGCAATTTGAACAATGTACAGACAGTAAGCTACTGGAATATATAATACACAACTGGCTGAATAAGTTTCAAAAGCAAGATAATGCAACGTCTCAAGATAGGCTTTTACTAGCAATAAACTTCAGACTTAGACACTTATATGAACAACAGAAAAAAACTAGACAAGCTCAGCAATCAACTGCATCATATACTATAGCATCTCCTTATTTAGATCCAAGCATTGCACTAGAAAATTCTATGCTACTACTCCAGCAATTTCAAGAACACGAACAAAAATATCAACATTTAGCTGCTCAAAAACTAGAGCTTGAAACAGAAATTGCTGAAACAAATCAGCAGTTTGCAGAACTTCAAACATTTAATAACCAAATGACACATACATTTCAGCAGATTCCTAAAAGTGCACATGATATATTTAGCCAAACGCTAAACGAGCTATCTAGCAGACTTTCGTTAAAAAAAGCACAGCTTATAGAGCTTGAAAGCACATTATCGGAACTTGATCAAAAAAAAGATAAGCACTATGAAGAATATACAATTTTGCGCCAGAAATTATTACAAAAAACAGACTACGTAGATCAAAAACTTGAATATAATACCACACAACTTCGTATAGCAACTGATAAGCTTGCTGCTCTTGAGCAACAAGAAAATCTGCTTGAAAAAAAATTACTTCCTATTAAAAAAGAAAAAACAGATATTCTTAGTCGTGTAGAAGAGTTAAAAAAAGAAATAGCAACCCTACAAAGCAAGCAAGAGCAGACAACCCAAACTAAAAGAATTCTTACGTGTACGCGCTTGAAACAGTTAAATCCTAAAACACACGCTTAGTATAACACAATAAAAGGGAAGACTAAATGTCTTCCCTTTTATAATAATTATCTATGTATAATTAATACATGTCTGGCATACCACCCATGCCACGGTGTCCACCACCATGACCATGCGCAGCAGCTTCTTTTTTCTCTTCAGGTATATCAGCAATAATAGATTCAGTAGTTAGCAATAAACCAGCAATAGACGCAGCATTTTGCAGAGCTGAACGTACTACCTTCGCAGGATCAATAATACCTGCTGCCACCATATCAACAAAGTCACCTGCTTTTGCATCAAAGCCTATATTACCTTGTTCTGAACGAACTTTATTGACAATAACTGATGCTTCATAACCAGCGTTTGAGGATATAATACGCATTGGCTCTTCAAGTGCACGCGCTACTATTTGAGCACCAAGCTTTTCATCACCTTCAAGCTGCAAAGCATTTACTGTAGGTTGCGCACGTAAGAGTGCTACTCCTCCACCTGCAACTACACCTTCTTCGATAGCAGCACGTGTAGCGTGAAGCGCATCTTCAATGCGATCTTTCTTTTCTTTCATTTCTGTTTCTGTTGCAGCACCTACTTTAATTACCGCAACACCACCAGCAAGTTTAGCAAGACGTTCTTGTAGCTTTTCTTTATCGTATTCTGATGTCGTGTTTTCAATTTGCACACGAAGTTGCATTACACGACCCTTAATGGCTTCACTTGAACCATAGCCTTCAATAATAGTTGTAGTATCTTTAGTACTTACAACCTTTTTTGCGCGGCCAAGATCAGCAAGCATTACATTTTCGAGCTTAAGACCAATATCTTCTGATATAAGCTTACCACCGGTAAGAATAGCAATATCTTCGAGCATTGATTTACGACGATCACCAAAACCAGGTGCTTTTACTGCCACCACGTTAAGTGTTCCACGAAGCTTATTAACTACTAACGTCGCCAGTGCCTCACCTTCAACATCTTCAGCAATAATTACCAATGGACGCCCTGACTTGGCAATCTGCTCAAGAACAGGAAGCAGACTTTTCATGGTTGAAATTTTCTTTTCAAAGATCAAAATAAATGGATCTTGCAATTGAGCTTCCATTTTTTCAGCGTCTGTTACCATATATGGTGAAACATAACCGCGCTCAAATTGCATTCCTTCAACCACATCAAATTCACTTTCCATGCCCTTAGCTTCTTCAACAGTGATAACGCCATCTCTACCAACGCGTTCCATAGCTTCTGCTATTTGTTCACCAATAAAGACATCAGAATTGCCTGAAATAGTAGCAACCTGTTGAATTTCCATTTTGCTACTTACTGTTTTAGCAAGCTTTTTAATATCAGCTACAGCGGCAATTACTGCTTTATCAATACCGCGCTTTAATTCCATTGGATTAGCGCCAGCAGTCACGTACTTATTACCTTCACGGAAAATAGCTTGAGCAAGCACTGTTGCCGTTGTTGTGCCATCTCCTGCAACATCAGCAGTTTTAGATGCTACTTCACGTACCATTTGAGCGCCCATATTTTCTAATGAGTCGCTTAATTCTATTTCTTTAGCTACGGTAACACCGTCTTTAGTAATTGCCGGTGAACCAAAAGATTTTTGATACGCTACATTACGGCCGCGAGGCCCAAGCGTTACTTTCACTGCATCAGCAAGAGTATCTACACCATGAGCAATTTTTTGACGTGCATCAACGCCAAATAAAATTCTTTTACCAGCCATTCTAGCTCCTCATTATTAATTTTGTACAACGCCTAAGATCTCATCTTCACGGACTATAATAAATTCTTTGCCCGCTTCAACGCCTGCATATTTGCCAAAAAACACTACGTCTCCTACTTTAATTGCCATAGGAATAACGCGACCCTCTGGGGTCATTTTACCTGAACCTATAGCAACCACTTTACCCGTTTGTGCTTTTTCTTTAGCGGCATCAGGAATAATAATCCCGCTTGGCGTAACATCTTCACCTTCAAGACGTTTTACAAGTGCACGATCGTGCAAAGGGCGAATTTTTTCAACCATTGTTTCTCCCTTATAGTTAGTTTAATTAATTCAATAGATAGTATTTTTAGTATACCGTAAACATAAAAGAGTTCAATTTTTTTATACTAAAAGACTCAGATTTTCTTACAACAAAAAACTCAAGCATATTCTTTTTTAGTATATTATATAACTAATTTAATCTTTGTTATTTTTATAAATATACTACAAGCCCATAAAGCGCAGAAATACACAAAATATAAACTTTGACAGATCACTATAATTTATGCGACAAATAACGTAATAATTTCTTACTCTTAGCAATTGCAAGTATATTTTCAAGACTAATCTCGTTTATGAGCTCTGCATCAAAAGCAGGATCTACCCATTGCCATATTCTTATAGTCTTATCATATGAACCACTTGCTATATACTTACCATCAGGTGACCATGGAACTGATTTAACATAACTAGTATGACCTGTTAAAGTGTGCACACAAGCACCGGTAGTGGTATTCCATATTTCTATAGTATTATCTAAAGAACCACTAGCTATCATGCTACCATCAGGTGACCATGCAACTGATTGAATCCGCCAAGTATGATGACTAGTTAAAGTACGTATGCAATTACCGGTAGTAGCATCCCATACTCTTATTGTTTTATCCTCAGAACCACTTGCTATATACTTACCATTAGGTGACCATGCAACTGATCGAACCCAATCAGTATGACCTTTTAAAGTATATATACAAGTACCGGTACTAGTCTCCCATACTTTTATTGTATTATCCTCAGAACAACTTGCTATATACCTATTATCAGGTGACCATGCAACTGAATTAACTTTATTAGTATGACCATTCAATACGCGTAAGCAGTTACCTGTACTAGCATACCATACTCTAGCATTCCATATTCTTACAGTTTTATCTTCAGAACAACTTGCTATATACTTACCATTAGGTGACCATGCAACTGATTGAACCCAATCAGTATGACCTTTTAAGGTACTACAAGTACCTCTCTGTACATTCCACACTCTTATAGTTTTATCTGAAGAACCACTTACTATATGTTTACCATTAGGTGACCATGAAACTGAGCTTACTCCACTAGTATGACCTTCTAAAATACGTACATAGGTACTGGTAGTAGTATCCCATATTCTTATAGTGCCATCACTACAAGCACTTGCTATTTGCTTATTATCAGGTGACCATGAGACTGAGCAAACTATATTTCTATGTCCCTGCAGCTCAGTATAGGGTATAGTACGCTTACTATTATAATCAGCATGTAAAGCAGCATATAAGCCAGTTAACTCAAGCACTTTTAATTCAAGTACCTTGCGCACTATCTTACGCCGTATATCGACAGGTAACGTACATATCTGGCTTTGCTCTTCCCCTGATACTATTGTACCTTGAATAAGCTTGTCGGCAATCATTTCAGCTATAGTTTGTACAATAACATCAATATTATCTAATCCCTGAATACCAAGAAACTCTATAGTTTTAGCTAAAGCACATATATCAGCTAGGTTGCACTTACGTAGATACTTACTGAGATCTTTCTTGTAATCGTATGCTGTATAATCTTCATGCTTATTATGAGCTATTTGGGCATTAGAAAGATATGCTATGAGCAGGTCGGATTGCTCTTTGCTTGTTATATCAGGCAGTTTTAGCTCTTCTTGTTCAACTTCTCCCATATCTTGACGCATATCATTAAGTACTTGAGAATGCTTATACAATAAATTAGCATGTGCAGCATTAAGCGAAACTCTATCTCCATTAGCAAGTAATAGAGTAAGTTTTGCTTGATCTACATTAACTCTAGGCTCACGCGTAGCTGCCGCAGCTAGATCAACTGCTGTAAGTTTGTGAGATGTATTTTTATTGTGTTTAAGCGCTTTATGTAGGTGCATATGTGCTACATGACGTAATAATGGAGCATGCGGCAGGTAATGACTAAGTGCTTTATATTGAGCTACACATGCAGCATATTTAGCAGATGAGTCAAGCTCCATCGCCATAAGCATAGTATTTATGCAAAATATACTACTTATAACTATACAGATGCGTAATAACATGATATATAACCTTCATTTAGAATTAGCGTAAATATATATTTACTAATAAGACATAAACTTAATATTAATATTTTATTTAATAATAATTTATTATATATTAACTTGTCTTATTGTAAATTGGTAAAGTATGGTAACGTGCTTGTTAAAAATACTGTATTGTATACTTAAAAATTACTTGCTTTATGATCTATGCATATGGCACAGTTTTATTAAAAACATGATTGCTCTTTTCCCTTCTCTTATAGCAGGTAATTTACTTAATTTAGAAAAAGAAATTTCTCTTTTAAATCCTGTGTCTGATGGCTATCACCTGGACGTAATGGATTTCCATTTTGTACCAAACTTAACGTGGGGTCCTGCTTTTATTAATGCTATTGCACAAGCTACACCATTACCGGTATATGTACATCTTATGGTTGATGACCCTGAAAAATATTTTGACCGGTTTATTCTACGTACTGGTGATACTATAGCGTTTCATATAGAAAGTTGTTTAACAACGCCTGTAGCATGTAATATAAAAACTGGTTCAATTTGCCCTAGCCTTATTGATTACACGTATATTCAAGAGCTTATTACTATGCTACATCAACAAAATATTCGTGTAGGCATTGCTTTTAATCCCTCAACTACACTTGACGCTCTTATACCAATTGCATCTATAATTGATGATTTTTTGCTTATGTCAGTTAAACCGGGATTTTCAGGGCAAGAATTTTTGCCAGGTTCTCTTGGTAGGCTTGAACAAGTTAAAACTATAAAACAACGCACACAAGCTTCTTTTACTATTACTATGGATGGTGGTATTAACGCTACAAATATTACGCAGATTGCTCAACATGGTGTTGATGCTTGTAGTATTGCGACAGGTATTTTTAATATTGATAATCCTGTACAGGCTATTCAGCTTTTAAAAAACACTCTTTCTAAGAGTACGTAATTAATCACTTACTAAAAAGTTCTTAAATTGCCACAAAGCATCCGTATTACTATACTTTGAGAAACCATTTTCCAAGTATTTAAGAGGATGCCAATCAACTTGTTGTGAAATAAAAGGACCAAGATAGGGTTTTGCAATAGCTAATATTTCATCATGGGGCAAATCGTCAGGAAGACAGTATCCTGCTTGCGGATTTTGCACTGCCCATACAGCAGCTGCTACAACGCCCGCTGCAACTTGTAAGGTCGTTGCATTTTGATGTGGTACGAGAGCACGTGTTTCATGGATATCTAATAGTGAACCAGTCCACCAGGCAATAAGTGGATGTCCCATAAGTAACACCCCAAGTTGATCTTGTCCATCAATAATCTCATTCTTAATAATACGTTGAGCATCTTGTAATTTATAGTGACGCGCTTTAAGCTCAAATAACGATGCAATTGATGCGTCACATGGACAATATACATAATATACTGAAGGTCTGTATATAGATTTTGTACCATCAAAGACCGTTAAATATTCTGGTATAGAGAAAGATTCACCATGTCGTATTACCATTCCAACAATATCACCTGCTGGAACCCAAGAATATACGAGGGTGTTCATTCCACGGGTAGCAAGAAAAATTTGATTACGAGGACCTGCACTTGGTATTATTGCATTATAAGGAATTTCTTCTTCGTGAGTTCCCCATCCTAATTCAGAAGGTGCTGCAGCTTCTTCGTAAAAACCAAAAATACTCCAAGTACCAACAAACTCGTTAACTTTCTTTGGTATACTGATAATTTGCGTATCACGTTCTGCTATATGGATAACTTTAACGCCAAGCGCATGAGCAAGTTCTGGATATCTTTTTTGATTACTTAAAGTAAGCATTGGCAAAAAGCTCTTATCATGTTCAATAAGAGTATACGTTATATCGTCAAGCGCCTGTTTAACAAAATGAGATACTAATCCAGGATTAGCACCATGTTCAACTATCATAGTTGGTACGGGCGCCTTAAATGTGCGCACTAACTCTCTTAATTCAAGCTGCAGCGTATATAATGCTTGTTCTTGTATGTTTCCTGTCTGTTTGCGTGCCGCTTCGCGCTCAGGCCACTCTTCAATTGCAGTATTAATATATTTTACCTGCTTTGCTGCACAATAGCGTAAGATAGTAGCAGTATCAACACTGTAGGTTAAATCGATAACTAAATCATCTAGTTTTACGTACGTAGTTAAGACCTGCTCAATATTATAACGAGTAAGCGTAATAATGTGATAATGTAACCCCTGCTGTATTAACGAGCTAATCACTGATTTATTATCAATCGCATCGATAATAATAATTTGCTGCGGTTGTAGCTGAAGATGTTCAATAAGAAGGGGTAGTACCGTTTGGGCTACTGCACCATATCCAAGCATAATAACATTTTGATTAAATGTGATATATTGTGTCATGTACTCTCTCCTTTATAATTATTGCTAACGCGTACTGATAAAATGCGCAAGAGCAAAAGTAGCCCGAACCCCAAAAATACGCTCAAAATAAGTACCTAATGGAAATGAACGATCTGCTGTAAAATAAGCATCCAACTCATGGCGTCCGTCTATTAACTTATCAGCACTATATACACCAAGAGCAGCCGCCCATGGCAGCCCGGTAGCTGCAGCTATATAATATATAGAACGCGTAGCATGATCATAATCAGCGATAGGCAGCAAATCTTTACTTACTCCTAATAGGCCTGGCCAAAAATATTCAAAGCGTACGTCCAAATAAGGAAACTTATGTTGCACGTAACGAGAAAGCTTGCGAAGAACCATAGGAGCATGAGGGCGTTCGTAAGTACCATAGGTATATAAAAGATTACCACCACCTATAAGTAGTCTATTATCTTTAGTAAGTCTATAATAGTTATATATAATATCACTATCCCAAACCAATAATGGCCCTTCCGGAAACAAAAGACGAACGTGATGGTCAGGTAGCGGTTGAGACACTGCTAAAAAAGTTTGAACATGATAAATATTAGTAGTATGGATATTTACAGAAGAGAGTGCATAATCAACACATACAATACTCTGTTCTGCACTAATATCCCCATAGGGAGTATGCGCATAACCTGGCGAAAGTTTAATAACTGGAGTATTTTCATAGATACGCACTCCATACTCGCATAAAATATTTTTTAGTGCTTGACAATATAAGTATGAAACTATACTAAAAGTCTCGGGATACCGTATGCTACCATATATATTTCTAGCACCTACAATAGTAGGTATCTGTTGACATGAATACACGGTGCTGGAATAGTGCAGTTTTTGACGAGCAACATGCTCTTCTTGAACATCACACATTGCTTTATAACTATTTGCTACAAAAAGAGAATCATGCTCCTGATAATCGCATGGTATATTATAGTGTTTAATAAGAGAGCGGATATGTTCTACCCCGCTACGTACAAATTCCCAGAGCATATGTGCTCTTGTTGGTCCATATTTAGCAAGTAAACTCGCAAGTCCAAGTTCAGAATCAGGAGTAATAAACCCAGAGCTTTTGCCACTTGCTCCTGCACCACAAAATTCTTTTTCAACAAGCACTACTGGTATTTTTCTGCTTGCAAAGCGATAGGCTGCCATAAGGCCGGCCATACCTCCACCAATAATAAGTACTGGCGTTTTAATAGAATGTGACAAACGATGAGGAACCGGTTGCCGCAATGTATACCAATATACCTGCTCTTGTGGCCATTTTTTTATCATAAAGGTAACTTATACATATTTTTAAAACGCTTAAAAATAACTGGCAAAAAAGCACCGAGGCCGAGAAGAAAAAAAATAATAAGCGTACGTTTATTTAGTACCTCGTGCAAGCTATGTATAGTATTAAGCTGATTTCCAGCATATGCATATAACAAAGTACTTGGCAAGATACCAATAATAGTAGTCCATACAAAAAGAACCAACGGTATTTCCACAAGACCTGCTAAAATATTAACTACAAAAAATGGTACTACTGGTATAAGACGTAAACCAATAAGAAATGAGGCCCCATATTGTTGTACTTGTGCATTAAAACGCTTAAAAACACGTATATATTTTTTTCTAAAGTAAATACCCCAAATATCTCGCGCACATACGTAAGCAGCTATACCGCCTAACGTTGCTCCTACTAATGTATATAGAGCACCTGGTATAAACCCAAATAAAAACCCACTGGTTAAGCTTAAAAATGCAGAAAATGGTAAAAAAAGTAAAGATTCAAGAAGATAAAGTCCAATATATATAAGTACTGCAGCTATATAATAATTACGTACCCAGGTACATAAGATTATTCTGTTTTTTTTAAGAAAATCAACAGTAAGATATGAATGTATGCCGAGATAACTAAAAAATCCATATATTCCCAATACAAGGCAGGCAAAGATAATAAGCCAACGTGTAGAAACAGTAATTTTCATCGCTTGTTGTTAAAAACACTTTACATATATCATACAGTTTTTAAAGTCTGACATGTTTCATTACTTTTGGCAAAACAAGAAAACACAATTTTCAAAAAGCCCTCTTAATAGTAAAAAGGGCTTTATTTTTAAGAATATAGCACTATTAATAGCGGTAATAATAGCCGTTATTATAATCGTCATAATAGTCATAGTCATAATCGTAATAGGGGTCATCATAGTAATAATCAGGAGATCCTACAGGAAATCCTACTCCAGGCTTACCATAGCGATTTGATCCAATATCTAACGATAACCCTATAGCTTCCATATATGCTAGAGGTGTTATTACTAATGAAAAAACTATAACGAGCATAGAAAGAGCTGTTTTCATAGTATTTATCTCCTTCTTTTAAATAATACATAATTAATTTATTATACTTATTTAAATTTAGCATAGTCAATAAATTTATAAAAAATTTATATATTATTGCAAAATTATAAATATATTCTATATACTGTTGTAGATAAAGTAATATAATTAAAATTCTAAGAGGTAATATATGGCTATTATACGCTGGCGGCCTCTCAGTGAAATTGATAAATTTTTTGATGAATTATCACTGATGCCCTTTATAAATAATCGATCTCTTTTAGCAACTGACGTTTACGAAGAAAATAATACTATTTTTGTTAAAATGCAGGTTCCTGGTATTACTCCTGAAAATATTGATATAACAATCGAAGGGGATTATCTGCATGTAAAAGGACAGCAAGAAGAAGAAAAAGAAAGTGATAAGCGTAATTATTATCGTAAAGAAATTCGTACGGGAATGTTTGAAACAACCGTACATCTGCCAAGTGCAGTTAATCCTGATCAAGTAAGTGCTGACTTTAAAGATGGCGTACTTACCATAACGCTGCCCAAAAGAACTCCTGAAGAACAACAGCGTAAAATTAAAGTAACAACGCGTCAAAATAAAGTAACGCGACAAAAGCCAAAACAATAACAGGAACAACAATAAAGCTGTTACTATATAATCAGTAAAATATATAGTATATTATAATTATATGCTTATTGTTTTTACTTCCGATACACCTATAGCTTAGCAACTAGAAAAATGTTTAATACTACAGGAACTATTGATATTGAAGGATTCAAGCTTCAGTATCGCATTGAAGGCGAGGGAATACCAACACTAGTAATTGGTAGTTCAATATATTACTCTCGCACTTTTTCTCAAAATCTGCGCAACCATTTGCGCCTTGTTTTTATAGATCATAGAGGTTTTGTTCCTGCGCCCGGTCCCCTAGATACTTCAGCATTCAAACTTGAAGTACTACTTGATGATATTGAGCGTATGCGCCAAACACTTGAATTAGGGCGCGTTATTGTTATAGGTCATTCTGGCCACGGCTACATGGCACTTGAATATGCCAAAAAATATCCCCATGCTGTATCTCACGTTGTTTTAATTGGCATGGGCCCAGACCAAAGCATAGCAAGTCAGCAAGCTGCTGATCAGTATCTACAAGATTCAGTAGCCCCAGAACGCAAGAAAATACTAGAAAAAGATATACAACAGCTTGCCCATGAGCTACAAGTAAACTGGGATCAGCGTTTTATATTATTTTGTATACGACTTGGCGCACGAAGTTGGTATGATTTTACATTTGATGCATCACCATTATGGGAAAATGTTTATGTAAACATGCACATGTTCGACTATGTTTGGGGAACTATTTTTCGTGATATTGATATTACAAAAGGCCTAGAAACGTTTGATAAACCAGTATTACTTTGTTTAGGCAAGTATGATTTTCTTGTTGCACCATTTTATTCTTGGAGTCCTATTCGTTCAAAGTTTCGCAACTTAACGGCACGCTTATTTGAACAAAGCGGACATACCCCTCAGTTTGAAGAACCTACCCTTTTTGATGCCGAACTTTTACAATGGCTTTCCCACTAATGTATAGACTAGTGTTACCTACTTAACGCATTCAGAAACCTTGGTTAATTTTTTGTTTAAGCCTAAGGAGTGAAGCTATTGCCATCTGATAAAAGAAGTTAATTTCTAAGTTTGTTTCTTTAGAAAAGTGAGCAAGATAGTACTCAAGTGGCTTAACTGCAGGAATACACTGCTTAAATAATAGTTCTTGCTTCTGCTCTTGCACTCCTCTTAAAAGGTTAAGGGAAAATTCAAAATATACCATATGCTCAAGAAGCTCAAGATATTCTTGCCAGTAAGGCTCTAACAATTTTTTATCATAGTGCTCTAAAAAGAAAAATTGCTGTTGCTTATTAATAGAATTTAGAATAAAAAAAGCTGCAATATCATAATAAGGATCTCCAAATGAGGCATCACCCCAATCTATTACTATAACTTTATCTCCCTTAATAAAAATGTTCCCAGGATTAAGATCATTATGACATGGAACTAATGGTACAGCTCTGCTTTGTACTTTTTCTTGTATATTTTTAGCATATTGTATAAAGTTACTTAATAAATTTTGTAACTTACCCCCTGTCTTTAACTTTTCATATTTATTATATATTTGAGGAAAGATCTCTTTTTTTTGTACGCCAACTAAAGAAGAAGTATGAAGAAGTACTAAATCATGAGCAATCTCTTTTAAAATTAAAGGATCCTGAGCTTTTTCTAGGGTTAAGCTTTGCCCATCAACAAATTCAAGAATTATATATTTAAAAGCGATATCTGCTTGATATATGCTTGGTCCGATACCAAGCTTTGAAGCATGCTTAAACCATGTTATTTCATTTTTTCCTAAATCGATTTTATCAAAGAGCTTAATTATATATTTCTTATCTTTAAATGCACATTTAACTACTGCTGATCCATCTGAACTATCCCTCACTTGTTCACACTTAATTTCATGGTCCGGTATATCTAAAAAGAGGTTTATCACTTCTTGAGCTTTTATAACCGACGAAGCCATAATTTTCTCATTCCTTATAATTAATTCGCTTATCAGTAAAACTATAAAACAAGCATTACTAAGAGCGAGTACGCCTAAGTGGCAAAAAGCTGCTATTTGACGATAAAAAAGCATTTAATTTGATACTAGATTATAATGATAGTCACGTATGGTGTGCCATTTAGAAATATCTAAAGTAGATTATTATATAGATCCTGACGAATTTTGCAAATTTTTTGAAAAGGAATTCAAAGTTCATGTGTTATCGGATGGGCGAGGCATAAGAAATAGAGCTAGTATTTTAACCTTGAGTAAAGTGATTTCGATCGCCGCTTACTATCACCAATCGAAATATAAAACTTTTCTGAATTTTTGACGGCTTAGATTGAACTCACGTTAATTTTTTTACAACCTTAATGAGATCCTGTGGTGTTGCAGCATAATGTTCAACAAGGCGAGACTTTACGTCACCACTTGAACTAACTTCACGAGCTAACGCTTCAAAAGTTTTTCTTGTGGAAATAGACAAAAGTAAGGCAACTTAATAAGTTAATTTACGTTCCGTTTCACTGATCATTTGAGCTCCTTCTTTTATTTTGTTTGATAGTAAAACAAAATAAAAGCATTTTTTTTGAATAGACAATCCTAGAGAGAACTTTCAGATATTTATGGAAGTTCTGTGAAGTTTAATCTTTCGCTTTTTCCTTGCGTTCAAAATGATCGGCGTGAAATACTATCATGATCATAAAGACTTTACGGCTTTTTTTTGGTAAATTATAGATATTAGTAGGAGTTGAAATGAGTTTCAGAGTTATTCATCATGAGGGCGACAAAGACTTATTAGTTGAAAAGGTAAAAGTAACTGCAGACCAACTCAAAAACGACGAATATAAAGATAACTTTGATTTTGATGAAGGCGAGTGGGAGCATGCAGTTGATTCAGTGGTAAACGGTGATTTCTCTGACCCAGAACTTACATCCCTTGTTTTACACCTTGCAATAAATACTAGCTTTCCAGCCATTTCTGAAGATTGTCAAATAAGTGCCTACGAAGCTCTTGCGGATAGAACCTCAGGTAAACTAGCCAAAACATTACGAATGTTTGTAGATGGCAGGAATTTTTCTACAGGTAATTCGGGGTTTGGGTTTGGTGATGAAATAAATTGTGGATATTTAACCTCTGATGAAGTTAGAGAATTCTTAGGATTACTTAAAGCGTACACTCCAGGCAGTACAGTTGAGGGTGAGAAAGAATTTGTTGATATTCTGATTGATACATTCTCGACGCTTGTTGAGAAAAATTCTGGTGACCTATTCGTTATGGGTTAAAAGCTTGCTCCACGAGGACTTTCCGATAATTTGATGAACGCTCTTAATGGCTATGGATCAATTTTGATTCATGACAGTCTTCACAAAATTTGGGGGAAATTTTTTTAGAATTCTCTGGAACACCATTTAAATTTGTAGTTGGTAAAGGAATGGTGATTAAGGGATGAGACGTTAGATCGAACTCAGGTTAAATTAATACTTACAATTTAAAAAATATTGACCATGGATTGTTGTTTGGCTCTCCATTTACCAATTGTCCGTTCTTAATGGCTGAATAAACATCGGTAGAATATACCAACTCTGGGACCCAAAGTATTGTATATTGCCCTTTGCTATGCGATTCAATCCCTGTCGATTTGTAGTATCCCACAAAATCTAATAAGCTTTTTCTAGACCAAGATAACTTTCTAGTCAAATTAAATATTAAAGTACCTACAGGCTTTAAGACGTTATAATTCTGTTGCGATAAAGTAGATAGACTGTCGCGCAATATGTTTGATAAGAGAGTCTCCATGCTTTACGATAAAGCACTACAAGACCAAATAGAGCTTCATTTCATATCTGATGGCCAAGTAATTAACAGCCATATTTCTGCTGCAGAGAAATTCCACTTTGGGATAAGCCTAGGTTTAGCTAAGTACTATTCAGACGCAATAAGTGATAACGTTAAACGTGCTTTAGAGCAAAAACTCCGTAGAGGAGAGTTTCCAGGTAAAGCACCTTATGGCTATAAAAATATTAGGCATGCTGATGGTAGAGCGGATATTATTATAGATGAGTATGCATCATGCATAGTTCAAAAAGCCTTTGAGCTTTATGCCACCGGCGCTTTTTCAATGTCATTACTCTGCGAAAAAATAAATAAAGATTATGGACTCAGTTGGTCAAAGGGATATTTAGATTATGTGCTCAAGCACGAATTTTATAGCGGCACAATGGTTTGGTGCAGCAAAAGCTATCCCCATCGATATCCTGCAATTATTAGCACCACTCTTTTTGAACAGGTACAACAAGTGAAAACAAACTTTAATAAAAAGCCAGCAAAATATGCTGGACTACCCTATATCTATCGAGGACTCATTCGTTGCGCAGAATGCGGCCTTGCAATAACACCAGAAAAGCATAAAAGATTTGTCTACTACCACTGCACTCAATATAAGGGCAAACATAATGCTCAGTGGCTACGCGAAGAAGAAATTACAGCTCAGCTAGAAGCAGTATTTAAAAATCTACAAATACCTAAAGACATAGTAAAAGAACTCATTCAAATACTGGATTCACTCCATTAAGATAAAATCGAATTTCATAACAAGCACTTTGATAAATTAAACAAAGAACAAAAAGAACTAACCAAAATGCTCGACAATTTGTACCTAGATAAACTCACGGGAAGAATTACTGAGAGCGAATATGACAGATTTTACACATCCTTAAGAGATCAGCTTACTGATTTGAACATCCAACTAAGTCAATTACAAGAGGCTGAAGATAACTACAATATTACAGCTAAATATGTATTGGATCTAGCTAATCGAGCACATGACTTATTTGAGAGTTCTGAAGTTTTTGATGTGCTATTAAATTGTTCGGATCGTCAAGCATGGTGTGCCCAGCAGGATTCGAACCTGCGACCTACGGATTAGAAATCCGTTGCTCTATCCAGCTGAGCTATGGGCACCTTTATTTCTTATAGTATAAACGAATATAACCGTTCTCTCAACTTTTACTAAAAGAGTGGGCTAAATTCTTGTGCTATGCGCAATAATTCTGCATGATCATCAGGAGTAATCTCAGCTATTGTAAGAATATGATTATAGAGTGCAGGATACACAGAATTCACATAACTTACAAACTGTAGCGCAAACTCTTGTACTTTAGTAAGAGGAAGCAAATCTAAGAAATTTTCCCGGAGTAAAAAGAGCATAAGAGCTTGGTCAACAAACGAGTACGTAACAAATTCTTTTTGCTTTAATAATTCAACAATAATAGCACCACGTGCAAGCCTTTGCTGAGAAATAACGTCAAGCTCCGTACCAAACTGGGAAAAATCAAGTAAATCATGGTATTGTGCCAACTCTAATTTTAAAGCACGCGTTACCTGTTTAATTGCTTTTGTTTGGGCTGCACCTCCGACACGTGAAACAGAAAGCTCTACATTTACCGCAGGACGAATACCAGTATTAAAAAGCTTGGTATCAAGAAATATTTGGCCGTCAGTAATTGAAATAAGATTGGTAGGTATATACGCAGTAATATCGTCACCCTGTACTTGCACTATAGGAAGTGCGGTTAAAGATCCTCCGCGCGCAAGCTTACCTGCCCGCTCTAGTAATCGTGAGTGAATATAAAATACATCTCCCGGATAAGCTTCCCGTCCCGGCGCACGTCGCAGTAAAAGTGACATTTCACGATAAGCAATAGCATGATTACTTAAATCATCATATATAATAAGAGCATCATGGCCTTTATCTCTAAAATATTCACCAATCGTACACCCTACATAAGGTGCTAAATATCTATCAAGCGCTGCTTCAGAAGCATCAGCCGAAACAATAACCGTATATTCAAGAGCACTGTTTTGCTCAAGTAAATTTACAATACGCGCTACATTAGCTTGACGCTGTCCAATAGAAACATAAATGCAGTATACGTTTTTACCTTTCTGGTGCAAAATAGTATCAAGTGCAATCGCTGTTTTTCCTGTATTTCTATTACCAATAATAAGCTCTCGTTGGCCGCGACCTATAGGTACTAATGCATCAATTACCAAAATACCTGTTTCTAGGGATTCATTGACAGGACTACGCTCAATAATACCAGGTATAGTTGCCTCTATAGGACGCATATCATCTGCGCTTAATCCTCCAAGAGCATCGATAGGCTTTCCTACTGCATTAATCACCCGCCCTAATAAACCATATCCTACAGGAGATTTAAAAACTCCTCCAGTTCGGCGAGCTACTTCAAGCTCTGCTACAGGAATATGGGTATATAAAAGAAATATACTTACAAAGTTTTCATCTAAATTAAGTACAATACCTCGATTACCACTATCAAAATCAATAAGCTCTCCGTATACAGCATGCGTAAGACCGTAAACTTTACAAATATAATCTCCTACCTGAAGAACTAAGCCAATTTCATCTAAATTCTCAGGTATTTGCTGAGTAAGCTCCTTTTCAAAAAGAGAAAGTAAATCAGTACTTTTAATTTCCATAGCTTTCCTTGTAGGCTTATGTCAGCTTCAGTTGTTTCAACTGTTTACGTACAGAAAATTCCCACGCTAAAGTTGCACTCTGCGCTGAAATACCTGCAATAAGGGTTGGGTCTATTAGTTCATGTAACACTATATTTTTGCCAGTCTTTGCTACTAAAAATTGTAGTATAGTATCTCGCAATGGCGCATCAAGCGGATGCACACTCGCTACAGTAAATTCTATAATTTCAGACCGTTCATTGTCTAAATCTATAAGAGCATCAAGAATTGAAGGAAGAAACTGTATGCGACGATGCTTAATTAATAGAGTGACTAATGGCTCTAGAATACCACAAGAACTGCATGACGCCTCTAATTGTGCTATAATCTTTTTCTTATGCTCTTCATCTATTAATGGCAAATTTACAAGAAAGAGAACTTTTCTATGTTCTTTTAAAAATGCAGTATATGGTTTCAATTGTTGAATTTGTGTATGTGTTATAATAGCACCATACACTTGTAAAAAAGCGCGGGCATATTTTTGGGCGATATGTATTTCATCAATCATATTTTTTACGATCTATTTGTGTATACTGCTTTGCATATGCTCAATAACTCTTGTAGTAAAATCCTGTTCATGCTTCTTATCTTTAAAAAATGTTTGCAATAGCTCTTGTACCGTATAAGTAATATGAGGTACTGCTTTTCTTTCAAGCTGTATAAGAGCATATTTTTCTTCTTGCAACTTACGCTTTATTGCTATTTTATTTTGTTGCTCTTTACTAAAAGAACTATGTTCTTTTTGTTGCTCTTTAAAAGCACTTATCCATACTTGTAACTTTTCTTGTAACTGACGACATAGTATTGCCTGATCATCAGTACTTTGTATTGTATCTTTTTGCTCACGAACAACCTCTTTTTTTGAATGCTCTAAAGTGCGCAAAAGAGCACGCTGAGCAGTTATTCTACTACGCAATACTGGTAAAAGATAACGGTAAAAAAGATATGCTGCAAGTGCAAGTAAAAGAGCAAAATTTAAAATTCTAAAAAATAGTTCAGAATACATTTATAAGCTCCGTATTTTTACTGCAAGCAATGACGCAACTTCATGAGAAAGCTTATCAAGAGCTTCTTTCTTTAGTAATATCGGCTCTAATATAATAGGTTGTTCATAAATACGAGTATAAGCAAGCTCAGTATCAGGAATATTACGCTGAAAATTTTCTTTACACATAAGCCATTGAGCAGCCTTTTCTGCTTTTAATGCATGTAGTTTCTGTAACTCATGATCAAGCATATGTTGTAAAACGTCTTTAGATGCTGTTTCTTGTTGAAGCGCAAAAAAAACAGGACGCAATAGAAAACGGTCAAGCATAATATATGCTATAAAAAAATGTATGCCTTGCACCACAAGTGTTAAATTAATTCTATCGATCATACTATTATGTCAATAATATTAATAATAATGCAATAAGCAAACAATATATAGCAGAAGTTTCAATAAGACTCATAGCAATAAGCATCGCAGTGCGCACTTTACCTGCGCTTTCAGGATATCTACCGATAGTTTCACATGCCTTCGTTCCTACCATACCTTGTCCCAATGCAGGTCCTATAGTGCCTATACCCATAGCAAATGCCGCTCCTAGAAACGCTGCTACTCGTACTATATCATCCATGTTTAACCTTTCTTAACTTTCTGCTCTCTTCTATATATTACTCTTATTTGTAATTTTTTTAAATAGTTAATTCTGGTGACCGCAAAACAAGAGGTGGTAATTCAAATTGAAGAGCTATAAATTCAACAATTTGCTTAATATATTCTTCTTGTGTTTCGATACTATGCTCAAAATCATAGTTTCCTTCAAGAATTAATACAGGAATTTCACGAATTGCAGTATCTACGTCTTTTTTATATCGTAGCCAATCCTCATGTTTTACATGGAGCATTCTTAAATATTCAAGGGAAACATTTTGTTCTCCTTGACGATTGCGTTTAAGTACACGCTCATAGCATATTTCAGGTTCAGTGTAGAGATAAATAAACGCATGTGGTCTTTGGGAACAAAAGCTAATAAGCCAATTAAACCATTCTTGATAAAGCTTCCACTCAAGTTGGTTCATCATACCTAATTCAAAAGCATTTTTAGCAAAGCAATAACGATCAGAATATACTGAGCGTTCCAATACCTGTATAGGTTTTGTATTGATTTTAGCAGATGCTTCTTGTTCAAGAATACGGCTTACAAAAGCATATGATTGAAACGTATACGCCCACCGTTGTGGATCACGATAAAAATATTCTAAAAGATTTTCACCATGTATATTCTGCCATTTATCTAATGGCTCGTGTATGAGTTGCACATGTAAATATTTTTGTATAATTTTAAGAAATGTTGATTTACCCGCTCCTACATTACCTTCTACTAAGACTGATAGTTGCCAATTTTTATATGCCATACATTATAGCCCTTATGTAATAAGTAATTTATTTTTAGTGTGCCTGTTAAAGAGCATTATTTCAAATACTAGCATACCTTTTTAAGAGAGTGACAAAAAAAATAAAGTACGTTACAATAAAGACAATTTTAAAGGATCTATAGTCTATTAATAAGCATACATCGAGCTTAACAACTATTAATTTTAGCTAGTAACTATGAACAAAGGTCTATTTTTAGTATTATTCTTTTTTTCTACTGCTATTTCTTTATTAACAAAACCAACAGCGCCGGAATCTATATCCGATGAATTATTTGAGCAATTACTACAGGATGCTCCATTTGATGATCAGTCAAGCTTAGCGTCTCGTCAAATTTCATGTATACCTCCTGAAGAAATTTTAGATATTCTTTTGCGCATTAATGCTCCTGAGATCTTACAGCAAGATTTTTATCATCGTACTAATCGCTTACATGTACGCAATAGTATTAACTCGCCATTATTTGTTTATCAAAAACTATATCAAAATTTATTTTTCACTATAGATTTATTTTATAATCATATGAGCAATGCTTTTTTTACGTATAAAAGTCCTTTTATTTGCTCATATATAGCTCTTAATAATAAAGACGTTATTAATCAACTGGAAGAAATTAGCACTAGATTTCAACGAGCTGATATTCCACAGATTCTTTCTCTTTTTCAAAATATTAAAATGCAGGAACGCAAAGCAGGAATAATGCTTCAAATGGGCGGTACTCTACCTCGATGGACATTTGAAATAAAGACGCCCATATATTATATCGAACATAATTTTTTTCTTACTGACCAAGAGATCCAACAAATAGAAAATGCTGAATTTTTTCAGCAAATTGACCTTGGTGAGTCAGGGGAAGAAGAAGTTGAATTATTTGTGCGCCAGCATTTAGTAAGTGATAGAGTTGGCCTTGGAGATACTAAAATTCAAGCTCTATATACTGTTTACGATGAGCCTACCACCAATGTTCGCATAGGTAGCGAGCTTATTGTGCCTACTGCAGCAACATTTAAACGAGGATTATTAGGCGGCAGCTTTTGCCCATTACGGGGACGACCAACATTTAGCATTCAACAGTTGTTTCAGTTAGTAATGTGTGCTAATCCTAATTTTGATCAAGCACGCACCTTAACCACTCAATTTTTAGTTGGAGCATTAGACCAGTTAACTGCTAATCTTGCTGATACACCATTGGGTAATGGCGGACATTGGGGTATTAGCCCGCTTATAGAATTAAGAAGCACTATTAATCAGCATCTTATGTTTCACCTACAAACAGGATTTGAGTATTTTGTTCCTGCATACGAAGATCGTTTTTTTATTACTCAAAAAAATCCTCAAGACTTTAGAAGAAATTATAACGATCCCAATCAAGCAGAAGCAAATCTTACTTTTCTTAATACACAGCTTATTAACACACTGTACCCTTTTGTAATAAAAACACGGGTACAGCCAGGTATTATTTTAAAGGCTACGCCTGCATTTGAATGGCGCACCGCACGCTCAACAATGCTTATAGGCTATGACTTTTGGTGGCAAGCAGAAGAAAAATTTACTACATTATGTGCTCCTAAAGAGCTTATTAATCAGCTTGCAATCTGCCGCGCTATAATGCCTCGCGCTTCACAGCATAAAATTTTTGCTACATGGCGCACCTGTTTTATGCCATGTACTAACTATGACGTACTGCTTTTTTTAAAAGCAGATACTACGTTTGCGCATGCAGGTATTGGGAGGGATATAACTGCAGCACTTGGTGTTCAAATCAGTTTCTAATTATTATTAAAAGGAGTCCTTGTATGCACAATAAACACTATGCTGTTTTATCACTATTATTAGTAGCACCGTGGGCACTCGACGGAAAGACAAAAGAAATACCTGCTTCATCTATTATTACACTAGAATCACCGGTATTAGAACTTATTGATGGTGTACGCTTTTGTATTGATGGCAATGCTATTAAAAATATCAAAACTATTATACGTCGTATAGGACTTATACAATACGGTTTTAGAAATCCAAAGACAGGAGTGACCATTGGTCGCTATCAACTTAATGGTCAATCATATACCCTTCATGAATTAGTACCAATTGAAAAAGAGTACGAAAATAGATATGCTTATCTTATACAAGAAGATAAAAAGAAATATGACGCAGCTTTACAACCAATACGAACACTTTTAGAAAAAGCAAAGGATGATTTTGGACGTATTGTTGAGCCATTTATTGACTCTGTTAAAGGAAGCAAAGATTTGGTAATACAACTTATTGAACAATTTTGCCAAAAACGAGGCCACGCTAATAGTCTTTTATTAGGGTGGGGTAAGTCTGAAAACAATGAACGTGAATTTTTTGATAAACGCGTAACTTCTATAGAAGCTATGGATATCTTTTGTACAGATTTACGTGAATTTTTAGAATCACTAAAAGCAAGTTGTCCTAAGGGCCGTCAAAAATATAAAGAACTAAAACGACAACAACAGCCTAAGCACCGCTGATAGCACCCATAATTTACTAACTTACCGTATGGATACACTTCAAGGTACAATTGAACGCTTAATATTTCATAATACCGATACCGGTTTTTCTATCTTTGTCCTTACGGTACACGCTCAGTCCAGCGTTTTGGTAAAGGCACATATAGCACATATTCACCCAGGAGAAGAAGTATATTTACAAGGCTCCTGGGTATTTCATAAAAAGTTTGGCAAGCAATTTGAGGCTACTACCTGTTCAGCGCGTTTACCTACAAGTATAGTCGGACTAAAAAAATATTTAGCTTCAGGTGTGATTAAAGGCATTGGGCCTACGTATGCAGAAAAGTTAGTTAAGTACTTTGGTACTGATATTCTAACTATTATTGAGCATACTCCTGAAAGATTACTAGAAATCGAAGGTATTGGCCCAAAACGTATTGAGAAAATACAAGAAGGTTTTAAAAATCAAAAAGAGATATCTCATATTATAATTTTTTTACAAGAAAAAGAGATATCTCCCACATATGCTGCTAAAATCTATAAAGCATATGGAACACAAGCGCTCGCTATTGTACATGAAAACCCGTATCGTCTTGCTGACGATATTTGGGGCATTGGCTTTAAAACCGCTGATACTATAGCGCAAAAACTTGGGTTTGATCCTTATTCGAGCAAACGTATTGAATCAGCAATAAGTTATATTATTAGTCAAATCGCGCAGCAAGGACATTTATATATTGAATTACAAGATCTTAAAGCCAAAGTATGTGATCTTATTACTTTAGCTGCTGAACATCACGATACCATTAAAAGCGCTCTCCATAATCTTTATAATCGGGCTAAAATTAAAGTTATTACGTATCAAGAAGAGCACTATATTACTCTCACACAATATTATTTTTCAGAATTTTTTGTTGCTCAAAAAATTAACAAGCTTCTTGAATATCGTTCTTCTCTTATTTTTGATCTTGAAAAAATAACACAAGAACTTGATAGTAGTACTCATAGTAATATGTATCTTAATGACGACCAAAAGCATAGTATTATCACCTGTTTAAGAAATAAAATAACAATTATTACGGGAGGACCAGGAACAGGTAAAACAACCGTAATTAAAAAATTATTATCTATTCTTGATAATAATACTACTCCATTACGCTATAAACTTGCTGCTCCGACAGGTAGAGCAGCTAAGCGTATAACTGAAGGTACAGGTAAACATGCTGTAACACTTCACCGTCTTTTAGAATTTGATGTTGCTACTATGAGTTTTACTCATAACGAAAACAATGCTTTAGCACTTGATTTTCTTATTATCGATGAAGCATCAATGATTGATATCTTTCTTGCACATGCTCTTTTAAAAGCAATACCATTTACTGCGCATATAGTATTTATCGGTGACATTGATCAGCTACCGTCAGTAGGTGCAGGTAATTTTCTTAATGATCTAATAGCAAGTGGTAAAGCAGCATGTGTAAAGCTTACTCAGATATTTCGTCAAGCACGTGATAGCTTAATTATTATTAACGCTCATCGTATTAATAATGGCGAATTTCCCTTGACGTTTTCTAAGGGAAGCCCTAAAAAGCGTGATTTTATCTTTATTAAAGAAAATGACCCAGAACGGATTGAGCATCACTTAACAGAAATATATACACAAGAACTGCCTAAGTACACTATTAAGCCAGATAATACGCAAGTATTAGTTCCTATGAATCGAGGCATTGTCGGCACTCATACTCTTAATCATTATTTGCAAAAACTACTCAATCCTGAGGATACAGTAAGTTGCATACATGCAGGGACGTTATTTAAGTTAGGGGATAGAGTTATGCAAATTCGTAATAATTACGATAAACTGGTTTTTAATGGCGATATTGGCGTTATTACCAATGTTAATATATATGATCAAATTATACAGGTGCAGTTTGGTGAACGTGCTGTTGAGTATGAGCAAAATGAGCTAGACGAACTCGTGCTTGCCTATGCTATATCTATTCATAAAAGCCAAGGATCTGAATACCCCGCTGCTATTATACCTATTTTTATGCAACATTATACACTGTTGCAGCGCAACTTAATTTATACTGCAATTACCCGTGCTAAAAAATTATGTATTGTAATTGGCCAGACTAAAGCTTTAGCAATGGCTATTGGCAATAATACTAGCATTCAACGACGGACGTTCTTACAACAGTTTCTTACCACCTCTTTAGAAGCACGCTCATAAGCATATGCATATACACTTATATATATATTTTTTAGTATTACTATTTTCTTGTGTACAAGCTCGTCACATATCACTTATGATTGATCCTGCAGGAGATGCTCAATATACAGGACGTATTATTGATGATAGCTTGGAGCGTGGTCTTACTTTACAGTTTGCCGAAAAGCTTAAATATATTTTAGAAAATCACTATCCATTTTTACGTGTTATTCTTACACGATTTTCTGAAGAAACACTTGAACCTCTACAAAATGCTGTATTTGCTAACCGTCTTAATATAGATTTTTATATAAGTATTCACTTTTATTATCAGCCTGAAGGCATTTCACAAGTATATATTTACCAATTTCTCTATAATCCTATACACGATTTTGGCTATAAACCATCACGCGTATTAAGCTGGCAGTCATATAACTTTGCTTATTTACCTACTATACAGTATAGCAAGCAGCTTGGATTACTTTTTAAAAAGGCACTTAGTGCTTCAAGTACACACTATAATTATGCTGTACGTGATTTTTTTGGATTACCATTTAAGCCGCTTATAGGAATTCAAGCTCCGGCTCTTGCTCTAGAAATTGGGCTTAAAAATAAAGATGACTGGCTCCGCTTTATTGATCCATGTTTAACTAGTTTAGATCCTCTTTTAATAACACTGGAGAAAACGGTATGTCTACCAAATGGGTAGCACTTATTTTTTTTTCTCTTAGTGCATTTATTACAGGCGGATTATTATACGCTTTGTATTATAATATAGTAATTATACGATGGCCATCAAGCTCATCTCAAGCGGTAACTACCTCTACGTCTGTTATACCTAAAAAACTTATTATACTATTTTTTTTTAAAAACAATCGCTGGTATCAAGAAGAAAAGCAACTTATATGGCCTGATAATAAATACATACAAATTATGCATATACTAATAAACTGGCTCATAGTGCTTGATGAAGAAGAAGTTACCCACAAAAAAATATCACTTCAAACCGCCTTGCTTTCTCCTTCAGAAAACGATGTCTATATTTCATTTGATCGCAATCCATTTAGCAAAGAAAGCTCAACCTACGAAAAGATGATGTTAGTCGAATCATTGCTCAAAACAATACGTGAAAATAAAATCAACATACAAAATATTTATTTTTTAGTACATCATATACCTCTTAATGATTATCACTTAGATTTTTCCCAACCATGGCCAATTACAGGATATATATCTTCTGATATAAAATAATAATAGTATTGACTTATTAATTTTAATTAATATAAAATAAAATTAAAGCTAAAAAAAGTTAAGCACGAAAATTTTATTTAATATTAAGGAGAGAAATATAATGAAAAAGTTAGCATTATTATTATCAACTATTACACTATATACAGTAATACATGCTGGTCTAAGTACTGATGAACCAACATCAGGTTTTGGAAGACGTTCTAGAGGCAGCGCTACAAGACCAGAAATGACCTCGATTAGTGGTAACGGTACAGGTACTGGAAGACAAGCTCGTAGCAGAACAAACGGTGGCAGTACCGGAGCAAGAACTACCGCAGGTTCTAGAGCACTAAGTACTGGTGTTACAGCTGGTGGTTATGAATATATAGGACAAGTTTCTCATGGCGGCAGATCATGGATTGTTCTTCATCAAGGTGGCGTACAAGATGCCCCTTATTATTTAGTTAGTATTAATCCTCAAGGCGGCGCCCATGGCTTTCCAAGTGCAGACGTTATTGCAGCACAAGGAAGTGCAACGCGTACTGGTGAGGGAACATATCTTGGTCAAGTAAAAGGTATCTATCTTCATGCATTAATGCTATAAATTAATGCTATAATTTTAAAAGCGTTACGGGTCTAATAAATTCGTAACGCTTTTTTTTCTTATAATTTGCACTTGATTTTTAAAATTTTAAGAGTATAACTAATCTTATACGGTGTAAAAAATAACCAAAACAAAATTTCGTATTTTACGAAAGGAACTATCTTATCGATACATTTTTAACGTGATACTATATTAAGGAGGCTCACATGACTACATCTACTTTATATTCTTTGCCTATTATACTAAACATATTTCGCCACCTTACTTCTTGTCTTAAAGACATCTTTTCTTATGTATTATCTTATTTAAGTACTGCTGTTATTGGGCACCCCTCGTGCTTATAATATATATTCTTTAAACATACTCAAAATTAATCAAGCTAAAAATACACGTTAATTTGCATTTATAATCGTAGAGTACATATATTTATTACGATTTATAATTAGAATTTTTAAGGAGCTATTATGCACAAATTAATCCTAATAGGTTCTTTTGTCGCTACTTTTTTAGGTTCAGTAGTTTTGGCAGATTGGCTTGACGATGTAGCGCTTGTTGTAACTTCAGAGCGTCATTGGAATGCAAAAGCTATAACCACATCTATAGAATCACAAATTACTCATGATCAATCAGTGATTGATAACTTAGAAAAAATTCTGAGTCATAACAAAGACCATTTTGGTGCTATTGCAAGTACAGCCCTTAATGCTGAAATAAAAAAATGGCAAGCAGAAAAGGCTTATCATGAACGTGTTTTAAATAAGTTTGAAAAAGCACATTCTAATTCAGAACTACAACAAAAACTTAGTGAAAAATTTGCTCACATAACAAATATTAACGCAAAAATTAAATTACTTGAGGATAAAAATACTCAAGCTTCTAAAATACAAGCGGGCGCTTTGCGTGCTGAGCTTACTATTTATAAAACATATATTAAAACAACACTAGAACTATATTAAAGGAACTCTCATGAAATACACTACCTATTTTTTAAGTGCTGGCATTTTTGCATATGGACTAATATCTACAACTGGTATTATTGCAAAACAGCAATTACACGACACCGATTTTATTGATGAACTTGCTCTTATTGCAACGCGCGAAGGGTGGAATAACACAAAGCTTGAAGCTATCATGAAAAAGCATATAGCTCGCGATGAAGCACGTATTAAATCACTTGATGAAGAAAAAGAATCTAAATCAGGATTTTTAGGAACTTTATCAAAAAGTACAATTTGGGCAGAAGAGCAAGCAGCACGCGTTGATAAAAAGCTACATGAACGTGCTTTACATACTATCAAATTAGCTTCAGTAAATAAAAATCTACAAAGACAACTGCTGAGAACGTTTAAAGAAATTACTGCTTTGCATGCAGAAATCAAAGAACTTGAAGATAAATACAATCGCTCTCCTAAATCAGGAGTACTTCGTGGCAAGCTTGCAGTAAAAAAAGCACTCTTTAAGGGATATCTTGAAGCATAAACATACATACAACCAAGGAGAATACTTATGAATCGTACACGTATATTACTAACTCTTGCACTTACATTTATTATACACAATAGCAGATTACACGGTGATTGGATTGATCGTATTGCTCAAGCAATTACAGGAAATGGTTGGCATATTGAAAAAATAGAAGAAGTTATGCATGAAGAAATAGATAATAACCGTCATGCTATTAATAAGCTTAAAGAGCAACGTAAAAATGCAGATGATTTAACTTGTCGTTCAATATTAGCCACTGATATTCAAGCACAAAAAAATGCTAAAAAACAGCATTTAAAAGCACTTCATGCACTAAAATTGATAAGCAATCATAAAGAACAATTACAAGAAATAATTAAGCTCATGCGCAACATTTGTGCCAGTAACGCAGAAGTTAAAATTCTTGAAGATAAAGATGATAGTGCAAGCTTGCAAGAAGCGCTTAAATTGCGTACCGCTATAATGCAACAAAAAGCACGCATCAAAGAAAAGCTTGAACTCTATTAACGTTGTTGTTTCTTATTCATATCCTAAAGATTACCTATACCTATATAAAGACCTTATATAATGGGGTCTTTAGGATATTTTTTATTTCTTAATTATTAAAAAAGGAATACTATGCAACTTAATAAAAATACGAGCAAAAATCATGACCCACATAACCATAATCCTACTCATACTAGCAGTGCTTCTACCTCTCAGGATTATTTTGCTCACGCTCATACAGATAACAGCCATGAGCTCATGATTCACGCTCTTTTACAAGAAGTAAATTTGTTAAAAGCGCAATTGCAACGCAAACCATATGCACAAGGATGGCTATTTATTAGTATTGGGTTGCTCTTATTTATACATGTTTTTATAGGTATACGATTTTTAAATCAAATAATAGTGGGAGTTGCTATTGCTCTTTTTATTGCAGGAGCACGTGAAGTACATTTAGGAGAGCGCATAAAGAAAAATTTTAACTGGATAAAACACAAACTCAATCGTCAACATATTAATAAAACTATACATCTTAAAAAATAACATACTACCATTGTTTCGTAGGACCACCATTTTGGTGGTCTTTTTTGCCCCAGTATTGACAGCCTTTACCAATCACGTTACAATACCACATCTAACAAAAATGAGTAATATATAATGGCACATCAAGAGTATAGTGTTTCTATTATTATTCCCTGCAAAAATGAAAAAGGAACTATTGAGCAAGCAGTACGCACATGCCCAAATCTTGGCTCTTTTACCGAACTTATTTTTGTTGAAGGGCACTCCCACGATGGAACTTTTGCAGAATTAGTACGTATACAGAATAAATATCCCCATAAAAACATTGTTATTCTCCAACAAACACATCAAGGCAAAGCAGACGCTGTATATACCGGATTTGCTCATGCCCGCGGAGATATTCTAATAATCTTAGATGCTGACCTTACTGTTGACCCTTCTGAACTTCATCAGTTTTATAAAGCCTTACAACAACAGCAAGCACGTTTTATTAATGGCTGCCGTTTAACATACCCAAGAGAGCCTCAAGCTATGCCACCGTTAAACTATTTAGTTAATAGGGCCTTTGCCTATATTTTTTCATGGCTTTTAGGACAAAAGGTACGTGATACTTTGTGTGGTACTAAAGCTCTCTTTAAACAGGATTATTTAACTATGACACATCTTTTTAAGTCCTGGCAGTTAAACGATCCTTTCAGTGATTTTGAATTATTACTGGGTGCTGCACATCTTAAACTTAAGATATGTAATATACCTATTAACTATAAAAGACGCATATATGGATCAAGCCAAATCAGACGTTGGTATCATGGGCTAACACTTGCCTATATAACTTTATGCGCTATAAAAATTAACATTATACAGAGCATTACCAGCATCAAGTGTTTCAAAAGAACATTCACCATTCTAGCAAAGCGGCTTTTTATGTGTAATACTAAATACTTTTAATACGTTGTATGTGTGGTATTGCCGGCTATGTTCTTATTAATAATACGCAAGAATATATATGCTCTCTAGTACTGGATCGTATGCAGCACACCCTAGCTCACCGTGGTCCTCATAGTTCAGGTGTTTGGATTTGTCCTAACCGCAAAATAGGACTTGCGCATCGTCGTCTTGCTCTTGTAGATCCATCACCTAATGGCACTCAACCTATGAGTACTAGCGATGCAAGTTGTTTTATTTCTTATAACGGAGAAATATACAACTATCAAAAATTAAAGCATGAACTTATCCAGCTTGATTTTTCTTTTAGATCGCATACTGATACTGAAGTTATTTTATATGCTTATCAAGCATGGGGGATTAATTTTCTCCATAAACTACGTGGTATGTTCGCTTTTGTACTTGTCGATTTATACCAACAGGTTCTATATTTAGTACGTGATCGTATTGGCATTAAACCCTTATATTTTGCATACACTAATACAGCGATAAGCTTTGCTTCTGAGATTAAAGCTCTACTACATACGCCACACTTTTCTAAAAGCCTTAATAATAGTGCTCTTTCTCATTATCTTACGTATCTATCAATTCCTGCGCCCTTTACTCTCTATAATAATATATATAAGCTACCTGCAGGCTTCTATGCTCGTATTACTCTTACTGGTACTTATACATTTGCTCAATGGTATAATCCTCTTGTCCCTGAAACAAGTTATCCTTTGGAGCTTATTACTCATGAACACTCTGCCGCTACACTTCTTACTAATACTTTAGATACAATTATGCAAGAACAAGTACCCGTTGATCAACCTATTGGTATAAGTTTATCAGGTGGACTAGACTCAAGTTTGCTTACCGCAAAAGCGGTACAGTATACTTCTCAAGTACATACGTTTCATATTAGTTTTAAAAATGCACCTGAAACAAACGAACAATCATGGGCTGCTTACATTGCAACAATCCTTAAAACATGTCATCATACCATAGAACTTGATGAAAAAGAGGCTTTTGACCTATTTCAAACACTTATTACTGCACAACATGAGCCTATTGCAGATCCAATTAAAATTGCATTATTTGCTATTGCTTCTCATGCTTACCAACAAGATATTCGTATACTTCTTTTAGGAGAGGGGGCTGATGAGCTTTTTTGTGGATACTCATTCTATCTTGACTATATTACACTAGCACCGTGGTATTATTTTTCTCAAAAAGCTCTCCCTCATACCTTACGTACCCTTATTTCTCACCTCTATTCTCGTTGGTACCCTGAACGACAACGAAGTGTTATATTAGAAGCTTGGGCACATAATCGTGATTTCTTTTGGGGAGGAGCATGGGGCTTTACTCCGCTGCTTAAAAAAAATATATTAAATCAATCACTACATACTACTACGCATGATCCTATTATTCACGCTATATATGATGCTTTACCACAAAATGCTGATAGTTACGCAATACTTGATTTTCATCGTAATAACAGCAAAGAACACAAGTTTACTTATTTTTCAAACACCATGCTTTATCTAGAGCTTAAGCATCGATTACCTGAACTTATACTCACGCGAACGGATCAAGCTACCATGGCAGCAAGTGTTGAAGCACGAGTACCTTTTCTTGATCACATGCTCGTTGAATACGCTTTACAAATACCGCACCATCTAAAAGTCCGTTCTACTACTACCAAATATATAGTAAAAGAACTAGCAAAAACGCTTCTTCCTTCTAATATAGTTACAAGAGAAAAAATTGGCTTTAGAGCGCCCACTCTAGCGTGGTTACAAGAAGGCAGGTACTTTAAACCATACTTTCAGGAGTTATTACAAAATACACACCATTCGTGGGGTCAGGTACTTGATTTTAATTACATTAACTTTCTTATACAACAAACTAAAGCTGGTTCAAATTACGCAGATCACCTTTGGGCAATACTGCAACTTTTAACGCTTCCCTTCTCATAAGTATGCATTTGTACACTACCTATCTTGCCAATATTACTCATGAAAAAATTCTTATTATTGGTCCAGCTTCTCCTCCTATAGGAGGCATCTCAATACATGTAGAGCGCACCTGTGCACAATTAAAACTACAGCACAATACTGTCACAACATTATCTATAAGTTATAAAGGCTGCTCAAAAATCTATGCTTGTATAAAACTGGTAAAAACACTTTTGTATATACGCCCTAATCGTATATATTATCACACTCTTTTTTTACGACGTGCTCTTATCGATATAAGTATACTTATACTTTTTAGTGTATTATTTAAAAATATGGTTATTACTGTTGATCATGACTGCATCTATCTTTACACACGCAGTAAGCTATTTAAATATATTTTTAAGAGCCTCTTACAACACGTTACCCAACGCATAGTAATAGGCACAAGCACTGCTGCAAGCTATACTCATAATAATATTATTCTGCCTTACACTATAGATTCAGCCTTTTTACCACCCGATATAACAAAAGAACAAGAAATTATAGCAGAATATCCCCCATCACTTTTTACTTTTATAGCAGCACATGCAACGCTTATTGTTGCCAACGCCACTCATTTTAGTCTTACCAAAGACACTCAGCAAGATATATACGGCCTTGATCTATGTATACATGCTCTTGCTAATATTCGTATATACTTTCCTTCATGCGGTCTTGTGATAGCGCTTGCTGATACTTATAACACTTATGCAAATTATACAAGATATCTTATGCCTTTATTAAACCAATACCAGCTTCATGCTCACGTTTACTTTCTTACTGGTCAATATCAGCTTTGGCCTCTTATTAAAAAAGCTTCCGTATTTTTACGGCCTACAAGACATGACAGCTTTGGTATAAGCGTTGCGGAAGCACTGTTTTTTGGCATTCCTGTTATTGCAAGCAATGTCTGCAAGCGCCCTACAGGTACAATTATTTTATCAAGTAATACTATAACCGCTCTTACTCAAACACTACGGTGCATCTTGGCTAAACGCTATCTTATATAATTCACATAAAAAGCATTATCTTGTATATGCTGTATTTAATTAATATTTTTATAAAGCATCTCTTAAACTAGGTCTATAACTATAAGGAGTCTTACGGCTTATCATTCTTAGTATAATTAGATTTTCTTTTGCTGAATTGTGTTGATTAATAAACTTTTGATGAATATAGCGCTTGATATTTTGTCTCTTTTCACTAGAAGTCAATGCAGCAGTTAACATTTGAAGAAACGCTTCCTGTTTGCCATTCTCTAAGATTTTAGCTAACTGTTGAGCTATAACAGCATAATTATATATATCAAATTCGAAATTATTATCTTTTTTTAATAAAGCTATAGCAGAGTATTCTGCTTCAGTAATAAAGTATCTATAGTTAGGTCTATTTGTTATTATTAAGTCTATAATTCGTTGCGCTTTGCCCTTCATGTCACATGTATTATTTGCATTGTGATCTAGATTATTAAAAACATACCATAAAGGCGTACAGCCATTATCGTCCTTACTTTGTACAACTTTACTATCATTATTATTGTTTCTATTATTATGCGAAAGCAGCATTGTCATTAATTTAACATTGCAGTGTTTAGCAGCTAAGTGTATTGGCGTACTTTCTTTACCATCTTCTTGTACGTCTTTAGCTAAGAGTATCTCTACTGTTTTTATTTGGTCTTGCTTAATAGCTATATCTAATGGCGTTTGATCAGACGTATCCCTAATTTTTGTATTAGCCCCTCTATTTAACAGCACTTCTATAGTTTCCACTTGTTGCTCTTGAACAGCATAATATAACGCTGTTCGGCCAGCATTATCTTGAGCATCTATAGCTGCCCCTTTATTTAAGAGCAACTTTACTACTTCTGTTCGACCATAGAGAGCAGCACAATGCAAAGGTGTACGCCCATAATTATCTTTACTTTCTATTGGTGTATCTTTATCGAGTAAAAAAGAAACTGCTTTTCCTTGACCATAAACAGCAGCATAATGTAATGGTATACAGCCATCTTCATCTTGAATATTTACAGCTATTGGTTGTTTTTGTAATAGCAATATTAGTATTGCCAAATTACCACAACAAGCAGCCCAATGTACAGGTGTCCATTCTTTTGCATCCTTACTATCTATAGACGCATTCAGCTTCAATAACAACTTTACCACTTCTATCTGATTATAAGCAGCAGCAGTATGTAATAATGTAAACCCATTATTATCTTTAACCTCTATATTTGTATTTTTATCTAGAAGTTTGTTTAGTGCTTCTAGAGAACCATGCATAGCAGCTCCATGTAATGGTATGCATCCATTGCTGTCTTTGCTTTCTTTATTTGCACCTTGAGTTAATAAAAAAGCAACTAAATCTTTTTGATTAAAAATAGCAGCATAATGCAAAGGCGTACGTCCATGATTATCTATGCTCTCTTTATTTGCACCTTGAGTTAAAAGCCAGTCCGCTGCTGCTTGACTTCCATAGATAACAGCATAATGTAGAGGCGAAGCTCCATTAGTATTTTTAATATCTATATCTTTAACCTGATCTAATAAACCTTTTAGTGCACTTACTCGATCCATAGCAGCTGCTATATGTAATTCATTACACCCATTAGAACCAATTTTTAACTCAAAGGCAGCACCTATATTAGTTTCTTCATTATCTTGTTTATTCATAGCTAGCAAGCAAGAAGACAGCCAAAGCCCAAGTACAAGTATATATATATATTTTGTTAGCATAGCAAACCTTTAAATACTCCATTTACATATAAGATTAAGTACTATGTATTTAATCTTATATTAGAATTTGATAAACATCACAGCATTAAAGAACATTTTTTACAAAACTTATATAAAAGCACTATAAGCAGTTTTTGTATCAAAATCTCAATTTAGAATTATTAGATAAGTATACTATAGCGTAAACTAATAAAAATAAAACTATTTTTAAACAAAATGTAAATCTTTTGGTAGTTAATCCTGGAGGCTTTCCCTTAAAGATTGCACCAACAATTCTACGCGATTTTTAACAGAAGCAAGAGCATGAGTATTGGTATAATTATTAAGTACTTCGTCTATAAGATATGCCGATTCTCGTGCTTGAGCTTCTTGCATATTGTAAGTAGTCATAGCAGGCGTGCCAATTCTAATACCACTCGTGACCCATGGTTTTTGTGTATCAAATGGTATATTGCTTCTACTTACACAAATACCTGCTTGCTCTAAAGCTAATTCAGCTGCTCTACCAGTAATATTTTTTGCTGTTAAGTCTATAACAAATAAGTGATTATCAGTACCACCACTTACAATTCTATAGTGCAAGCTTTTAAACACGTCTACCATGGCGCGTGCATTTGCAATAACTTGTTCTTGATATACTTTAAATTCTGGTGTTGCTGCTTGCTTAAATGCAACTGCTTTTGCAGCAATAACATTCATAAAGGGACCTCCTTGGATACCGGGCATAATAGCACGATCTACCTTTTCACCCAATTGTTGTGTAGATAAAATAAAGCCACCACGCGGCCCTCGAAGTGTTTTATGAGTTGTACTTGTTACAAAATCTGCATAAGGAGTAGGGTTAGGATGTAGCTGTGCGGCAACAAGACCCGCTATATGTGCCATATCTGCCATAAAATAGGCACCGACTTCGCGCGCTATAGCAGAAAAGAGCTGAAAATTAATAGTACGTGAATATGCTGAAGCACCTGCTATAATAAGCTTGGGCTTATGCTTATGCGCAAGCTCTGCTATAGCAGAATAATCGAGCTGTTCTGTTTCTGAAGATACCCCATAATGCACTACGTTATATAAGCAGCCTGAGATATTTACAGAATGACCATGAGTTAAATGTCCTCCTGCACCTAGACTCATACCCATAAGTGTATCGCCTGGCTGTAGCACTGCAGTATATACTGCCATATTAGCTTGAGATCCAGCATGCGGTTGTACATTACTGTGCTCAGCTCCAAAAAGTTTTTTGCTTCGCTCAATAGCCAAGAGCTCTATAGCATCTACTACTTCACAACCACTATAGTAACGCCGTAGTGGATACCCTTCTGCATATTTACTAGTAAGCATAGAACCTGTAGCTTCTAGTATTGCACGTGAAGGATAGTTTTCTGAAGCAATAAAATTAAGAACCTTTTTTTGGCGTGCTTCTTCACACTGAAGCAACTTATATATATCTGGATCAATATGTTTAAGGTCCTGCATGGTAAAATATCCTCGTTATACACTATAAACTAAAGTATGTACAGTAGCAGCTTATTGCCTTTTTTCCTATTTTTTTTATACTAATGGAGCCATATTATTAATTATTATAAGGGTATTCTTGTGGTTTTAGCTGGTGATTTTAAAAAAGGTACCAAAATTTTATACAAAGGGGTACCGTATACTGTTGTTGATTATCAACACGTTAAGCCTGGTAAGGGTGGCGCATTTATGCGCACTAAAATGAAAAATTTGCTTACTGGTCTTGTACATGAAGAAACGTTTCGTGCCGAAGAAAAGCTGGAAACGCCTAATTTAGAATATCATGATATGAGTTTTTTGTATCAGGAAGATGGGCTCTATCATTTTATGGATCAAGAAAGTTATGAACAGGTAACATTAAATAGAAAACAGCTTGAAGAAGTACTTGACTATATTAAAGAACAAACTATTTATAACGTGTTATATTTTGATGGGCGCCCTATTGCGGTGAACCCGCCGTTGCATATGGAACTTAAAGTAATAGAAACACCACCTGGCGTTCGCGGTGATACCGCTCAAGGAGCAGGCACTAAACCTGCTACATTAGAAACAGGTCTTGTTTTGCAAGTACCGCTATTTGTCGACGAAGGAGATATTATTCGTATAGATACTCGCGATAATCGCTATATAGAAAGAATAGATAAAAAGAAATAATGCGGTAATATAATGTACCTTGATTTTGAAGAGCTTATCTGTGATCATACAAGAAATACTCAAGAGATTAATGCGCAGGCACTTTCTCTTCGTGAACAACGTGGTCTTATTTTACAGTTATTATATGCAATAGATAGTTTAGATTATCAAACAAGTTTAGCAGCAGTAGTTGATAACCTCCATAAGGGATTTTGTATTGTAATAAACCCTACAAGCTTTATCTATAAAAGTACAGCTGCTATTATAGAAAAACGTGAAGCGCTTGATGCATCGGTTAAGCCGCTTCTTGCTAATTGGCGGTTTGAGCGACTTGGTATTTGTACACGGCTAATTTTGCGTATTGCTCTTTGGGAGCTACAGTCTACTACTACAAGTCCTACTATTATTATTAATGAAGCAATTGAACTAGCAAAAACATTTGCAGAAAAAGATGCTTATAAATTTATAAATGGTATTCTCGATGAATTTCTTAAACAAAACACTCAGATTGCTCTTTAGTAGTATTTTTTGTATAGCACTTTGGACTTCTGCGTATAGTCGAACATTATCGCTTCCTCTTTCCCTAAGCAAAAAACCGATTTATCATCTTTGGTCCAATCAACTTGAAGGATGGTCATGTGGTTATAATGTTCTTTGGAATGCCTGTAAACTTGAGCATAAGTTTAACAAGCCTACAATCTATACTAATCCTGTTTATTTTCGCAAAACCTGTACTCGTTATCTAAAAATAAAAAAAATACAGCCTCATAAAGCTACCGATAATGTATTACTTCATACGCTTGCCGCACAGCTTGGCCTTACTAACTTTACGTATATGATTATTGATTTCAAAGGACGTATTGTACCAGTGTTTTTAACACCAACAGCAGTAACGCATCCGGTAGGATTATCTAAAATAGCAGTTAATCAACTTTTACAAAATGCACTCTATATTAGACAAGAAACGTATATGCAACACTTAAAAAAGCAATTTATTTCTGCTCGAACACCGTTTCTTTTGCATTTTGCCTGTCATCATACTGTAGGTGGTATTAACCATGTCACTCTTATTTCTGCAGTAAAAACCGCTCATAACAAAAGATTACTTATTGTTTGTGATAATCTAAATACGCCAATAATTCAAAGCAAAGCATTACAAAAATATCTTACTTATTTTTGTGATTTATTCATTATTTAATCCTATGAGCTTGTATATAAGATATCATTTGATTAACCTCTTGTTGAAATTCATATTGATCTAAGTTAAGCCCACTAAAAATGGTAGCCCATCTACTTGCATGACTTCCTATAACTATAGCATCGTTAATTTCATTTTGTGTTGCTCCATGCATAGCAGCAAGTTGCGTATGTAAATAGACCAAATAAGGATTCGCAATTTCTGCACCAACGGCAACCCCTACAAGCATTCTATATTTAGGCGGGAGGGACGGTAAAAAAGTAGGTTCTAGTAAAACATCTTTAAGCTCATGCCATGTATTAGGTAAAAGTGATGAAGAAATATACTTAAGAAATGTAGGAATAAACCCCAATGTTGCTACTATATCTTTATAGGTTGTAGCAAGCTCTTGCTGCACACTAGCAGGTACGCTACTTGGTATCCTAGGAGCTACAACCGCTTGTCCGATAGGCTGCCTTGGAAAAGCCATAGCACAACAACGATCTATCCAAAATCCTATAATACTACATAGTATACCTATACTAAGATAAGAAAATCTGTACATCATTATATACTTCCTTTTATTCTTATTATTCTTAAATTTTTTTATTAAAATTTCTATTTAAGTATACCATAGCATAAAATATTTCTTTTATTCAATAAAAAAATATTTTAAAATATAAACAAGCAAGTTCTATTTGCTTGTTTATCTATCTTTGATAAAAAATAATTTTTAATTGCTAACTAACGGAGGGAAAGAAAAAAGAAAGTTCACGAATAGCAGTTTCAGATGCATCAGAACCGTGGGTAGCATTACTACCAATAGAAGTCCCAAACATACGGCGTAGTGTACCTGGCGCTGCTTTAGCAGGATTAGTAGCGCCCATAAGCTCACGCCATTCACTAATAGCATTTTCTTTTTCTAATGCCATAATAATAACAGGACCTGAAGACATATATGCTACTACTTCACCAAAAAATGGCTTTTCTTTATGTACATCATAAAACGCTGCTACTTGACTATAGGTAAGCTGTGTTTTGAACATAGTAATAATAGTAAAATTATTAAGCTCAATAATCTTAATAATATCACCACTATTACGTGCTTGCACGGCATCTGGCTTAATAATTGCTAATGTACGTTCTACCATAAAAATCCCACATAAAAAGGCCATAGCAAATAAACTATGGCCTTTTTTAATAATTATATTATTTAGTTATTCGATCTGACCGCTACCAACTGATTCTTCTTGTTGTCGAGCAGCGTGTTTTTCAAGTTCAATTTGTAAAAGCGACTTCGGCTTAGACGATCCTGTTGTTATAGTAGATTCAGAACGCCTTTCCCTAGGTTCGCTGTATGGTTTTTCAGTCCTTTTTACGCCTTGTGCTTGACGACGATCTTGCATTTGTTGCTGCTCTTCAAGCTTAAGACTTAATCCTAGCTTATGCTCTTCTGGACTTACTTTAACTACCCGAACAGTAACTTTATCACCCACTTTAAGGCTATCTTCTGTTTTACCAGCAGCAGTAACATCTGAAATATGTATTAGACCTTCTATGCCAGTTGGTAATTTTATAAAGACGCCAAAGTTGTAGATTTTAGTAACTTCACCTTCTACTATAGTACCTATAGGATACGTTTTTTCAATCTCTTCCCATGGATTAGGCGTAAGCTGTTTAATTCCCAACGAGATTTTCTTATTCTGCTTATTAATAGCAATAATAATTGCCTCAACTTCATCGCCTTTCTTATAGACATCTTGAGGATGTTCTATGTGGTCTGTCCATGAAATATCAGAAATATGTACTAAACCATCTACACCAGGCATAAGTTGTACAAAAATACCAAAATCAGTAATATTACTAATTTTGCCACGAATACGTTGGCCCACAGTAAATTCTTCGCTAATCATATCCCATGGATTCTTTTCAAGCTGCTTAATACTAAGTGACATACGACGATTCTCTTTATCAAGAGAAACTATAATTGCTTCAACAACTTGACCTACTTTATAGTATCTGTTCAAATCACTAATTCTATCTGTCCAAGAAATTTCAGAGATATGAACTAAGCCTTCAACGCCTTTTTCAACCTCAACAAAAAGACCATAATCAGTAATACTTGAGATAGTTCCTTTAACATGAGCACCAAGCTGAATAGCATCACTAATATTTTCCCATGGATTACCGCTCAACTGCTTAAATCCCAATGAGATCTTCTCGTTATTCTTATCAAACGAAAGTACTTTTACAGAAATAGTATCGCCAATTTTTACTAATTCACTTGGATGAGAAATACGTCCCCAGGTCATATCAGTAATATGTAAAAGACCATCAACACCACCTATGTCAATAAAAACTCCATAGTTAGTGATATTTTTTACTATACCTTGAATGATAGATCCTTCAGTAACCATATCCAAGATTTTTTTACGTGATTCAGCACGTTGTTCTTGCAGATATTTACGACGAGAGATAATTACATTACCACGTTTTTGATTTACTTTAATAATACTTGCAGTTATTGTCTGACCAACAAATTGATCAAAATCAGTAACCCGTTGTACATCTACTTGTGATCCTGGTAAAAATGCCGGAATTCCTATATCAACTGAAAGCCCTCCTTTTACTTTATGAAGTACTACTCCTTCAACAGGACTTTGCGATTCATAAAGCTGCATAATAGCATTCCATGCCTTGAGTGCTTTAGCTTTTTCATAGGATAAAATAACATTACCCTCAACGTTTTCCAGTTCGTCAAGTATAACTTCTATTTCTGAGCCTGGTGTTAATCTCTTAAGTTCATGCTCAGAGAATTCGTACATAGGAATCAAGCCATCAGACTTATACGTAATATCAACTAATACCCCATCAGGGCTTATTTTGATAACGCGGCCTTTAATAATATTACCTGGCTTAAAACTATCAAGGGTCCCTTCATATAATTGCATGAGATCCTTGATTTGCTCCTCATTAAGCTGAAGCTGTTCATCATTCCAGATAGTCTGTACAGCACCAAACTGTTGAGGATTCAGGCGTTCTTTGGACATTAACTGCTCCTAGACAAACAGCTTATATTATAAGTTGTTTGGTTACATGGTGAAACATATAAAAATCTATAAAGCTTACTATAGCATAATAATTTAAAATTGACAAGAAGTAATATCGTTGTTAAGCATTTATAGTAATAGGTTGTGAAATAGCAAGATTATTTATATTACCTGTATCTGAATTAATAGTTAAAGGAAAATTAAGAAAATTAATCTGCCCAACTCCAAGCACACCGCCAAAACGAGCACACAGTGTAACAGGATCTCTTCCTGTAGGATATACTACGGGATATACTACAAATCCTTGGTTATTTACAACTGCTGCAAGCGTACCTCCGGGTGTTCTCAGACTTGTACAGCGAGTAAAAAATTGATGAACATTGTCATTGCAATAGACAACAGCAATAAACGTTTGTCGAATAATAGCATAGCTCACCGATATATAGCTCAGTATATATAAAAATAATATCATATATTTCATGATTTTCTCCCCCTTTTTTTGGTATATTTTACCAATTTTAATTCAATTATAACAAGAGTCTTGCACTTTATACTACTCTCTTTTTACACTCAAACAACAACAGTATATTTTATATATTTATTAAAAAGGAGACATTATGTCTGATGCATATACTTCAGTACGAAGCAATACTATTGCAGGTTCACTATATATCGCAGGTGGCTTTATATTACTTTTGCATACGTTAGGAATACTCGTACGTTTTCTTAACGTTATTCTTATAGCAGCTTCGCTACTTATGATTACTTATGGTGCTTTACGAGCAGAGCTACCACAAAAGTTTGTTCAGAGATTTTTAAAGGGAGAGCGCGCTAAAAAATCTTCAGAGCAATAATTGAGCAATGGCCCCACTATTTTCAAGGGGCCTTTTACAATATATCACTATTGTAAGATATAGGAGTATTTTTATTAAGTACCTGTATCAAACGCGTTGGAGAAGCAATAGTAATACTATTTTCACGTAAAGTCTTTACTATTTGAAGCCGTATATGTGAAGATATATCCCACTGTTCAAGAGTTTTATCAGCACTTAAATACCCGCGAACTAAAAATTGGAATCCATTATCAACAAAGTCAAAAAGCCATACAATAGGCGGTGGATTTTTGAGAATCATTGGATAATTTTCAAGCACTTTCATTATTAGACTGCGAACCTGTTCGGGATCAGCACTATACGGTACCGTAAGCAAAATATCATTAAATGCAAAAAATGTTTTAGTATAGTTCCAATTTACAATAGGCTTGGAAATAAAATGAGAATTAGGTACTACTACCGTTACACTATTTTTCTTACGTAATATTACTGAACGAGGTGTAATATAACGGACTACACCATTAAGCTCATTATCAAATGCTATATAATCACCAATTTTAATAGGTCGTTGTACTAAAATAACAAAATAACAAACAACATCACTAATAGGATCTTTAATAGCAAAGCTTAACAGACCGAGCGCTACACCAATATAGGTAATTAGCGAGCCAAGTCCAATGCTCTGTAATCCTAGTAAAATTGCACTTAAAATAATCAGATATCGTGTCAAAATAAGTAATGTGTTTTGGACTCCTACGTTAATTACTAATATATCGAATAAGCGGCGCAATACAATTCGATTAATAATAAATGTAATTAAAATACCGCCTGCTACATAGATTAAAACTTTTAAGAGAGAAATAGTATTAACACGAATCGGCTGTTTAGTAATTGCATCAATACCAGGACTATTAATAATTTCCTGATGCAATAAATCTGAAATATCTGACCAAGTAATAGGAAAACCCCATACTCGTGCGATCATAATAATCCCAAGCGCTACAAAGCCTAAAAACGTTGCAACAACAAAAAGACCATAGGCTGTTTTTGCATAGCTAAAGCGCTCTTTAAATACTTCCCCTTCTTGATAAAAGAAAAGATGTGAAGAGCTATTTTTAAGAAAATTATGTGCTCGCAATACAAAAGGAATTGCAAAAAATATAATTAAGAGTCTTGTTACAATATATGACACCTGTTTACTAAAACCTACATACGGGTTACTCATGACGATAATAGCCCCTAAAAACACTACCAATAAATAGTGATATTTATTAATTTGAGCTCTCATCCAACGTCCCAATTCTGTTCTTCCCGGTATTATACTTAAAAGAACGTCTTTGCTAATAAGCAGCAGAAGTGCAATTTGCAAAATAATAAAATTAATAGCTAATAACGTAGTAGGTACATTAGATTGATGATAATTACCTAAAATAAATGCTTGTCTAAAAAGTAAAATAGTAGCAGTAGCATATAAAAGTGTAGAAACAACAAAAAAGAATCGATCTTGATAAGATTTACTTAAAAGAACATAGTTATGCTGCTCATTAAAAATATATAAGCTAGAAAATAAACTACGTATTAGAAAAAGAAAAAAAGGAATAGAAAGCAGATAAAACATGATAACAAAATAAGCATCAACAATAATATCAAACCGTATAAGAATATATAGAATGAGCCATCCAAATAAAAACGAAAGATATTTTTCAGCAAATCCTAAAAGCGCTGCACTGAGTACGCTCAACCAATATCGTCCGGGAAATGCAAGAGGAGTAGCAAGCAAAGACTCTTGCATTTCAGGGATATAGATTTTAAAAAATAAAAATAATACTAATGCTAGTATTACTGTCAAAAACAGAAACAATAAAGACCAATGATTTCTCTTATATTCGCGTAATTTATTAGCAACACTTACCAGCATGTCTTTAACAGAATACGAGGCTGCAAGCACTCGTAAATCTTTTAAAAAACGTATACCTTCAGGCACTATACGTTGGATTTCTACACTCCAATCGATAGCTTGAGCTGAAGGCTGCCAAAAATCTTTAAGTGTTAACTCAGTAATAATAGTATCAATTTGCCGTAAAGCACTTGAAATAGTAATTTCCATTGAAGCATAAATCTCAAGTAATTTAGCATATACTTCCATGCGTGACCGCAAAGCATCCTCAATTTGCTCAATGGCTTCCAGTGTTTCTCCATATTCAACTGTACTACTTTGAAATAGAGTAACCCTTTGCGCTTCAAGAGTCTGTAATTTATTACGTAATTCTTCAACTGTTTTATTAAGCAGTGGTAATAAAGCAGTTACTGATGATCGCTTATCATTGGCAATTACCAAATCAGCTTCTAATTCAGCGCGTGGTGCATCATATTTTTTAATTTCTCGTTTAATTGCCTCATCACTGTCAGCAAGTAAACGTTGTGTAGTCATTTTATGCCAGGAACGGATAATATCTACTATAATTTCTTGTGCTTTAAGCTTACTATTTTCAAACTCGATTTGTGCTTGCAAATACTCTTTATTATTTTCGTAAAGATTAATTTGTTCATTTAGTTTTACGCCCAGCGCATGAGCAAGCCATCCTACTACTGTTATATCATCTTTCAACAGCCATTGGTTAAGCACCATTTCGCTTACTGGTACTTGATATTCATGTACTATTTTTTCAAGTTCTTGACGTAGGTCATTCTGCATAGCTACTAAAATAGTAATTTTTTCTGTAGAACGTTCACGTACCAGCAATGACTCTTGGCGTCGCTTTTCAAGTTGTGCTTGACCTTTTAATACATATGCATCGTCTACACGTAAAGCTCGTTTGACCCGTAGATATTCACTTTTTACAATAGCAACTTGACCACGCACTATAAAAAGTTGCGAATCTGTAAGGCCTGCTCTTCGCTCCGCTTCTTGAACTTTAATTTGTGCCAAAGCCCTTTTAGCATTAAGAAGCTTTAATTGCGCGTCAAGAAGTTCACCCTGCTGTATATGAGTAAATCCCGATTGAGCCCTATTTACATGATTAGCTGCAAGCTCTTCCCGTTGTCGTTGTTTTTCTTTAAGCTCAGCATCTAATACTTGTAGTGTTTTTTTGCGATTTGCAATATCAAGCAATACGTTTTTATTTTTTTCATCAACCTGTCGTAGGCGCTCTTGATATTCAAGCAACCTCTTACTTGCTTCTTGTAAATCATTAAACGAATAGTATGTTTTCAACTCAAGACGTAACCGCTTAAATTGTGGATCTTCAAGCGATTCTTTTAGTATCTTAATATGTTGCTCTACTAAAGTAATAACCTCCTGTTGCGCTTGTTGAGCTTCTATCAGTACTTGATAAAGCTGATTAGTTAATGAAAGCTTATTATGTAAAAACTCATCATGAGGCTGTGCTTGTATCTGAGTTTTTAGTAATTCAATTTCTTTATTGGTATTTTCAAGTTGAGTTTTAATATCATCACGAGCAAACTGCTCATGTAATACCCTAAAATCTTGCTCTAACAAGCGCACCTGATCCTCAACAGTTCCAGTAAACAACTTTTGTTGAGGCTCTCTGGACTTTTCGAGTTTAAGTGTTTCTAAAAATGGTATAAACCCTCCTAGACACACGTTATAAGCAGCAATAGTAATAAAGAGTATACTACCAATACCTATGTTATATTTTTTTATACTGTTTTTTATACTATGTAGTATGCGCATATAATACCGGAAACCGTATGTTAATTTTTTGTGCATGAGGATGCATTGCTATACATTGTTTAATCCAATTATCAAGCTCATTTAAGCTAACCATGTCTAAAGATTTATTCAACATAATATTGCTTGATGACGAAATCAAGAGAAACAATGTGGGAAATGTTATAGATGCATCTTCAGGATATACACCGAGTAATGCAAAAAGCTGGCATAGAACTATTTTTTTTTCTTTTTCAGTAATATCTGTCGTAGTATATATACGTATCATAAAAGCAAAAAGATGTGAAATATACGCATGTGGTGGTGCAAAATAATATATAATTTCTAAAAGACTATGAAAAAAAACAAGATCATAGAGCGCCCACTTAAACGGTGCATCTATAAGCTCTACCCCTTCAAGAACAAATATAGACTGACGCTGTACCCCACTATACGTTATAATAGACCCGTGCATAATATGCTCAAGTATACCTTTACGATATATAATAGCTTGTATATGTCCCCACTCTTGATCAAAAAGTGCAAGCTTAAAAGAACGCGGTAGATAATTTCGCAGAACAATACCAGTATGCATTATAAACCCTCAAACAGTTCTTAATAGTATACCATAGCTACCTCTTTTTTCCAGACTTTAGTTCAATAAGTAAATTATTTTTGATAATATCTAGTATAAACGTTATGTTTGTGTTAAATAGTCTTAAGGCTTAAGAAAGCATGATACTCTACAAGTAAATGGTACAGTAATATCTTCTTTACTTTATTATATTTGGTATTTAAGACAATCTCGCTTTTGACTTATGATTAATTTGCTTTAAAATATATTTATTTACATAATAATTCTAAATTTGTATTTTATGAGGCTATTACAATGCAAAGGTGGTATAAATATATACTGCAAGTAACGCTTGGGTTGTGCTCTTGTATGCCAATAGTAGCTATGCATATACCAGTGCTAACTATTCAATTAGAACGTGAACTAATTATTGCTCTAGAAAAAAATAATCTACAGCATATTAAGAATTTATTAGATAATGGCATAATAAGCATAGATAGTAAAAATTATAACGGCGATACACCGTTACATTTGGCTGCTAAATATAACAGAACAAAAGTAATAACACTGCTCTTAGATAGGGGTGCTAAAATAGATAGTAAGAATTACTATGGAAACACGCTGTTACATTATGCTGTTTACCGTCAAAATCTGGAAGTAATACAGTTGCTATTGGATCGAGGGGCTAATGTAGAGATTAAAAATCAACATAATTGGACACCATTAAATGAAGCTGCTTTCGATGGCAATGTAAAAATAATAACATTGCTTTTGGACAGAGGCGGTAATATAGAGAGTCACGCTGGGGATGGACGTACACCATTACATAATGCTGCTTGTCATGGCAAAGTAGAAGCACTAGCACTACTTTTAGATAAAGGTGCTAATATAGAAAGTAAAGATTGTAATAGAGATACCTTTATCTCGTATATTTTGAGGGGAAATAATGTACAGCAACAAGTAGATCTACTGGTAAAAAACAAGCCGTACTATATTAACATGAGCCAAAGGCCGAGCACATTGCTAGGTACAGTTATTATGTACATGCTTAAGAAAAGCAAAGAGCGTAATAATCAGCATAGGTATGATTATATATATACTGCTCAGCAGGTAGCTACACTATTACATGATGAGAGAGCACGTGAGTTATTAAATACTTTACGTATTGCTTCTACTCTTAAAGACCAAGAACAATCGGCTAAACGTTACTTAAAACAGTACATAGAGCGTCAAGATGCTAATGCAGCTTCAGAACTAAAAGCAATACCGCTCAGAAAAGAAGGACTTAGGGAAATCACGGGACATATACATAGCTTAAAAGACGTAATACACTTGCGCTAGTAAGCATGGTTATATAAAAATATTATAAAGCAAACATTTATTTACACTTCTTTTAAATATTTTTTATACAAACTCTTGTTTTTGATGTTTCAAACTGAAATACTAAAAATAGTATATTTTTAACTAAGGAAAACGCCTATGAACAAAAGTTTATGTCTACAGTATTTCGTAAGCAATAAGAAATTACCTATTGTTCCTGTCAAGAACGAACAAGAACAAGATAATTTTTTTGAAGCACTTGAACAGGAAGAATTCGATATACTTCAAGATCAACAAAAAGACTTTCTTGCTGAAGGAGCAATAGTAATAGACCTAGATACTCCAGAAGATAATAACGACAAACACCCGCGCAAATCAGATGATAATGCAATTAAGCTTCTAGAAAGCGCCCTAATTTATACATCTAATGCTTGAAAAAACGCGTCCGGTTGCACATCACGCCCTAAAAACTCATGTAAAAGTATATCTGGGTTTACACTTCCTCCTTGGCCTAAAATTTCTTGCGCATAACGCTTACCTATTACTTGATTACGTAGTCCATACTGCTTTATATAATTAAATACATCAAGAGCAAATACCTTTGACCATAAATAACTATAATATTTAGCACCATAGCCGCTTAAATGACCAAATGAAAGATACAAGTTATCGCGCGTATCAATGTGTACATACTGACGTATACGCTCAAATATAGCGTGCATAAGCACTTGAATATCATGAACTTGTGGAGTTAAGAAACACTGCAAAGAAAATTGTGCAAGCGCACATTGACGTTCTAACCAAAAGCCAGTATCAAAATTTTTTAACTGTATAAGCTGCTTAATAAGATCATCAGGCAATGGCTGACCCGTTCTATAATGAGCCGTTACTTGCCTTAAAACATCAGGTTGCCACAACCATTCCTCAAGCATTTGAGAAGGAAGTTCTACAAAATCAGTTTTAACACGTGTTCCTGCAAATTTACCAAAACGGGTAGCACCAAATAAAAAGTGTAGCGCATGACCAAATTCATGAAAAAACGTCATAACATCAGCGCGACGCCAGAGAGCAGGTTGCTCTGCAGTAGCTTTAGGAAAATTAGTAACTACTACAGCAACTGTAGGATTTTCTCTACCTATATTTGACAGGAGACTTGGAACTACACCAATATGACACGCGTGACTATACTTATACGGACGTGGAAAAGGATCCAAGAGTATGTACCCCAGCAAGTGCTGATTTTCATTGGTATATGCTTCTATTATACGCACATCTTCATGCCATAGGTGTGTACTTGTATGCTCTTTAAAAATAATGCCAAAAAATTGCGCGTAAATATCCAATAAAGTAGCAATAGTATGTTCCATAGGAAAATACTGAGTAAGCAGTTCTTCATCAAGAGCCAAATACTTCTTTTTATATGCTTCAAAAACAAAACGTACATCCCATGGTAATAGTTTGCCATTAACTAATGCAACGCCTGGCGGTAGATCACGCGTTATCATTGTAAACTCTTGTTCTGCCTTTAACCGTGAACGTGGTATAAGACTATTAATAAATTCTTGAACCCGTTCTGGAGTTTGTGCCATAGCATTATCAATATCAAAATGTGCATAACTAGTATAGCCAATCATGTGAGCAAAAGCATTTCTACGCGTTATCAGCTTTTGCAAAACGTCTTTATTTGCTGGATTTGCTTTATTTGTAGCCGCTTGCCATATTTTTTCTCGTGTGCTTGCAATAATACAATGATCAAGCACCGTATAATACGTAGGATAATCAAGCCCTAAAATATACTCACCAGTAGGCGTTTTTTGCAGTCCTTTTTTAAACTCGTTACTTAATCCTTCAAGCTCTTCTTCTCGTACGTGTACAACGCGCATATCAGATGCTATATTATGATCAAATTCTAACATAAGCGCTGTTATTTCTTTTTGCAATTCTTGGGCTTGATCCCTTTTTTCTTTGGGAAGCTCAAAACCACGTCGCCTATATTCTTTAAGTATCTCATGGAGATAATAGCGCTCTTCTGGCGTAAGCTGTGTTTCACAAGCACTGGTATGATAGTGCTTAAAAATAGTATATAATTGCTCATTATAGTACACGGAGTCTATTAAAAAGGCATCAAGCTTAAGATATGCTTGATGTGCACGCTCGCGGATCTCTAAATTAGGGCTTACAAACTCAAGCACTATCATAATTTCCATACATACTAAAAACGTAGATTCTGCGTGATCGTATGTCTGTGCAAGTGCAGAAAAATTATGCAGAAACATATTGGAATTTATAATAGTAGTAAGTGCTGATAAAAATTCCTGTTGCGCCTGCTCTACGCGCTCATCAATTTCCTCTTGAGTTGTAGGAAATAAACGCTCTAGTGCATCTATAGAATGCATTTGGAAAAAGCTATTTTTCATAATTTCTCTCTAACTTAATAATAAAAATAATTGACTTTGTATTTAAAAATTTTCTAATATTAAAATTAGTTAAATTATTAAACAGAGAGTATACAATACCCATGTGCCAATCAAAAAATTATTTTGTACTATTACTCGCGTTTTGTCTCACCAATATATCTTCAGTTTATCTTATTTCACAAGAGAGTACTATTCCAGCAACTACACCTGTCGATATTTATAAAAATAATGTACGTATTAAGCCTAATGCTCTTTGTCATTATACTACAGCAAATAATAGTCTTACCTGCACAAGCAGCTTTAGTAAGCCAGTTACCCTCACAAATATTACTGTGCAAGAAGGCTCATTTGAAGAACGCCCTTGGTATAAGTATGCAAACTATATTGGCATAATAACTCCTCCTCCAACTCTGGGACAAGCGCCTCGTTCTCAAAAAAATTTTGTTGCGTGTGAAGGTCCCTGTATTTTACTTAAAAAAACACCTTCTTCTTAAACTCCTATCTGCAAAATAATTTTCCATTAATTTTTAATAAAATATTTATTTTTGATAATCATTAAGAGTATGATCATGGTAGATATCTAAATACCTGTTTTATTAAAGAAGGGGAAAGTTATATGAATAAAATTTCTAAAGTGATAGTATTACTCGCAATCACTACGCTGGTAAACACGATAGGTGCTATGCGCTCACCTGAACGCGAACGAACAGCGCAACGTTCACCAAGCGGTTCATTTCTTAGACCATCAGCGCAACAACGCCGGCGTCGCCCTATAATTCACCGACCAGTTGAGCCTCGACGCCCAATTACACGTACTACCATGCAAGAAGAACAAGAAGTAGGTACTTCACGTATGGGTATGGGCATGCCGGCTACTACTGAAGGAACAAGAGAGTTCATGATAGATGGAGTACATGTTCGTCGTGGTGCTAAACTTGATACGTCATTAAATAAATGTAAATTTGTCTGTCCTAGTGATAGCGTATTCATTGCAGGAAGTGAAGAAAAAACCCATGTAACTTCTGCCGGTACAAAAGAAGAAAGCACGCCTTACAGAGTTTATTCATTGCGTTGCAATGTTGCTGGTGAAAGCACCCAATCTCATATTATTCCAAACGTTTTTGCACATGCATTTGACATAGATGACAATAGCTGGAAAGACAACGATCGCCTTATAGGAACATACCAACAGCGTGATAATCCAGATAAAATTGTCGCTTTCTTCTATGCCAAACCATGTAGACCGCTCCGCAGATAAATAACTACAACAATACTATAATTTAGATATCTAAAGCCCTAGAGTATACTATCTAGGGCTTTTAATTTTTCTAGTAATACTAACACTTCATGTCTTCACAAAGCCTTCTTAACTATATATTTTCCAGAATTATAACAAGCCTTGTTTGTACTGTACATAAAATATATTTTATTTATTGAATAATTTCTATTTTGCATATTATACTAGTATATAAAAAAACCTATTAAGGAGAATATATGAAGTGTAGAGTATTATTATTTATATTTATTGCCCTTGCAGTAAGTAAAAACGTGCAGGCAATAAAAACGCTTGAAGAAGCATCTTCCCATGACCTAAGACTATTTCGTACTGATCCTTCCCGTTTTAAAACTATTAAAGTTTCACCAGAAATAGCATTAGATGAAATTAATTTTTGGGGTCGCCAAATGTCAGAACATGCTCTTTTCTTACACTTGGGGCTTGAAGATCCACAATTAAAGCGTGAGGGTCTTGTATTACATAAACAGTTTGAATCATTTAGAAAAAGCTTTAACAAAGAAACAATGGACAGAGTTCTTCCGCTCACTAGAAAATTACGAGAGTATCAAGTACGTGTACTTCAAACATTAAATACCGGCAAGTGGATTGGTTGGATTTTTCCCCTTTTTGCACAACATATTACTTTAGAGCTTGATTACTTTGTCGATAAGCTTAACGACGTTCCTTATAGTGATCAAGATGAAATTGAGTTCTGGAACGTTATTAACGGTGATCATGCTGGATTTGCTGCACATCTGTTAGACCCTTCTGAAAGAGAACTCTTTATACAAGCAGATACATTAAACCAACGATTTGCAGCAATAGTACCAAGCGAAAAAGAAATGTTCCGACAAATTTCCCTTAAGGCAGCACGCGAATTAGATGAATATGCAATAATCGCACAAGCAGCTATGGAACAAAATAAAGTACGCTCTGTAATTCACCCTGTCTTACTTGCTCACGTTATTCGTGAAGGAAAGCGTTCTATCGATATTCTTAATAGTCTTACCGATACTCGAGGTGCTGTATATCCTCACGAAGACATAACTAAAGACTAACCATTTTCTATTATAGAGAGTGCACAGTAATTATTTTACTCTGTACTCTCTAGTTAGTACACTTACTTATTTTTTAGTTCAAGCCATTGGGCTCGTAATGCAATAGCGCGCTCAAAGTCAAATCGCTCAGCTGCTTGATGCATAAGTTGCTCAAGTTCTTGTATTTGTTGAGTAATAGAGAGAGACTTATCTTCTTTTGTGAGTCGTTCTTTTTTAGACGCTTTTGATGCTTGCGCAATTGCTTGCTGCAAAGAAGAAATACTCTTGGTGACTTCACGCTGTACACTACTTGGAATAATACCATGCTTGCTATTATACTGCTCTTGTAGCGCCCGACGCCTTGCAGTTTCTTCAACAGCTCCCGCTATTGAGCTGGTTACTTTATCAGTATATAAAATAACCTTAGAAGCTTGATTACGTGCAGCACGTCCTATAATTTGAATAAGAGAACGCTTATCACGCAAAAAACTTTCAATATCTGCATCTAAAATAGCAACAAGAGCAACTTCAGGCAAATCAAGCCCTTCGCGCAAGAGATTTACCCCAACAAGACAATCAAAAATACCAAGTCGTAACTTATGTAATAACTCCGTGCGTTGTGGTGTTTTTATGTCGCTATGCATATAACATACTTTAATTTGTTGTTCTTCAAGATAATATGCCAAATCTTCTGCCATTTTCTTAGTCAGCACGGTAACTAATGACCGCGCATTTTTCTTGGTTACCTGCATAATTTCTTGTACCAAATGTTGCAGCTGTCCCTTACGAGGATGCGTCTCTATAACAGGATCTACCAGTCCCGTTGGCCGTATAATTTGTTCAACTATATGCGTACTATGCGCAAGCTCATAATTACTTGGTGTTGCTGAAACAAAAATAACATCTTTAAAATAACGTTCTACTTCACTAAATGTAAGCGGTCTATTATCAAACGCTGAGGGCAACCTAAAACCAAATTCTACAAGCGCTGACTTACGCGCTTTATCCCCAGCATACATTGCTCGTAACTGCGGTAACGTAATATGTGACTCATCAATAATAAGCAGCATTTCATCGCCAAAAAAATCAAGCAAACAAAAGGGCGGCTGACCTTGTTGCCGTCCATCAAAATGTATCGAGTAATTTTCTATACCCGAGCAATACCCCGTTTCTTCTATTAGTTCAAGATCATGGGTAACCCGATTTTTTAAACGCTCTTGATACAAAAGGCTTTTTAGCGTAGGCAACGTCTGATCAAGTTCTTGCTTAATAGTTTGTAAAGCAGCTTTCTTTTTGTCTTCTGTTGTCACAAAATGACGCGCAGGAAATATAAGCGTATTATCAAGAGTCATCACCTGCTGATTATCATGCTTATGTACCCATTCAAGTGACTCTATAACGTCATTAAAGAGCTCAATAACTAATTTTTCTTTTTGATACGGCAAGTTAACTTCAATAGTATTACCTCGTACCCTAAACGTACCTGGTTGGGATTCGAGATCATTACGCATATAGTGTATTAACACAAGCTGATACAAAAGATCTTGACGTTTTATATGTTGCCCTACAGCTAATGGCAACGCTAAATTTCTATAATCACTAGGGTTACCAAGAGAGTAAATGCAAGAAACTGATGCTACAATAATGGTATCAGGCCTATTAATTAAAGATGCAGTAGCCTCAATACGTAGACGCTCTAATTCACTATTAATTTTAGTCTCTTTAGGCACATAGATATCCTGAGCCGGTAAATAAGATTCCGGTTGATAGTAATCATAATAGCTTACAAAGTAACACACTTTATTTTCAGGAAAAAAGAGTGAAAACTCTTCGTACAGCTGTGCCGCTAATGTTTTGTTAGGACTCAGCACCAATACCGGCTTATTTTGTTGCGCTATGACATTAGCAATGGTAAATGTTTTACCCGAACCCGTTACACCCATTAACGTGGATATACCAGGCCTTTGCTGCGCTAATTGTTCAATAGCTTGCGGTTGATCACCAGCCGCTTGAAATGGCGCTTTTAATTTAAAAATACTCATGCTTCTATTATAGCATATTTATAATAGAATTAGAATATAAATAACGCCAAAAACCTCGATTAACTCAACTATAATCCTACTATTAATCTCAAAATAATCTCTCAACAATGTAATACCGCTTATTTTATACTGCTTATTACTACACATATTTAATAAGCACGTTAATACGCTTTACCAATTTACAATAAGACAAGTTAATATATAATAAATTATTAGCAAATAAAATATTAATATTAGATTTATGTCTTATTAGTAAATATAGCTTTACGCTAATTTTAAATGAAGGTTATCTCTCATGTTATTACGCATCTGTATGGCTATAAGTAGTATATTTTGTCTAAGTAATATACTTATGGCAATGGAGCTCGATTCTTCTGCTAAGTATGCTGCATGTGTAGCTCAATATAAAGCTCTTGGTCATTACCTGCCGCATGCTCCATTGTTACGTCATGTAGCACGTATGCACTTGTATAAAGTATTGGAGCATAATAAAAATATGTCTCACAAGCTTATAGCAGCTGCTCTAGCTGCTGCAGCTACGTGTGAGCCTAGAGTTAATGCAAATCAAGCAAGACTTATTTTATTACTTGCTAATGGAGATAGAGTTCCGCTTAATGCTGCACATGCTAATTTCTTGTATAAGCATTCTCAAGTACTTAACGATATGCATCAAGATATGGAAGAAGGTGATCAAGACGAACTAGCACTACCCTATATAGCAGACAAAGAGCAAGCTGATTTGCTCATAACATATCTTTCTGATACCCAGCTTGCTCGTAATAAGTATATACAAGATTGTACTCTAGCTGACACATGCGCTCTAGCTAAAACGATAGAATTTCTTAATATTCAAGAATTAGATAATTCTGATGCTATTGTACAGTCTATAGCTGAAATGATTGTTCATAAGCTTACTGGAAACTCAGTATCAGTAGAAGATCAAAGCCAGGTATATGCTTTACCACTTGAGATACAGCGCAGGGTAGTACGCAAAGTGCTTGAGTTAACTGGCTTATATGCTGCCTTACATGCTGATCATAATAGTAATCATGCTATACCTTGTATTGAGCTGCAAGAACATCGAAACTTATCTAGTGCAGCTAGCTCAGTTTCATGGTCACCTGACGGTAAATATATAGCAAGTAGTTTTAATACAGTCGCAAATGATAATGCTATAAAGATATGGAATACTACTACCAATACCTGTATACAGACCATAGGCAATCATGATTTTTGGGCTAGTTCAGCTTCATGGTCACCTGATAGTAAGTATATAGCAAGCGGTTTTTATGATAAGACTGTAAAGGTATGGGATATACAAAGCGGTACCTGTATACATACTTTAATTGGTCATACTGATTATGCTAATTCAGTCTCATGGTCACCTGATGGTAAATACATAGCAAGCGGTTCTTTGGATAAGACAATAAAAATATGGAATATACAAAACAGTACCTGTATACATACTTTAACTAGTCACACTGATCGTATTAGCAGCATATCATGGTCTCCTGATAGTAAATTTATGGCAAGCAGTTCTCATAATGATAGTACTATTAAGATATGGAATACCATCACTGGTACCCACATATACACTTTAACCGGTCATACTCATTGGATCAGCTCAGTCTCATGGTCATATGATGGTAAGCATATAGCAAGTGGTTCTTGGGATGGCACAATAAGAATATGGGATGCACAAAGCGGTACCTGTATACATATCTTAAAGGGTTATACTGATTATGTTAATTTAGTTGCATGGTCTCCTGACAGTAAGCACATAGCAATAAGCGGTGAGGGTGATATCGATATAAGAGTATTAGATGCTACTACCGGTACCTATATACAGACCTTAGCTGGTCATAACAAAGCTGTTAAATCAGTCTCATGGTCACCTAATAGCAAATATATAGCAAGTGGTTCTACCGATTATAATGTAAAGGTATGGCAATGGATAGATCCTGCTTTTGATAAAGAGCTAATAAACGAAATTAGTCTTGAGAATATATTTGCTATTGCCAAGAGCAAGAAATTATTAAGCTATTTGCCGCGTAAATAAATTATAATAATCTGTTTATACTTCTATCTTTATATTGCTATGTTTTAGGCTTGCACAATAGTAAGTATAGGACTTTGTATGATGCTCTAAAAGCTTTTACTCATTACTCCAAGGAAAAACATAACAGGTACTATTATCTAGCTCGCTTATATATCTCCCAATCATATTCTCAGGATTTGGCATGCCAATTAATCCCGGTAATGTACAGCTTACGTGTATAAGGTAGTGCTTACCAGCTATACCCCACTTGCTGTCCCTTTCCTCTTGAATATCATAGTCTATATGTGGATGTCTTTCAGCCATTACTGCTATATGCTTACTTTCTAAGCTACGTGCTATCTTAAACCGAACACCTTCAAGTATTAGGTCTCCATCATAATGCAAACGACCAGGTAAATATTTTGGAATATCTTGAGCTTGTATCCCTATGCCAAAAAAGAATAGCATACTCCATACTATATGCTTCATAGCCTTCTTCCTTTCTGAATAAATAATACTTATGTAAGTATATTAGTGTACTAAAAATAGTGTTATTTTTTCAACAGTTTAATTTCTAATTGAGTTGTATTTTATTGTAAAATTGCAAAAGATTTTTTGCATGGTGCTCTGGAAAATAGTGCTGTGCGGTAAGCCAAGCGTTTTCTGAAAAACTTTGATACAGTTCTTGATTACTTACAACGTGTTTAATAGCATCTGCCATAGCAGCACTGCTATCAACTGTATAGCCATTTACTCCTGAAACAACAATATCGTTAACGCCTGATGCTCGAAGGGCTACTACAGGAGTAGCGTGTGCCATAGCTTCAGCAAGTACAAGGCCTTGTGTTTCAGTAAGAGACGCAAAAATAAATACATGGGAACGCATATACCAGTGACTTAGCTCTTCTTTTGATGGTCTAATAACAAAATTAACAGTATCAGGCGATAATTTTAGTTCTTGATAAGCATACTGCTGTAAATAGTCTGTCTCACTACCGTAACCAATAAGAGTAAAACGAAATAATGCTGGATCAAGAAGTTTTATCGTACGCAATAAAAAAGGAATATTTTTCTCACGCGCAAATCTGCTTACAGTGATAAGCTGAATCGGTTTTGTATAAAATTTATGTGGTCTATTTTTATGTACAAAAATAGGTAAAATCCCACTCGGAATAGTTTCCATTACTGTAGAAATACCGGTATTTTGTAGTATTTTTTTAATAGTATTACTTGGTACAATAATACCATTTACTTTACGACAAAATTGCTTTACCACCCACCTTACTACCGGACGAGCAACAGTAGTAGGTACCGGTATATAATGAGTATACTGATCATACAGAGTATGATAGGTAAATACTATGGGTATTTTATACGTATGTGATGCTATAAGCGCACTTTGGCCCAATAAAAAAGGATGGTGAACATGCACAATATCAGGCGCAAGATCCTGTACAATACGTTCTAGAAACTGCTGCGCTTTCCAGGGAATGGCCATATGGTTAGACTTATAGCGAAACTGTATAGGGCACGGAATGCGATAGACATACTTATCATCAGTATTAGTTGCAACTCCAAAATCAAGTGTTACTAAATAAACACTATGACCGAGAGCACGTAAAGCCTTTAAAGAGGTATCGATAGAGCTTACTACGCCACCGCTATATGGCGTATAATTATTTGAGACAAAAAGTATAACTTGCTTTTTTTGGTGCACAGTACCTCTACAGTGCTTTTAATTCAGTTGGCGATGCTGTTGTTTCAGGTACTTGTATACCCGAGCTTTTTCCATAAATATAAAACGTAACTGCTCCCTTATGGTACACATCAAGTGGAACACCTTGTAAAGGCTTTTGTGAAATTATAACATACATTGAACTTAAACGCTGATTATTTTTATCTTTTAGCACAAGCACACCATCAGCAATGCCATCTTTATAATTACCAAGACGATGCACTTCGGCATTAAAGTGTGGACTTACCATTGCTTCAGGCACGTTTTGCGTATATAAAGCTCCCCATATACCAAAAAATAGACTGAGTATAAGTAATTGGCACATCTCATCTCTCCCTAATAATTTTAATTAAAATTTTATATTTTATCTTATTAAAAAAATAATACAATATATATTAAATAAAATACAATATTTTGACAACAAGATATAGAGAGATTTTACTACACCAATAGTAGTACACTAATAATTGCTCATAGTTATATATATTAGTTAAAATACTACTACGTACAGTTTGTTTATCTTAGCAAGGCACACTATCAACGAAAATATCAATAGTATAGCCTCCATCTTTTGGTTTAATATCTACATTCAAGTCACCAGCACAAGCAAAGCCTTGTACTGATATAGATGAACTAGAGCGAGTAGTACCATCTTTATAATTAAGAGTATATTCTTTAAACGGTATTGAACCTGGTATTCCTTGTACATCTATACTTTTTACACAGCATTCTATGCAAGCATAACCTGCAAGTCCTCCAGGGTTTGACTTTGGATCAACTGTAGCACAAAGACCCGGGGCTAGCTTTACTGCTGGCGGCTGAGATGCAGATGCTGCTACTAGATTCACTTGAACAGTAACGGTATACGGCATGTAATTTCTAATTATATACTTATAACCATATGCTAATTTTGGTATAGTAACCATAATTATGATTACTAATAATACTATTAGCTTCACCTTCATTATATATTCCTATTTTTATAATAGTATAAAATTTTAATACTAATTATAATACATTATTATATATTATAATATAAAAATTAAGCTAAGAGCAACAGTAATGTATATATTTTGTCAGCTTTAAAAAATTACTTTGTTTTTATGGAAATTGCTTTATCCCTAACTTCTGCCAATCAGCTTCAAAAAGTGCCATGCCTTTATCAGTAAGAGGATGTTCTAGAGCACGCTCAAAAAGCTCTACCGGTAGGGTTACAATATCTGCTCCTTCTTCAATAACTGCATGTAAATGCCTAATAGTTCGTAAAGAGGCAGCTAGAAGTTGGGATGAAAAATTATACGTATCAAGCATAAAGCGTATATCTCGAATAAGCTTCAGACCATTACCATCTATATCTTCAAGACGACCAATAAAAGGTGAAATATAGCGAACACTGAGTTTAGCCATCATGAATGCTTGTACAAGAGAAAATACCAGCGTTATATTTATAGCAATGCGATCTTGTACTAGAGCGCGTATTACCGGTACATAATGAGGAAAGCAGGGAATTTTTACAATAATAGTAGGTCCCAGTTTAGCGAGAGCACGTGCTTGTCTTTCTACATCTTCAGGAGACCTTTCTGTTATTTCAACAGAAATCTCTGCAGTTGGTAATAAAGCGCTTATGCGCGTAAGCACTTCAAGAGGGTTCCCTCCAACACGAGCAAAATGTGAAGGATTAGTGGTAACGCCATCAATAAGCCCTGTTTTAGCTAATCTGTCTAATACTGTATAATCAGCAGTATCTAAAAATATCTTCATTACTATATCCTTTAAAGCTTCCGTTTTTACTAGTATTTTAGTACATAGGGGGCATTGCTCATTGTCAAGAATAACTTACAGTTTTAGCTGTATCTATTCAGTAGTAACAAAATTAATAAGTCGATCAGCTACAAAAATAATTTTATGTACTGTTTTATCTTTAAGCCATTTCGCAATATGTGGCAGTGCTTCACATTCAACGCTGTCTTGAGGAGTACCTACAGGTAGTGTCAGTGTAGCACGTAACTTGCCATTTACTTGTACAATCATAGACGCATACTGCTCTTGAGCAAATTCTGGATCATAGCTTGGCCATGAACATTCAGCAAGTTTCTTATTAAGTATTTTTTGAAGCAGCTCACTAGTAATATGCGGCGCTAAACAGGAAAGAGCTACTAATATCCTTTCAGCACTTTGAGCAGATATACGCCATTTATTAGCTATAAGATCATTAAAAAGTTCCATAGCAGACGCAACTGCTGTATTTGGTTTAAAAATTGCAAGACGCTCTTGATAGTCACGTAAAAATATATGCACGCGACGGGTAACATGCTCTTCTTCACATGGACTAATGGTAAACGGATCAGTATAATAGCTCCAGACTTTCAGCAAAAACCGCTTTATTCCTTCAAGCCCTGTATCTTGCCATTCACAGTCTAATTCAGGAGGACCCATAAATAATATATACATACGAAGTACATCTGAACCATACGTATGTACGATCTCATCAGGATTTACCACGTTCCCCTTTGACTTAGACATTTTTTCAACAAGACCAGTTTTTTCAGAATATTTATTTACCATGCCTTGATTAAATAATTGCGCAAACGGCTCATCAAACGGTAAATAACCCAAATCATAGAGCACTTTTACATAAAAACGTGCATATAATAAATGTAAAATAGCATGCTCTATACCACCTACATATAAATCTACAGGAAGCCAATAGCACATGTCCTGTATATCAAATGGTTTATCTTCTAGAGTAACATTAGGATACCGCAAAAAATACCAGCATGATCCAGCCCATTGTGGCATGGTATTTGTTTCACGGCGTGCAGGCCCGGCACATTGTGGACACGTAGTTTTTACCCACCAGGCTATTTGTGCTAGTGGTGATTCTCCAGTTCCGGTAGGCTGGTATCGTTCAACCTGCGGGAGCTCAACTGGCAACTGCTCTTCAGGTATTGGAACAACGCCACAACGAGCACAGTGCACCAGTGGTATTGGCTCGCCCCAATATCTCTGACGTGAAAATATCCAGTCACGTAACTTATATATTGTTTTGCGGCGCGCTTTTCCCTTTTTCTCGAGAAAGCTTACTATAGCTTCAAAACCATACGACATTGCCTCAAGACCAGTAAATTCACCGCTATTAATTAATATACCATTACCAGGATAACATTGTTCTATACCAGTCGTATCAAGCTCAGTAGCCCGTGTATCTACAACGTATTTAATGGGAAGAGCATAAACACGCGCAAATTCAAAATCACGTTCGTCATGACCAGGCACACCCATAACAATACCAGTACCATATTCTTTAGTAACGTAATTAGCACAATATACCGGTATCTTTTCACCAGTAATGGGATTAATAGCATGTGCTCCTGTAAAAATTCCTGTTTTTTGCTTAATCTCTCGAGATCGTTCCTGTAAAGCTTGCGCTTCATATGCTTGTACGTCAGCTTGCAGTTCAGGCGGTGTAATACTAGAAAGTAATTCATGACCAGGTGCTATAAGCAAAAAAGTAACACCAAATAAAGTATCAGGACGAGTCGTAAATACTGGAGCATCTATAGAGCATCCTTCAGAAGTACGTATAGCAAAAACAATTTCAGCGCCTTCACTTCTGCCAATCCAGTTGCGCTGCATCGTTTTTACTTTTTCAGGCCATGCAAGCTTGTCCAGCCCAGTAAGCAACTTTTCAGCATAGTTAGTAATTTTAAGCACCCATTGACGAATTTTTTTCTGCTCAACAACTGTACCGCATCGTTCACACGCTTCACTAACTACCTCTTCGTTAGCAAGGCCGGTTAAACACGCCGGACACCAATTAATAGGAAGTTCAGCTTGATATGCAAGTCCTGCCTTAAACATTTGTATAAATATCCATTGGGTCCACTTATAATAATGAGGGTCAGTTGTATTTAATTCTTTTGACCAGTCATATAAAGCACCTACCTGCATAAGTTGACGTTTAAATACTGCTATATTATTTTTAGTACTTTCTATGGGGTGTATACCCTTTTTAATAGCGTCATTTTCAGCAGGCAATCCAAAGGCATCCCATCCCATTGGATGCAATACATTATACCCTTCTAACCATTTAATACGGGCATATACATCAGAAAGTACATAACCGCGCCAATGACCAACATGAAGACCAGAACCCGAGGGATACGGAAACATATCAAGACAATAATACTTCTTACCTATCTCACTCGGACGTGTACGATAAGGATGCTCCTGCCAATACCGTTGCCATTTTTTCTCAATTTCTTGGACATTATATTTCATACTAAGCACCTATATCTTCTCAAATTGGTGTTTTAACTATCTATATGGCGAGTTTAAGCAATACAAATATAATTATTTTATCAAAATTTTCGTGAAAATAAACCGAAACATATTTCCTCTTGGCGAGCTTTGGCTAGTCACGTATACTACAATAAAGTATATTTTACACAAAGTTAACTTAATAAGAAATTCATGAATACTTCTACCTCACCACAACAAATTAATCCATCTGTTCACGATGAGCATATCCTTGTTATCAAACGTGATACTTTATTTGGTCCACATTATAATACCACTGCATGGCAAGGACTTAAAAAAGTAGATTTTACATTCTATAGTAATTTAATACGAGCCAATCAAGAATTTCTTCCTCGTTCGCTTATGGAAACGGATCCTACCTACAAGCAGATTATTCCTTATTTAGTTTTTACCTATCAAGATCGCTATTTTCTCATGCAACGACATGCCCATGCTTCAGAGCAGCGCCTGCAAAATAAATTTAGTCTTGGTATTGGTGGCCATATTCGTCAAGAAGATATTACTAATGGTTCTATACTAGAATGGGCAACAAGAGAATTTCATGAAGAAATAGAATATTCTGGTACTATGCAAATTACACCACTCGGACTCCTTAACGATGATTCAAACGCTGTTGGTCAAGTACATATTGGTTGTGTTTTTTTACTTGAAGGTAATTCTCCACGTATCAGTGTACGTTCTGAACTAAAAAGCGGAACTTTATATTCTTTCGATGAATGTAAAGATTTTTATCCGTCTATGGAAAGCTGGAGCAAAATTGTTTTTGATTTTATTCAAGAAACGAAAGTCTAACAACTGAGAGCTTATACAAAAATTCTGACCCTAACTGTCTCACTCTTTGTTGTAAGTTTTTAGTACATAATTTAGCAAGATACACTATATAGCTTATTCCATAGCTTAAATCTTCAATTGCAAAGTATAAGTCTAAAAACTTATTGATTCTTTTATGTAAGCATGCTAGAGTACAGCTATTTTAACAGCAGCTAGTATTAATATCTACAAAGAGAGCAGCAATGAAGTATTGGGCACTACCTCTAGCACTACTTACAGTCTTTTGCACCCTATCTCTTAAATCCCACGACGCCTATTTTACATCCGATTCTCTACCACCCACACGTTCTCCTGAACAACGACATCGTCAAACCTGTTCTGAGCTACGGGGCATGCTTGCTGATATGCGCGCAGAGCAAGAGTATCAACGCTATATTACCTATATGCGCAATCAAGAGGTTTTACTCTCGTCATATCCTACGCAAGAAGAAGTAAACTACTTTATATCTACCGGTCAGCTTCCTGAACGTATAGTACAGCAAGAAGCAGAGAAAGTACGACAACGTGAGTATGCCTATTTAAGAGGTACTAAAGGGTTTGCCAACCCTTCTGCTGATCTTACCGACTATGAGCGTGCCTGCGGTAACACGTATACTGAGCATGACTTTGCCCGTCTGTTTGGAGCGCCAACGCAAGAGCTACTTTGTACTCCTGCATATGCATCAGTACGTAAGCGCATGCTTGAACAGTTTAACTACTATCAGTTTCCAGCTTTTCAAAAGCTTATAGCTACCTTTCCAGAGTTTACGATTACCATGCAGACTTTACTCAAACATGTACACAACGATCAGGCATATCATGATAAACTTGCAGAAATAAAAGGTCCACCAGAAGCCTTTATTACTGCAGCTAAAGATTCACTATGTAGTTTGTTTACCGGCAAGCGTGAGATACACTATGTCTGCAAGGCTATTAAAAAGCTTGCACATAAACTACCACCCTCAGTATATAGCTTTTCTTCCCAAACTTACCGTAGGCTTGAGCGTGCTGGGATTAACCCTCATGCCGTAAGTACTTGCGTAGGTAATGAGCAATAGCATCAGCTTCATGATAAAATTATCACGCTCTTTAACCAAGCGGCAGCTTTACCTGTTACTACCCAGCACAAACTACCTGATGCTTTAATAACCAGCTCTCTGCAATTTGGTGAACATGCGCATCATGCCAATACCAGGGGACAGCTTGATCAAGGGTATAAACTAATCGAGCTTGGGCAGCACTGCTTAGAGCTTGCACAAGCATATATCCAAGGCGTTATAGACAGCAGCATTAAACCTTTAGTCCACGCTGTCATACACCCTATCGATACTGTTACTCATATCGGTTCACTCTTATTTAAAGTAATCACTGGCATTACTAGCTTATGTGAGCCTATACGTGATGCTTGTGTACTTAGTATTCCAAATGAGTATCATACTACTGAGCTTGACGCGCTACAAAAACAAGCTCATGAGCGTCTGCATAAAACTCTGCGTAACGCTGCCGATCAGTGTCTTCTTATTTATAATAACTTGCTTACTGTTGCATTACAGGCTTCCGGTCCCGATTTAGCTTACTTTGCTGGTCAATGTACCGGTTTACTCTTACTTTTTGATGGTCCATTACCAAAATTACCTGGTAATCAATCACTAAAAACAGCAGCACAGAAAGCATTGGGCTTTATTGAAAAGGCTGGTGATGATATAGAGCTTGCTCTTGCTCTTGCAGATGCTGGTGTAACACCTGCTAAAGTAGAGCAATTACTTGAAACTGCTACTGCTGTTGAAAAAGCAATACACACAGCAGCTCCCGTTAAAGCTATAGAAAAAACAACTACTCAACGTAAAGTACTTGATAATCTTACTAAAGCATGCAGCAAACCGTCACAGCAAGCTCCTCCTATAAAAGCTATAGCTAGTACGTCTTTGTTTCACAAGTGTGAGCATTATATACAGCATGGTAAAGAAATTTTGCCTGCCTTTAACGATGAGCGCTATCAAGAGTTCTTAACGCATAGCCTGCATAATTTTCTTGGGTATATACATAGCGCCGAGAGTAATGCTATTAAAGCTTTTAAAGAAAATGATATTGTTAACTCTATTGGCCATATGTTTTCTGGTAAGCATGAAAAGAAAGGAATTTTAAATCTTTGCACAACAAAACCAGAAATTTTCGATAAAATAATCAGTATTATAAAGGATGCTGATAAACAAAACTTATTAAATAGAGCGGGCTCATCTCAAATATATGCAAGAATTAATAATCAGTTAATAACTATAAGATTATTTATTCGAGACCATCAACTTCTTTCAGTAAATTGCTTTCCTAGTAAAGCTAATCGAGGATTAGGAACAGTAATAGAGTATATTATATCATGACCAAAAAACAATTACTAACCATTGTAAATAGCTTATATAAAGAGTTATATCAAGTATTTTATAAGAATAATAATAGCGATAATAGAGAAGCCGAGATTGCAGAGCAAATTGAAGCATATATAGAAGAATATCTTCAAGAGCATCCTTACGATAGCGAGATACAAATACGCTTTGCTCTGTTTTTAAATTATCCTCCTCTTGCTGACACTCTTAAATCAATAAACGTTTTACGTAACGTAATAAGCTACGATAGCAATAATGGTGTTGCTTTGCTTGTATTAGCATTCATTAAAAGCCGTTGTTATGATGGTGTTGATAAAAATCTCAAGCAGCAACTTGCTGCTTGTCAAACTAATAATAATGAGCTTAAATCAATGCTTTTATTAGCGCAATCTTGGCATTACGACTATAGCGATAAAGAATTTGAATTATTATTACTTGAATCAATTCAATTATGCACAACGTATGTATATAATTATGAAGGTCTTGGAAGACGATATATTAAAACTAATAGAGTACATGAAGGGAGAGCTTTAGTACAAAAAGGGCTTTATAACGTACGTCACATTTACTACAATAATGATTGTTACGAATATATTTACCAAGAGCTTGATAGTATTGATCACTTTATTAATGAGCAGATAAAAGGTATTTTTCTAAGTACATCTAATTTTAAATCGCTCGTAGATTTTGCATGCATGCAAGTCGCATCTTAAATTTTGCAATACCATGACCAAAGAACAACTACTTATAAGAGTCAATACATTATATAAAAACTTATATCAAGAGCTCCATAAAAAGCAGAATAGCAATAATAGAGAGGGCGAGATTGCAGAACAAATTGAGTCTCATATAGAAGCATACCTACAAGAACATCCTTATGATAGTGAGATGCAAATACGTTTTGCTCTATTCTTACATTATCTTCCTCTCCTTAATATCCTTAAGTCAATGGATGTTTTATACAATGTAATAAACCAAGATAGCAATAATGCTATTGCTCTATTAGCATTAGCAGATATTAAGAGCCGTTGGGATGATGGCGTCGATGCCAATCTTAGACAGCAACTTGCTGACTGTCAGACTAATAATAATGAGATTAAATCTATGCTTGCATTAGCACAGTCATGGCATTATAGCGCTAAAGATAGGGAAGGTGAGTTGTTACTAATAAACTCAATTAAATTATGTAATACTCACGTTTCTAATTATGAAGAACTTGGAAAATTATATATGAGAACAAACCGAACACGTGAAGGAAGAGCACTTGTACAAAAGGGGCTTTATAATGTTCACCATATTTACTACGACAACGATTACTATAAGCCTATCTCTCAAGGGCTTTGTACTATTGAACATTTTATTAACGAAAATATAAAAGGTATTTTTCTAGCTAAGTCTAATTTTGAATCTTTGGTAGATCTTGCATGTATGCAAGTCATACCCTAGTAGCCTAAGATCCTATACAAAAATTCTACTTTAATTTTCGTATGCGCTCTTATATACCAGTTACCATTGCAATGCAGATATTAAATTTGATATATTTAAATTATAAATATAATACAAGTAATATAAATGAAGTATATAATCTCTACGCTTATAAGTTTATCTCTATTAGCTGCTGCTGAAGCACGTGTTATTTTTTTTCGCAATTATACTGGCTATCCTGCAGATAACTTTCAAATTAAATGGGAAGGCTTATATGGTACAACACGCTATAGTATTCCCTCATCAGCAACAATTCCTGTACAAATACCTAATGATACAACGCATTTTACTGTTACGCTCACTTTTGGAACACCACGAAATCCTTTTATTTATAGCACTCCCTCTACGGCTATAAGTGATGGCAAAATATATACGCTTGGCCCTCTTAATTACACTCAGGGTAGTCAGTTACTCACTATTAGCTAATAAATAAGAAAGTATATGTTTATACTTAGAACAATCGGCAGTAAAGTGCTTAATATCTCCGGGACGTTCGGCAGCAAATGTGAGCGTGCTTGTAGAATAAGGAAATTTTTGCTTTAACTGTTGTACAAGCTCTAATAGTGTTATACTGTTTCCCGTACCAATATTAAAGCATTGGCCAGAAATAGTAGGTGCTAACACCGCAAGACATATAGTTGCCGTAACTACTTCATGTACCGAAATAAAATCACGCGTTTGTGTCCCATCACCAAAGAGCACTAATGGCATATTAGTACGTAAACATTCAGTAAATCGAGCAGCAACAGAGCCATTATCACGTATAGCGTTTTGGCGTTCACCATATACGTTACAATAGCGCAATATTACTGTAGTTAATGCGTAACAGTAACTATACAGCATACAATACTGTTCAGCTATATATTTTGACAGACCATAGGGTGATATGGGAGCACAAACATTAGTTTCAGATAGCTTATTTTGCATTGTAGCTGTATTTCCGTATACTGCTACTGAAGAAGCAAATATAAAACGCTCAATATTATGCTGACGGCAAAGCTGTAAAAGAGCAAGCATAGCTGTCGCATTAATAGCATGATATTTTTCTGGATTACAGAAAGACTCTTCTATTGAAGTTGCTCCTGCTAAGTGAAAAACAATTTTCTGACCTTTAAGAGCAGCATGTAAACTAGCATTATCAGTTATTGACCCCTGTATAAATTTAATACGTGTATTAACAGCAGACAAGTTTTCATAGCAACCTGTTGAACAATCATCAAGTACTGTTACTAGAGCACCATAATTAACCAGTTCTTCAACAAGCCATGAACCAATAAACCCCGCTCCCCCCGTTACTAAAACAGGCATATATTGGTAAAAGCTCTGTACTATAGAATAATACACCTATATCCTTTTTACGTTTTACTATATACGCTCAAGTGGAGTATAGCTTTCTTTATTTCTTATTATTTCAGCAACTTGCCATTGGCGTATCGCATGTTGCTTGAAATCATTAATAGTTGATGCAGTATTATATATATACAGTATCTTGGCAATAAAATAACTGTGGCTTGCCGACATTTCCAGCATAGGAAACATATAGGCAACATCAGCAGCTACTTCAAAAAATATACCGTTTTCTTGTAAATCTTCTTGTTTTATTTTCTTAAACAAACCAGCATAATACGTACGTAGTGCTCCAGTAACCCAGGGATAACGACGAAAAGCATTAGTTTGAATTATAGTGGGGTGTATTTTCCTGCAGTGTATAGCACCTGGCTGTGGCCATTGCTTATAGCTACCATAGGTAAGCCATACAGTACTATCACGATACACCTGGGCAAGATACGATAAAACATGGCAATCGCTCAACCAGTCATCACCGTCAAGCTCTATAATAATATCGGTATCATTACATTGATGTACAGCACTATATATATTTGCAAGTTTATAAAACCGTGAATTATTTCTTATAAGTGTTACCTGATGTGCTAGTTTTTTTTCTTGTATATAACAAGCTACTAATTCTGCTGTTTGATCAGAAGAATAATCATCGATATATATAACGTGATAATTAAGATAATCTTGCATAAATACGGAATCAAGATTATTTCGATACCAAGCACTATTATTATATGAGCAGATCACTACAACAAAATAAGGATCCTGAACATATGCTTTTATGAGCATACTGCTTAAGAGTAATAACATATACCAAAGCTTCATACTATTCTACTAACTGCTTTAAAAAATTAAAAATAAGTATACTTATAACTCTTTATAATAATGCAAAACCCGTGCACGTTCTTGCAGCCATCCGTTATGTGGGCTTGTCGATAATCCTCGTGGATTATAGTAATACACACCAAGTATAGCTGGTACCTTTTTAAACAGAGCTCCTTGTGTTGCAGCACGCAACCACATTTCTAAATCACCTACTATTTTAAGATTTTCATCAAAAAAGCCATAACGATTATGAAGTGACTTTCGCCACATAGGGTGATTATTAGGCAGACATCCGTGCTTAAGACGTTCTTTTGAGAACAACGGTTTATGAGAAATCCATATATAGTTGCCTACCGGTATATGATACGCTCTTTGTGGATTTAGTGCTTTGTAATTAATTGGCTTACTATGTTGCAGCATATAATTAAAGTCTTTATTTGCAAGAGTAGTAGTATAATAATCTGAATACACAAGCTCTACCTGAGGATTACTATCAAGTACAAGAGCATGCACTTCGTAGCAGTTATGGGCAAGTCGATCATCAACATTAGCATTAGTTATATACTCACCACGAGCCATTTTAATTGCTCTATTCCATACCCCATATAAACCGGGGTCACTCTTAAACCGTGTATATAGAATATTAGGGTATCTTTGCATATAACATCTTATAACAGGCTCTTCGTTACCCGGAGAATTAGCGTTAATTATAATAAGCTCGCACTGATTAAATACAGTTTGCTTAGTAATATCTTGCAAAAAACCTTCTATAAAATCGTCACCCTTATAAAGAGACGTAATAATTGAAATTTTAGGACTATAGGCACACGTTAAAGTAGTAGATAACAGTATATAATATATGCTATTTTTCATATATTTTTATATTTATTGCTTATAGCGTTAACTTCTGCTTTATGACGTTCATTTTTAGCATATGAAAGTCCTTGAGGGTTAATATAAAAAACAGCATATACACCAGGAACTTTCTCAAAAAAAGCACCTTGTAGCGCTATCCGTAACCAGAATTCCCAATCACTCGCTGATTTAAAACGTTCATTAAAAAGGCCATAACGATTATGAAGTGACTTACGCCACATAGGGTGATTATTAGGCAGACATCTCCTTTTAAGTGCTTGTTTAGAAAAGGATAGCTCATGACAGTGCCATATTCCTTCGCCTACTTTAATGCAATATGCTTGATTCTTTTTAAAAATGTTTAAATCTACTTTTTGGGTAGTACTCACAATATAATCAAAATCTTTATTTGGATAGGTGGTACGATAGAAATCCGAGTATAGAAGATCTACGTATGGTTTACTATCAAGTACACGAGCATGTACTTCGTAGCAGTTATAGGCAAGTCGATCATCAACATTAGCATTAGTTATATACTCACCACGGGCTATTTTAATTGCTCTATTCCATACCCCATATAAACCGGGATCACTCTTAAGCCGTGTATATATAATATTAGGGTATCTCTGCATATAATATCTTATAACAGGTTCTTCGTTACCTGGAGAATTAGCGTTAATTATAATAAGCTCACACTGATCAAAGATAGTTTGTTGTGTAATATCTTGCAAAAAACCTTCTATAAAGTAGTCACCTTTATACAGGGACGTAATAATTGAAATTTTAGGATTGCCCAAAATTCCTAAAACATACCAACAAAACATAACAAAAACTATCTTTTTTGTAACGTTCATATAACCTATCTCGTTATCTATTATTGTTTAAGCTTATATAGCATACGCAATTGCCGTGTAAGACTTATATTCCAAATATCAAGAGGAGCAAAATAATCTGTCCCATAGCCTTTTATCCATTCCATTATTTCACGTTCACGTAATATATGAGGTTTAATAAAAGCATATTTATCAAAAAATGAGTATGCTGTCCATTCTGGTGAAAGTGGTTTTAGCATAATATTTTTATTATCGCGCTCAAGACCTTTAAAAATACGAGTATTATAAAAGTTATTAATAATAGCAGCATTTTGTTGACGTGATAATATATTGTTTTGATTAGCACGTATATATTCAAGACACATATACCAAACACGCTTTACCGCAAGATTATGCAAATTAGCACACTTAAAATGAATAACACCATAATTAATATCTTCTATATAAATTTCTTTAACAGGATAATCACAATATCTTTGTACCGGCACCCGAGCAATATGTACTGCACCTGAATGAGATGAAGGTATATTCATACTATAGCTACATTTACCATCATCACAAAAAACACAAGAAATAGCATGCCACTTACCATGATGTGGGCTACACAGTGCATCATCACGATAAAAATCGACTCCATTCCACACATTTATCATAGGAAACTTCATAATTTGACCAGGCTGCATAGTTAATATTTTAGTGCGTAGACAATTATCCTGAGCACAATTAGCGGTAAACATCTCATCAGCGTCCATAATAATAAAATGAGTTCCCCCTAATGCTCGTCCTGCAGTTAATAATTGCTGTCGATTCATTTTTTCAGAATGTGCTTGCCATGCAGATATCTGATGACTAATTATTTTTTTAATAGGTAACTCAGAAGCAAGATTTTTAACTATTGTTAACGTAAAATCTTGTGAAGCATCATCAAGCACTACAATAGCATCAGCATATACCGCAATAGCTCTTAAACATTGTTCAATAATTACTTCTTCATTGCGAACCTGTAAAAATGCTACAATTTTAGGGGATAACCCTAATAAAAAATTTGTTTTAACAAATACCAGTAAACAAATGCTTGCAAGAGAGCATATGCTTTTTATCATACTATTCTCTCTTTTTGTTCATTTTAATCTTTGTACCTGTGCATGCCATTGAGGACCAAGCAGATCTTTAAGATCTTGATAGGTAAGTATACGTATGATTAACTGAATAGTAAATTGTAGGCATTTATAAGAATCAAGATGCCACCGAGGATCATCATAATCAATAAGTACTAAATCTTCACCTTGAATTATAATATTCCACGGTAGTAAATCACCATGCTGTATTCCACTGAATTGCAAAAGTTTTTCATAAATAGTCTGTTGTACAGGGAAAATACCCCCTAATACTTTAAACGTAAAAAGATTAATACCTTGATGCCATATATAACGTTTGTTCATTTTTTTTTTAAAGAACATTTTTGTAACAAAATTGCTTTCTATAATAAAAGGCGTATTTGCTGGACTGTGCTCATGAGCAAACCAATATGACTTTTGTAAGTAATTTCTGTTTTGTTTAAACCAGAGCATCTTAGCTTTAGCAGTAGGATCAGTATGCCTTGATGTTTGTGCAATAGTCACACCATTTTGTGCCAAAAGAAACTTTTCTAATGGTGCAACATAAGAATTATTTAGTGCAATAGCATCCTGAGCTGATGGTGTTTCTATAATAATATTATCACCTAAGTTTAAAATAGCTTGTGCTGCTCGTTGCCACTCGTGACCAAAGTGATGAATTATATTAAATGCAAGAACTATATCAAAATGCTCACATTTACCTAGTACTTCAAGTTCTGCAGGAGTAATTTTTTTTCTAAGAAATATAATAGAATGTAGATGTGTATTTAATTTACATAATTCTAGAAGCTGGTCAGCAGTATGAAAGCGCTCATTATAATTACCCTCAATCATAACACAGGTTGCAGGATAATCATGGGCAATGCGAAAGGAAAAGTACCCTTGAGCAGCACCAATATCAAGCACGGTAATAGGCCTTTTATACAAATTTAATACATGATGCTGCAATGCTCTATACCGGGAATCACACGCGCGTATACCTTTGCTCATTACAACATTATTAACAATAATATCCTGGTACTGCTCTTGCCTTGCAGTTGGCAAATTAATAACAGTACGGTAGCAAAGCAATACATTGTACTGCATAAGCCCAAGTAATAAGAGATATATTCTCATTAATTATAATCCCTTTTAATTATACTGCTTGCTACCGTAACTATGTTATTATGTACCTATTAAGCACGACCTACCTATATTGTCAACGGTAAAGCCCAACTCATGTAATTTTTGTATACTGAGAAGGTTACGTGCATCCATAATAATAGGTTCTTTTACGAGTGAACGTATTTTTTCAAAATCTAGTTCTGCAAATTCAGGCCATTCAGTCAGTATTAAAATAGCATCTGCATTTTTAGCTGCATCATATACTGTATGAGCATAGTCTAAAAATGGCATATGTTTTTGCATATTTGGCATAGCAACAGGATCATATACCGATATTTGAGCTCCCTGTTGCACCAATAGCTCAATAATAGTTAGTGCTGGAGCACAACGTATATCATCGGTATGCGCTTTAAAAGCTACTCCAAATACTGCAATTTTTTTGCCAACAAAACTATAATGCATAAGTTTATGTAATTTTTCTACAACTACTTTCTTTTGATGTTCATTTGCTTTAAGGGCAGCTTGTACTATTTTTAAAGGTATCCCTACCTTTCCAGCTGTATATAATAATGCTTTAGTATCCTTTGGAAAACAAGATCCACCAAACCCAGGTCCTGGATTTAAAAAGCGTGGTCCAATACGTTGATCAAGCCCCATGCCATGAGTAACTCCCATAATATCAGCACCTGTTGCATCACAAAGATTAGCAATTTCATTGGTAAAAGAAATCTTAACAGCTAAAAATGCATTAGATGCATATTTAATTGCTTCTGCAGTTGACACATTACTCCATACAAAAGGCACGTTATTAGCAAGCAGTGGCCAATAGATTTCTTGCATAATAGTAGCAGCACGTGCTGAGTTAGTACCAATAACAACCCGGTCAGGATAAAAGAAATCATTTACTGCATGTCCCTCACGCAAAAATTCAGGGTTTGATACAATATCAAACTCATGCTTTCCCTGAGCAGCGTCGTATATTAACTTACGTACTAGTGTACCAGTATTAATAGGTACAGTACTTTTAGTACAAATTACTTTATACCCATTGAGATTTTCGCCTATAGTTTTAGCTACTGCTTTTACTGCAGATAGATCAGCTTCTCCATCTTCTCCTGTTGGTGTTCCCACTGCTATAAATACTACTTCAGCAGATTGAATTGCCTCGGCTATATTATGAGAAAACGTTAATTTACCTGCACGTTTAGTTCTCTCAATTACTTCGGAAAGTCCTGGCTCATAAATTGGCATACCTCCATTTTGCAATATATGTATTTTTTCAGCATCTATATCTGCACACGTAACAGTATTACCAAAATCTGCTAGACCTGCCCCCAAAACTAGCCCCACATAACCTGTACCCAATACCGTTATTTTATGTCTATTTACTGTCTTTGTACCATCATCTTCAGCATATAGCGGAATCAATATACTTAAAATTACAATACTCAATGTGTTCTTTTTAAAATACATAGTAAGACCCATTTCTACACTCCCCTTTTTTAAAAAATAAAAAATAGATATATTAAGTTTCTTTTATTAAAATAGCCTTACTTTTACTACTTTTGTCAATAAAGTAATCATTTTATGAATAAAACTCTGGTAAATAAATAATTCTTGAGTTATAAACAAATATGTTAAATAAAACAGATAGCTTATAAAAGAGAGAAAGTAATGAAGATATCCCTTAGATCATGGTATATAGTAATTTTTATACATTTAGTAGTTGAACCATGCCTACTTGCCAAAAAGAATACTACAGCGTACAAGCACTTTGTCATAGACATTGCATCATATAATAATAAACACTGGTATAAACGTAACCTCGACTCTGTGTTTATACAAGATTATCCTTACTATCGTGTTATTTATACTGATGATAACTCTCCTGATAAAACCGGCTTACTTGTTGAGCAGTATATTAAGAATAAAAAACAAGAACATCGTGTTACTCTTATAAAAAATATTGAGCGAAAACGTTCTTTAGCAAATCATTATAATGCTATTACACAGTGCAAGCCTGAAGAAATTATTGTTGTGCTTGATGGTGATGATTGGTTTGCTGATAAGCATGTACTGTCGTTTCTCAATGAAGTTTACCAAGATCCCAATGTATGGATGACCTATGGTCAATTTATTAACTGGCCTACCTATAAAAAAGGTTACTGCATACCAACACCACAACGCTTAATAACACGCAATAGATATCGTCAGCATCATACCTGGATTTGGGGTCATTTACGAAGTTACCATGCCTGGCTAGCACAATTGGTCAAGAAAGAAGATTTACTATATCCAGAACCACCATATGAAGGACAGTTTTTTCCATCATCAGCTGATTTAGCATTAGGTTACCCTATGCTTGAAATGGCAGGTGAACACGCTAAATATATTGATAAAATACTCTATATTCGCAATGTCGCTACACCGCTCAATAATTTTAAAATCTATAAAGAATTGCAAATTAAGTGCGGTCAACTAATTCAAGCAAAACCTCCGTATGAGCCCCTACAACGATAAATACATCTTAACATTAATACGAAAATTATTGCTATATCGTAGAGTATGATCAAGAACTACTAAAAAAATAGTCTTGACCATACGTACATATTATTTATTCTCTCTATTCAATAGCACTCTTTTTTAGTGGAATATACTCTTTTGTATACCACGCATAAAAACGTGATAACCCTTCTTTTAATGTAATTTGAGGCTGATATCCTAACATTCGCTGTGCTTTTTCAATATTAGCATGTGTAGCTGAAACATCTCCAGGTACATGTGGCAAAATCTTAATCATTGCTTGTTTACCGGTAACCTCAGTTAACGTTGCAATAAACTCTTTCAACCGTACTGGTTGGCCTCTACCAATATTAAAATTTTCGTATGGTAAAACAGTATCAATTGCTTTAAGCACCCCCTGTACAACATCATCAATATAGGTAAAGTCACGCATACTCTCACCGTTACCATATTGTACAATCTCTCTGTTGTGATATAAAGCTTCTAAAAACATGAACGGTGCCATATCTGGTCTACCACGTGGACCATAAACGGTAAAAAACCGAAGATTGGTACAGGGTATCCGATAAATATAATGATATACATATGTAAGCAACTCTCCTGCTCGTTTTGTAGCTGCATAAGGGCTTACAGGAGTATCAGTACATTGATGTTCCTCAAAAGGAATTTTATCAGTATAGCCATATACACTACTACTTGAAGCACATACAAAATTCTTAATTTTAAATTTACGTGCCATTTCAAGCATATTTAAGGTACCTAGTACATTTGTTTTAATATATAACTCTGGATCTTCTAGGCTTGGCCGTACACCGGCACGTGCGGCCAAATGACATATTATTGACGGTTGTTCGCGAGTAAATATATAAAATAGCTTTTCTTGATCACAAACATCAGCATAATAAATTACTAGTTTGCCCTCAGGAGCTTTCCTTTTAACTATTTCTAAATTATATTGTTTAATTTTAGGAGAATAATAATTATTCATATTATCAATTATTATGACAGAGTCTCCTCGCTCTAGAAGAGCTTCAGCTACATGGCTTCCTATAAATCCAGCTCCTCCGGTAAGAATAACCCTTTCATATGCGTAACAACAGGTCATTCCCAGTTTTAAGTACCATAGAATGACAATAACCCTTCCAATATAACTTATCTTCATGAGACCCTCACCCTTATAGAATAATACTTCTCTTTTTTAGCTAACATATACAAATTGATAGTGCAATAGCAAGAAATAACTTTTTAAAAAAGATATTTCTATTTCTATTATATAATCCTGCGTTAAAAACCATTTTTACAAGCAGTTTTCTTGACTTTTCTAAAATAAGGATGCTACCACTGTAAACGTAATACAATTCTAAAATTATTAACTCTTTAGAAAGGAACTATAGTATGCAGCTCTTTTTGAAAGACCCGCATAAGCAATTTACTGTATGTATATATATGATATTATATATATCCTGTATAAGTACAGTAGTAAATGCTCATGCATTCACGAGCTTTGATCTCATGAGCAATGACAACAATCATAATTATCAATGCGCTTTAGCACATAATGGATTACCTGCTTCATATAATAACTGCCAACACGTGCATCATGTAGACCATCAAGCATTGACTCAAGCATGTACTTGCTCTCATTTAAGTCCTCATCGCATATGTAATTCTTGTGCCCAAATTGGAAAATGCTTTAATTGTAAAAAAGCAAGTAATTTTAGTTTTTGTACCTGTAAAAATAAATTTGATTGTCCCCATAAAAAAATATGCTCTGCCTGCCAACATAAAATTTTACGTTCTCTCATTGTGCAACACTGTTTAAAAGCAGGGACCATAATTATTAGTAAAGATGCACAAATTGGCGGAAATCTTGCGGTATATGGTAGTCAATGCATTCAAGGTAATCTTATAGTACAAGGTATCCTTACCGCTAAAACATTACCCAAGATGCGTGGTAGCAATAGCAATCCAGGACCTCGTGGTCCTCGTGGCCCTCGTGGATTTCGTGGTCCCCGTGGTCTGCCTGGTATTAGAGGACTTCAAGGACCCGCTGGACCAAAAGGTGCCACAGGAGCTACTGGAGCAACAGGCCCTGCAGGAGGCCCAAATGTAATAGCAGGTTGCTATTTTTACAATAGTCAAAGTGGCATTTTATTGCAAGAAGGAACAAAATATACAGCAACATTAATCAACAATACTACAACCCGTATAACGTATAATACAGTATTTAATACGCCCGTAAGTGTACTTGCACAAAGTGCAAATGGTAATACCATTATAATTACCGAAAAAGGAACAACCGGTGTCTCAATTACAGCAGGTGAAAATGACGAAATTTGTTTTATAGCTGCTGCTATCGAATAAAAATAAAATAAATAGAGAGAAAGTGTTGTTAATAATTAACAACACTTTCTCTCTATTTATTAAGAGTCAAAAACTTATACGTTACTCTTGAGTTGCGGTAACACTTAATGCATAGTTACCGGTAGCATGCGGACATGTTACCGATACATTTTGCCCCCAAGCACTTACTAAAGATGTGTGAGCAAGAGTATCAGTACTATTTTCATGCTTTTTAATAACATCTAAATCCATATTTACATAATCATTATGAGGAGTCACATAAATACGCAAAGCAATACTATCATCGACAGCATATTCTACATAGTTCTGATCATCATTAAGCACAACGGTTTTTAGTACTTCTTGATTATTAATATATAGTTTCATATCAAGTTTAACCCCTGCTCCAATAAAACTTGACATAAGAAGCATTAGACTTAAAAGACTTTTTTTCATAGCGCATATCCTTGGTAAGTAAACTACTCTATAATTATTGCCATTATAGCATGCATATGTATTTTTAAAAGCTTACCTTTTAAAAATCAGCAAAATAACTATATATCTTATTTAACAAAACTTGTATAGGCTGCAAAAATAGTCTGCTGTTCTTACTAATTCTTTTTTCTTATTACAGATCTTGTATTTTGACTTCTAGATACTTATCTTAAAGATTAAGTCACCGTTATAAATTATAAAATAGAAGATTTATACTAGCCATGAGACGTATATATTTCTTGCAGCTCTTATTTTTTTTAATACCACACATAAGTATAAGTATATGTACCGAGCAAGAAAAGAATATAGTAATTGTCATTACTTCTTACAATAATTGCGAATGGTATGTAAAAAATTTACAATCAGTTTTTACACAGGAGTATAGACATTATCGAGTTATTTATATTGATGACTGCTCTGAAGATAATACTGGTAGTCTTGTTAAAGAATATATTGAGTCAAAAAATCTTGCACATAAAGTAACTTTAATCAGAAATAAACAGCGCTGTCGCGGTCTTGCAAATCACTATAAAGCAATTCATCTTTGTAAGGACCATGAGATTATTGTTCAACTCGACGGTGACGATTGGTTTTCAACTCCCGATGCATTAAGTACTATTAATCGTATTTATCAAAACCCAGATGTCTGGATTACTTATGGCAACTTTATTAAATGGCCGAAAAATACTATTGGCCACTGCTTTATGCCTTCTATAGCAGAAATTAAACAAAATAACTATCGGGAATCCATTAAGGGAGCTTCAGCCCGAACTTTCTATGCTTGGCTTGCAAAACAAGTAAAATTAGAAGATCTTCTCTGTCCTGCTTATCCTTTTGTAGGAAAATTTTTTCCTACAAATTATGACTGGGCACTTATGTTTCCAATGCTTGAAATGGCAAACGGAAAATTTGCTCTTATAAAAAAACCTTTATATACATACAATATTCGCAATCCTATTAATGACTTTAAAGTAAACCGTGGTATACAAAAGGTATGCGGTACTATAATAAAAGCAAAACAAAAATATCAGCCTCTTCCAGCACTAGCGTATCTGCATAACTATAACATTCAGTCTAACGTAACTTCGTTTGGCATTCTTATACTAACTACCAATCCTCAAAGGTTACAACAATCACTTGAGTCCTTTAAGCTCTTAGAAGGTCCTATTGAACGTATAGGCATATTATATCAAACTTTAGATCAAAATTTAATTGATTACTATAAAAAGTTCGAGAAAGCATATACGCGCATTACGTGCATAAATGCCTATACTGAAGATTTATGCATCTCTCTTTCAAAATTTATACAATCATTACGTAGTCACTATATACTATGCACAGACACTACATTGCTTATTAAAAAATATATACCTACGAGAAACTGTATAGCATTGTTATGTGCTACACATGCTTATGCATTTTACCTAAATCCATTTGTAGAAGCTAATCCTAATATATCATTGCAACCTCCTGTACAAGAACTAGAAGATGATATATATGCTTGGCAATTTAAATTTGGAACAAATCAATGGTGCAAACCACATAATTTTGCTATGACACTGTATAAAAAAGATATACTACTTCAGCTGCTTACAACAAATAAATATCAAACATTAACAGAGTTTTATACCGCTTGGTGTAAAAATCCAATAGATCCCAATAAAGTAGGACTATTCTTTAAGCAGCCTAAAGTTATCTATGTATAAGATATCACCTTATACTATATTTATATTATTTTGGTTATTAAGAGACAGTACGTATTATCATGTACTAAAAACAGAGATTAATAACAAGCACTTTGTAGTAGTTATACCTTCATATAATAATAAGGCATGGTACAAAAATAACCTTGATTCAGTTTTTTCTCAGGATTATACAAATTATCAAGTAATCTACATTGATGATTGTTCCTCAGATGGAACTGGAAATTTAGTTGAAGAATATATTAAAGAAAAAAAACAGGAACATCGAGTTACGTTACTTAAAAATACCTTTCGTCAACGCCAACTAGCAAACCACTATACTGCAGTACATATGTGTCAGGATACTGATATTATTGTTAATCTTGATGGTGACGACTGGTTTGCCCATACCCATGTCTTATCCTACCTTAATAACGTGTATCGTAATCCTGAAGTCTGGCTTACCTATGGACAATATATGTGTTATCCGTCAAGTAAAAAGGGACATTGCCGTCCATTTCCAAATATCATACTAGAACACTATAATTTTAGAGCATATAAGCCATGGATTGCTTCTCATTTACGTTCCTTTTATGCTGGATTATTTAAACACATTAAGCTTGCAGATTTATTATATCAAGGAAAATTCTTTCCCGTATGTGCTGACCAAGCTATAATGTTTCCTATGCTTGAAATGGCAGGTAGAAAATTTAAATATATCGATGAAATACTGTACTGCTATAATTGTACTTCACCGATTAACCTTTATAAAATTGAACGCCATTTACAACGCTTAACTGAACAAGTTATACGTGCAAAGCCTAAGTATCCCCAATTAAATACTTTTATACGCGCGCACAAGCCTTATTCTCAGGTAAATCTTATTATTTTTGCTGATGATCACCCTCGGCCGCTTTTTGCTTTTTTAGAATCACTACGACAGTATACCGCTAGTATTAGGCATATCTTTATTATGTGTGATAATAATAGTTTTGAGCAAAGTAAAGAAATATATAAAAAGTTACACTATAGCTTTCCAGCTGTAACTCTGGTAAAACATCACCCGAGTACTAATTATAAAATTCATGTACTCAATTTTATTAAAAATATTTCCTGTGATTATATTATAGTTACTGCTGCTCACTGCAGTGTACCGCTAACACGTCCACTTAATATAAATCAATGTATAGAAGAATTAGAAAAAACACATGCTTATGGCTTTTTTCTTAATAATACCTATAAATCTTTGAAAAAATTTCCTGTTCAACCTATATATATTGAACTTAGCCCTACTGTCTATGCACGACAATTTAATAATTCTTCTGATACTACCTTATTTTTTGATTTAAACATGATTTTGTTTACCAAAGCAACTGCACTGCAACAGTTAAAAATACTTACTTTTACCTCATCACGTGAGTTAGTAAAAAATTTTAGACATAACATACCTTCTACTCAAGTAGGGCTCTTTTTTAAGTATTAATAATCATATAGAGGAATATGTATGGCATATAAATTTAATTATACCCCCTTATCTGCCGCCCAAGTCATAAAATTTAGCATTTTAGTAGGTATTACCAGTATTTTTATTGATGCTATTATCGCGCATGGCATATTTTGGGATAATGATCCATATTGGACCTATTGGATAACTAAAAGCTTTTTAATAACAGCGGTATTTAGTATTGGTACCGCTTTTATGGGTATAGGCTTTATACCAGCTTTTATGATTACTTTTATGCATACTATTATTTTAGAAATATACTATACTTGGTTTGCACCAGTAGGTCTACCTCAAGAACCTGAATGGCTTGATTTTAATCATGTATGGGTTACTGGTTTTCCTGTGCATTATCTCGCTATATTAACTGGTTACTTTATTTCACTCTGGCTTTGGCAAAGAAATCACCTATGCATGCAAGAGCACAAAAAAAAATGGCATACTATTGATGCACGATATATTGCTTTTTTCGCTTTAGTAGCAACAGTTTTTACTTTAGTATGTGAGGGTATTATTACGCAAGCTATTCTCTTGCACTCTTTTCCTGGAATTACTTTTTTTATTCAGCATGCCCTTATAAGTATTGTTTTCTTATTTATATGGAGCGTATATGGCGGTCTTGACCGCATAGGATGGCTTATTGGGTCTCTCTTTTTAAGCCTAACATGGACCGCATATAATATGTACTTAGGACCACGAGGTTTGCCATTTACTGAGCCTGTATATCTTAATTACTTTAAGCTGTGGTATTTTTCATTTCCTGGAGATTTTGGCGCTGCTGTGCTTGGCATAGGACTTGCCAAAAAATATACCCATTCTTTATGGCGTATCTGGTATCCCCAATCCATTTATTTAGGTATAACTTTATGTGCTTTTTTTACCAGTTGCTTTCTAAGCGGAATAGCTAACAATACTATAGAGGGATTAGTAGCTGAGGCTGCAACCGAAGGATCAGGATTTATGATCATAGGAGATAATCCTACAAATATGATGTCGCGCAAGCCTATACAAGGCTCAATTTATATTAAAACAATTGAAACTGGTAATCGATGGTCACCTATGCAAAATACGGATCAAGTATATGTACAAGCACAGTTCTCTAGTGATAGCGATACATATATTGTTAACGTACGCCGAGCTATGCCGCGCCATCCTCATAACAAATATACAACTTGGTCAGGAGTAGTATATAGACATCAAATGCATGGCAACACTGGAATTGGCACTTCTTCTTTACCACGGCTTAAACCTGATATAGCTCTCTGGGGATGGGGAGAAGTTATAAAGAATGGCCAGCGTATTTCTGCAATGGCGGCTACACATGTTATGGTTATGTCCCATGGTACTATGCAGGGAATTATGTTAGAAGTAGAAACTGAAGACAAAGGACTATTAAACACTCCCGACGGTTACTTAACTGTTATGTGGCCTACGCTTACCTTTTTACAATTTCCCGAACAAGCAATAAAAATGCGTCAACTGCTTGGATGGATTATCTTGCTTACACTGGCAATTCTTTTTGCTATTCTTGCTCGTATAAGTATGAAAAAAAGGTGCTCTTCTTCTTTTACTCCATAATTATATTGACTTTTACCAGATAAGTTTTGAACTATAAAATAGTAACTTTAGAAAAGGGAGAGCAAGAAGCCTATGAAAAACATACAAAATTTTTTTTATTATTTAATACTTTGTATGTTAGTAGTTATGCAATTTTTTAGCAAAACAGCACATGCAAATAAGCCTCTTAATGTCCTTTTTTATGTCTTTATGTTTCCTGAGGCCACACAAGGATTTATTTTAAATCAAATGGTAGGTTTTCTAAAGAAAGGTCATAAAGTTACTATTTTAACCCGTTCAACACAAGGCTATACTTCTCTTTATCCGAGCAAAGTAGCTACTCATCAAGAACATATCTTTCATAATGACATAAAAACATATAACTTATTACGTAATACCTATTATCAAAAGCTTCCAGCCACATTTAAAAACTTTGATATTATATTATGTCAGTTTGGCAATCTACTCCCCTCATTCTTAGAATATCAAAAAAAGCATAATATAACCGGTAAACTAGTTGTTTGCTTTAGAGGATGGGATATAACTGCTCACTTGAATAATACAAATACACATGATTATATAGCTATGCTTAAAAAAGTAGATTTATGCTTACCGGTATGTGAAGTTTTTAAAAAAAATCTTATTACACTTGGATATCCGGCAGAAAAAATAGCTATTGTTCATTCTGCTATAGACTGCAAAAGATTTAGATTTTATCCTCGACGGTTTCCCAATACAAAAACTATAAAAATTTTAGCTATTAATCGTTTAGTTGAGAAAAAAGGAACTGAATATGCTATTAAAGCAGTTGCACAATTACTTATAAAGTACCCACATCTTGAATTTACTATAGTAGGCGGGGGACCTCTTGAATCTAAATTACGCTCTTTAATAAAAAAACTACACGCTGAAAACAATATTAAGCTTATTGGGTGGCGGAACCAAGAAGAAGTTATTACCCTTCTCCAACAAGCAGATATTTTTGTATTACCTTCTATTACTGCAGGAAATAATGACCAAGAAGGTATTCCTAATGCTCTTAAAGAAGCTATGGCTATAGGTTTGCCGGTAGTAAGTACATATCATAGCGGTATTCCTGAGTTAGTAAAAGATGGTATATCAGGTTTTTTAGTACCTGAACGTGATGTATTGGCACTTACATCAAAATTAGAATACCTAATTAATAACCCTAATCAACGAGTTAAAATGGGCATTGAAGGACGTTTATTTGTTGAAAATTTTTTTAACAGAGACAAGGAAAATGAAAAGCTTATTCAACTTTGTGAAAAACTTATTCGTCAGTAATAAAAATTAAAATAATAAGGTATATCATGATAAGCAAATTTATATTATACAATATAGTAATAAGTTTATTTCTACATGCAGAATTGCTCTGTACCAATATCAATTCTAATCCTAGTCCTTCTAAAAAACTTAATATTCTTTTTTATGTAACTATGTTCCCAAAAACTACCCAGTGGTTTATTATTAATCAAATACTAGGCTTTCTGAAACATGGACATGATATAACGCTTCTTACTCAAACAAAGCAAGATTATCATACCGAATTTAATTCATTGCAAACAATGAATAGCATGAGCCATCCTGAAATTTTAAAATATAATCTAGCCGCAAAAGCGTTCTATAAAACGCTCCCTAAAACACAACGAAATTTTGACCTTGTACTTTGCCAGTCTGGTACTATTGCACCACAATTTCTTAAATATCAAAAAGAAGCTAATATACAAGGTAAACTGATAACATTTTTACGCGGTGCAGATGTCACTAAGCTAACCCAGCATTCTTCAATACGTACTCTCGTATTTAAAAAAAGTAGTCTTTTTATACCCGTGTGCCAATACTTTAAGCAACAGCTTATTAAAAAAGGATGTCCAGCACACAAAGTTGTTGTAAGTCACTCTGCTATTGATTGTAAAAGGTTTCCCTATAAAGCACGGTCCTATACAGCAAATACTCCTATTAAAATTATTACGGTTAGTCGTCTTATAGAAAAAAAGGGAACTGAATATGCTATTAAAGCAGTTGCACAATTACTTCCAAAGTACCCGAATCTTGAATTTACTATAGTAGAGGGAACTGAATATGCTATTAAAGCAGTTGCACAATTACTTCCAAAGTACCCGAATCTTGAATTTACTATAGTAGGCGGTGGGCCTCTTGAATCTAAATTACACTCTTTAATAGAAAAACTACATGCTGAAAACAATATTAAGCTTATCGGGTGGCGCAACCAAGAAGAAGTAGCCAAATTGCTTGCAGAAGCACACATATTTGTATTACCTTCTATCACTGCTCCTAACAGCACTGATGATCAAGAAGGTATTCCTAATGCCCTTAAAGAAGCTATGGCTTCAGGATTACCAGTTATAAGCACTTACCATAGTGGCATTCCCGAATTAGTAAAAAATGGCAAAAATGGCTTTTTAGTACCAGAGCGCAATGTAAATGCATTAGCTAATAAAATTGAATACTTAATTCTTAACCCTACGTTATGGCCAATATTAGGACAAGCAGGTCACGACTATGTCAATACACATTTTAATGTTGAACATGAAAATGAAAAGTTAATTAGGACCTGTTGCCAATTACTTAAAAAGCATACTAATTAGTCAAAGGCATAGTGATGGTAAAACATATAACTATTCTGCTCTTGCTCTTTCTCTATACTACTCGAGTAGTATATACTGAAGAATTACCGCCTACACTGCCTAAACGGTCACTCAATGTGTTATTTTATATTCCAACCTTTCCTAAAGCTACTCACAGCACTATTATTAATCAGATGCTAAGCTTTATACAACATGGCCATCGCATAGCTATATTAACACATAGTAAGAGCACTACCACTTATTCTGACGCTGATGCTCAATATAAAAAGGATACTTTAACTATTTTAGATGAGATTAACCATTATAACTTATTAAATTATGTTATATATGATGAGCCTCCGCAAGATCAACGTACATTTGATATTATTTTGTGCCAATTAGGGCATTGGGCGCCATTTTTATTAAAATATATGAATCTCAAACAAATTACCGGAAAAGTAATTACTTTTTTTAGGGGAAGCGATATTAGCGGTCAAGTGCTATTGCATCCACAGTTATATGATGAACTTTTTACTAAAGGTACACTGTTTATTCCTGTATGTACAAACTTTAAACAAAAACTTATTGAGTTAGGCTGCCCTGCAGAAAAAATTATTGTTATCCATTCTGCAATTGATTGCAAAAAATTTATTTTTAAACCTCGCACACTTAAAGCAGATGAAACTATTAAAATTATTACTGTTGGCCGGCTTATAGCAAAAAAGGGAACTGAATATGCTATCCAAGCAATAGCAGATTTACTCCAAAAATACCCTTCTCTTGAGTTTACTATAGTAGGAGACGGGATCTTTCATAAAAGACTTCAAGAGCTTATTCAGTTATTAGGAGCTGCCGACAAAATAAAGCTTATAGGATGGCATACTCAAGAAGAAATAATAGCGCTTCTTGATAAAGCACATATTTTTGTTCTTCCCTCAATTACTAATCGCTTTGGGGATCAAGAAGGTATTCCTAATGCTCTCAAAGAAGCTATGGCTATGGGCCTACCTGTGATAAGTACGTATCATAGTGGTATTACTGAATTAATAGAGCACGAAAAATCAGGATTTTTAGTACCTGAAAAAGATTACGCTGCGCTGGCAAAAGAATTAGAATATCTTATTACTCATCCTACTACATGGGAAGCCTTGGGCAAAGCAGGACGAGAATGTGTTGAACAGCAATTTAGTATGGACCAAGAAAATGAAAAATTGATTAAACTTTGTGAACATATAGCAGATTACAAATTATAAAACAAATTGTTTTTAATAGGATGCAATTAAACTATGAAGATATATAAAAACAAAATATTGCTCTTTCTTTCTATTGTGTCTTTGAGTACTCTAGTATTTAGTATTCCTCCTTATCGTCCCCTAAAATTTTTGTTTGTAATACACGAATTTCCTAAATTTATTCAACCTTTTATTTTAAACCAAATCACAGGTATTATAGATCGAGGACATCAAGTATATATTTATGCTAATCATGGACATAGAGGTATTGTTCCAGCGCAAGTTGAGAAATACCGCCTACTGGAACGAACATTTTATGGAAAACTACCCCCACATATAAAGGATATAGATATTATTTTATGCCAATTTGGTATCGATGGATATTGCGGTTTACAGCTTAAAGAAAAGTATGGCCTTCAAGGAAAGCTTGTTACCTGTTTTAGAGGTAATGATCTCGGTGAAGTACTTCATTCAAACTCTAATGGTGAAAAATACAGATACCGAGGACCCTTTAAAGTACCCTGCTATTATTTAAACATGTATGATGAATTATTTAAATCAGGCGATCTTTTTTTACCAGTATGCAATGCATTTAAACAAAAGCTTCTAGAGCTCGGTTGCAAACAAGAAAAAATAGTTGTGCTTCATTCTGCTATTGACTGTAAAAAATTTATATTTAAAGCGCGATACCCAATTAAAAATGAAGCGATACGTATTATGTCTACCAGCCGATTAGTAGAAAAAAAGGGAATCGAATATGCTATTAAAGCAATTGCACATCTTCGTAAAGAGTATCCTCATATTGAATTTACCATTATTGGGGGTGGCTATCTTGAAAGCTCTCTAAAACGTCTGGTAAGATCATTAAGAGCAGAAAAGCAAATTAAATTTGCAGGATGGCGAAGTCAAGAAGAGGTAATCAAGCTTCTTAATCAGGCACATATATTTGTGTTACCTTCTATTACTGCAAAAAATGACGACCAAGAAGGTATTCCAAATTCAATAAAAGAAGCGATGGCTATGGGCTTACCAGTTATTAGTACCTATCATAGTGGCATTCCCGAATTGGTAAAAGATGGCATCTCTGGGCTTTTAGTACCTGAACGAAATGCTAAAATTCTTGCTGAAAGAATTAAATATTTAATCTACCATCCTGAACTTTGGTCTTTTATGGGACGCGCAGGACGCCAATTTGTTGAAAGACAATTTAATATGGAACTTGAAAATGATAAGCTTATTAAACTATGCTATGAGCTAATACGATAGTTTCTAGGAAACGTATTAGAAGAAGGCATACTATGCGCAGTATCTATCTATTATTTTTATTCGTTACTCTTATTATTTTAGAAAACTCAACTTTAAGTGTTGTCCGCGTACAATGTTATGTTCATTTACCGTATTACTCCCTCTGGCGTGGTCTCCTGGGTCTTGCTCCCAACTTACGTAAATATGGATTAATTTTTGTGAGAGAAAAACCAGATGTTATTTTATGCAATGGACTAACACCTGAGCTTGCAGCAACTGATACCCCTATTATAATACTTGAAAAGCGTGATGCAGCTTCACTATGGATAAATTCACGTCCCGTACTTATGCATGATCAAGTAAAAGCAATTTTTAAAAATTATGTATTTCGCTTTTCGATGTTTAATAATAAGCCTATATGCGCTGGTACATATCACTTGGGACTTGTTAATAATTACGCTCGTTTATACTCCTTAAACACACCATATTACCTTACTCCTACTATACTTAATAAAATTCATTTGGTCATATGGAATTTTCATGGTAGCGCGTTCTCTCCTAAAAAAGCTTTTTTAAAGGATTATACTATAGATTTTGCTAAATTTCGCCCTATTGATATTTTCTTTGCAGGAGAAGTTTCAATGCCTAAAGCAACAGCACAAAGCAACACATTATATGGCTGGCATAGAGGAAAAGCAATAGCAGCTATACGATCACTAAAAAATGTACAAAAAATAGCACTCTCTGGTAAAGTTTTACCCTATCAACAATATGTTGAAACTATTAAAAACAGCAAAATAGTAGTATCTCCGTGGGGATTTGGTGAATGGTGTCATAGAGATTACGAAGCAATACATTGTGGTGCTGTGCTTATTAAACCTGATACTAGCTTTGTACAAGCTATACCTGATATTTACCAAAATAATAGTACTTATGTTCCCTGCAAACCTGATTTTTCAGATCTTCAACAGAAGGTTGACCATATTCTTACCCATTATGAAAGCTATCAGCCCATGCGTGAACGTGCTAAAAAACTTCTTGTAGATAGTTGGGATATGGATGCTCTTGCATATAATTTTGCATTGCATGTACACCAAGCATTAGGGATTCCTTTTAATTATAAATAGCTATACTATTCACTTTTATATTCAGTACACTAATGGGATACTAGCTTATTGATAATCAAGTTAATATAAACTTGAAAATGACAAATTCATTAAGCTATGTTAGGAGCTAATTATATACCTATAAAAACCAATATAATGAGCACTTTACATAAAGCAAATCCTATCATGCACATCATACATATTAGTTCTTTTTTAGGAAATTTCATGTTGAGCATTATTGACACACAAGTACATATATATCATTTTGCATTGTATATATATAACTTACAAAGGAAAATCTATGTCTATTATATATACTCACAAAATATATTGGCTAAGCTATATAGCATTCTTATTTTCATGCTCTTTATTACAATCGAATACTATTATACGAGCTTTATGCTACCAAGAATCTCAGTATAACTCCCACTGGAATTCTTTATTTGCTCTCAAGCCTTATTTACTCAAATATGGCCTAAAATTTGTTAACGAAAAGCCCGATGTTATTTTTTGCAATAGAGTTACATCTCAAGTACTTAGTTACAACTGTCCTATTATTATTCTTGAAAAGTATGATGCCGCTTCTTTACATTCAGTTTCACGCAAAGCTCTAAGTGATCCTACGTACAAGCATTTAATTAAAGGAATTTTTAAAAATTATACGCTGAGACCTTTGTCTTTATACAATGCTATTCACAGTGCAAACTGTTATCACTTTCAGCTAATTAACACGTATGCCCATTTACAAACACCTCAAGCGTTACGCAAATTGTCACCTGATGATCTTACTAAGATTCAGTGTGTTGTTTGGAACTTACACGAAAGTGCCTTTACCGCTAAAAAATCAACTTTAAAAGATTATCATATTAATTTTAATCAAAAACGTCCTATTGATGTTTTTTTTATAGGATCTGTTTCTATGCCTAACTTTAATCCGCAATTTAATCAGTTATACTTATGGCATAGAGTTACTGCAATTAGAACTATAAAAAGTATTTCTGGTATCTCCACTATAGCAACCTCTCGCCCTATACCTTATCATGACTATATTAACCTGATTACTAAATCTAAAATAGTAGTATCTCCTTGGGGTCTGGGTGAATGGTGTCATAGAGATTACGAAGCAATACATTGTGGTGCTGTGCTTATTAAACCTGATACTAGCTTTGTACAAGCTATACCTGATATTTACCAAAATAATAGTACTTATGTTCCCTGCAAACCTGATTTTTCAGATCTTCAACAGAAGGTTGACCATATTCTTACCCATTATGAAAGCTATCAGCCCATGCGTGAACGTGCTAAAAAACTTCTTGTAGATAGTTGGGATATGGATGCTCTTGCAAAAATGTTTGTTAATCATGTGCGCCAAGTACTTAATACTGATAAAGTTTAATAAGGAGATAAAAAACAATGCGTAAAGCACCTAAAATTACTATTTTTATGTGTCTCGTTATTTCTCAATGTATTCAAACTATGGAGCACTCGCTTGTTACCTTAGAACAAGTATCTCCCTTTTGTAAAGATATATATCAAGAAGAGGTGTACAAAGGCTCAATATGCTCTTTACTTATTCCTGCTCTAGAAGATATAACCACTCAGCGCGCATGGACTGACCTTCATAGCAGTCTTTTTATATTTCCTTTATTACTAGAACGAACCGCACTCAAAAAATCTTCGCTGGTACTTATATTGCCTGCAGAATTAAAGGGCCTTAGCCCTATTGCAGAGCTTGCACCTTGGGTTGAAGGTGCTCGTGTCATGCTTTCTTGGGCAAGTGCTTATTTTCGCTTTTCCGAGCTTGGTAATGTAGATGTACGTATTTTACAAATACCTTATACTAAAAAAGATGAATTTAAGCTCATTAATCAGGCTGCTTATCTTCTTCTTTCGTTGCCACTTATTGATGAAGGGAAAACGGTTGAGGAAAAAATGGCCCGACGTATTTTTCAGCTTGCTGATATTACCGTACGACCAGAATATTCGACGATGCAATTTAATGCATATACGAGCAAGCCTGTTACCAGTAAACTTGCTTTTCCCCCCAAACAAATAATTAGTCCTCAGCTTGATCCTCTATCAGAAGGCAAACAAAGAATTGTTATTACTGGAGGTGCTGGATTTATAGGTAGCCATGTAGCTAAAGCATTACTCAAAGAAGGACATCAAGTAATTGTCCTTGATAATTTGCGTTGTAGTACTAAAAATAATATTGCTGATATTCTTAAGCACAAAAATTTTTATTTCAAGTGCTTTGATGTTACTAAACCATTTGAAATAAAAGGTCCTATAAATGGAGTAATACATCTTGCTTCAGTACCAAGCCCACAATTTTACTATACACTTCCTCGACAAACTCTCGCATCAGGACTCAATGGTACTAAAACAGCACTTGATCTTGCCTATAAGAAAAAAGCACGTTTTCTTTTTACTTCTACTTCAGAAGTATACGGAGATCCTGAAATTAATCCTCAACCTGAAAATTATCCCGGATCTGTAGATCCAATTGGTAAACGCTCACAATATGATCAATCAAAACGTGGTGCTGAAACACTTATTAAACTGTATTACCAGCGATATGGTATTGATGTACGTATAGCACGCATATTTAATACGTATGGTCCTTATATGGGGCTTAACGATGGCCGAGTAGTTACTAATTTTATTAAAGCTGCTCTTAAATATAAGCCCATGGTTGCATTTGGTACAGGCAATCAAACGCGTAGCTTTGCTTATATTGACGATACTGTAGAAGGTATTTTAAAATTATTTAACTCAGAAGAAATTACCCCTCAAACTGACCTTGAAGATAGAGTATTTAATATTGGCAACCCTCATGAATTCACTATATATCAGCTTGCAAGTCTCGTAAATACATTAAGTCAAAAATATTTACAGCATACTATTCCTATTGAATTTGCAAGCCCTATTGATCCTACTGATCCTAAAGTAAGATGTCCTAATATTACACGCGCAAAAAAAATTCTCGGTTTTTCTCCTTGCATTGATCTTACCGAGGGATTAGAAAAAACATTTATTTTTTTTATAAAAGCGTATAAAGCAAAAGACATTATTGTATAACAGTTGCTATAATTGAACACAAGCTTCGGGTAATGTCCAACTAGCAGTCCAATAATGTATAGCAAAACTTTCAGGAAAAAATTTTGAAGCTTGGGTATGTTTCTGGCACATGCCCAGCGGGTAAAAAAAGGTTGGTGGAAATGCTATATCTACTAATCCGTATTTACCAGCATGCTGCCAAAAGATCTTCGTAAAATAAACAGGACCTGTACGTACATAAATAGGCTCAGAAGTTTTCTGATTCTCTTGTAAAGAATCAAGCAGTGCTTGTAAAATAGGATGCCTAGGAACTGAAGCAATAATACCTATACCTAGAGCAAACACGTTAATATCAAGTGGCTGAATGCCTGTATAAAAGTCATAGCAACAATGTAAATAAGAAAATATCTCAGGCCGTATACATGCAAAATCTACATCAATATACATCCCCCCTAGTCTATACAGAATTTCGTATCGTGCTATATCAGAACGTTCGCCGTAATTCTGAGCTTCCTGATATAGTTTATTATTAATAAGTCCAAACTCATCTATATCTTGGTCAGTCCATAATTTATACCTAAAACCTGGTATATTTTGCCACGTTTTTTGCCATATACTATATTTTTCAGGTAATGGACTGCCAAGCCATATTTGATGAATAATTTTAGGTATTTTAACACACTGCATAGTACCTATTGCTTTAGTAAGATTATTTTGCATATAGAGCTTTTTTAAAAAATCTTTTAGTAACGTGCAGTGTAACGGATAGGTACATAGGTCCCATCCTTGTGGTGCAAGAGTACGTCTAGGACTAAATGCTTGGAAATATCTATCACTATAATACGGATGCAGTTTACCAAGCGAAGTCTCAAAATCGACAGCGTATCTCATAGTATATAGTGGTACTTCAGCTTGTAGCATATTAACCGCAGTTGTAAGTACTGCTATAAGTATTAAATTTACTTTCCCCATAACCTTTTTTCTCTCTTTTTTAAAAACCTAGTAAAGTATTTTTCAAGATCGCTATAATTTATTGAGTAAGAACATATATCATAATGCTAAAGCAGTTTCCTCTTATGAATGCAGTTATTACCATATTTTTTATCTACCTGGTTATATTTCGCAAATGAAAAGCAAATTATTTAATAAAATTTAGAAAAGGAACACGCTATGTTATTCATAGCTAGATACAAATATATTGCAGCAAGTATATTTTTGTTAAATACTGCATGTACCTATACTACAAATAATTTTCCCTTAAAAATTAAGCAAAAAATATTTGGTAGTTCAATCCCTAAATGCGGTACAAATCTTTTTAGAAAATGTATACACCTTTTATTAAGTACCTCTTACAAAGCAAGTATTCCTGAAACAACTATTTCTATTACTAAGTTTGCAAAAATTTTTGGTGATCCTAACAATCAATTTTTGCTAACTCATCTTATCTATACCCCTATACTTGCTTCTTATCTTAATCGCCCTTATATAAGTTCTTTTTTAGTTATCCGTGACCCTCGTGATCAAATTGTTTCTCATGCTTTTTATATTATTAAACGAAATCCTCACAGACAGTTCTTACTTAACAATCTTATCAGCGATCTAATTACTCCTCGCTCGGTTTCTCCTTTTGGTAAATCAACCATCAATGCAACATATACTATTGTCAATTTTTATTCTATGTACCTTCGTTGGAGTACATTACCGTGGGTATGCGTTATTAAATTTGAAGATTTAGTTGGCCCTCAAGGCGGAGGTACCCCTAATTTACAGTATCAAACCATTAGGAAAATAGCACATCACATTAATGTATGGCCAGATCAACAAAAAATAAATAACGTTGCACAATCACTTTTCGGTGGCACTCATACCTTTAGATCAGGTAAAATAGGCGAATGGAAAAAATATTTTACGCCCGAACATAAGAAAAGATTTAAGGCAGTTCCTAGTGCTTGTCAATTATTAATTGATTTAGGTTACGAAAAAGACAGTAATTGGTAAATAACGGTATTATAAATTATAATTTTATCCATGGTACTGGTGCAATAAGGGGCACTGCAGGCAACTGCTTAGCATTATAATGTCTAATTCCAGAAAGATGCAAATGACAACACTGTATGGTTAAGCATGGATTTAAAACTGTAAATCCTGCAGCAATTGCCTCATATGCTATACGACTATCACACTGCATGGTACCTAATAAAATATAATTAATACGTGAATTAAATGCTCGCAAAGGGGTCTCAAATATCCAAGTGTCTTGTGAGTATTCACTTAATTTTTGATTAAATTTGTTATTAATATATTGTTTAAAAATTCTTAAAGATTTATCAGAAGCGATATTCCAGCGCGTAAGTGCTAAAAACTTATTATGTAAATCATATGTTTCTAATAGTTTAAGTGTTTCATTAAAATATATATCACCATTAATAAGTATTATTTTACTGCCAGGATATTTATTATTAGCTACTTTAAAACAAAAACCATAGCTAGGACGACCACGTATATAGGTAATCGGTATTTCTTGCTCAAATAAACATTGCAATAAAGGAGTATCACTAGTATCTTTCGATATATCATAAATAACATGTATGGTATCGATAGAAGAATGCGCTCTATTACGCTGTAAACACTCTAAATATTCTTGTAATCGTTGCGGATGGGTTTCGTTATATAAAACAATAATTAGCTTAAATACTGCATCACCTTTAAAGTAACGCAATGCTCCTGATTACACTCTTTAATATAGTGCTTTACTAAATTTGCTGTTTAATCAATAGAGTTATCATCAATATAAATAACACGATAATAAGGATACGTTTGCGAAAATACTGAGTCTAGATTTTGTTTATACCATTTTATACTATTATAAGAGGTAATTTCTATAACAAAATGTGGTATAATACCAGACAAAGACCAAAAAATATTCAGTACAATAGCGGCTGCTATACTTAAACAATAGTTATTATACATAATATTATACCTAACTCTTCTTTTTGTACTTACAGAATAGTAAATATTTTTTTAAGAAAACAATACTTATGATATTATTGCTGCAAACGGCAAGAGTGGCTCATATGTTGTATAGTATTAGTATTATTGTTTTAGTCAGTATACTGGTCAGTACCAATCTGTTATATAGCGAATTTAAACAGTTTGTTTGTATTGTTGCTTCTTACAATAATAAACGATGGTACAAAAAAAATTTAGATTCTCTATTTTATCAGACCTATCCCTATTATAGAATTATCTATATTGATGATTGCTCAACTGATAGTACCGGAAATCTCGTTGAGCATTATATTCATGTACGTAAGCAACATGAGCATGTAACGCTTATTAAAAATACGTATCGACGAGGAGCTCTTGCCAATATCTATGATGCTATACATTCTTGCTTGGACCATGAAATTATTGTTATTGTGGATGGTGATGATTGGCTTGCTCATAACAAGGTTTTACAGTACCTTAACACAATATACCAAAACCAGAACGTATGGCTTACCTATGGGCAATTTATGTATTTCTCACTCGAGCCTACACATCATCTTCATAATAAAATAGGGCTTGCAGCGCCTTATCCTATTAATATTATCCAGCAAAAGCTTTTTCGCCAATATCCCTATATTCTTACTCATATACGTACGTACTACGCCTGGCTATTTAAACAAATTAAATTGAGCGATCTTCTCTATAATGGATATTTTTATACAGCAGCAACTGATCCTGCAGTTATGTACCCTATGATTGAGATGGCAGGAGATCGCTTTGCCTATATTTCTGATATTCTTTATATATATAATTTAAATAATCCCTTAAGCCACTGGCAAAGTAAAACAGCTGTTCATCAAGAAAAAATGGCTGCTCATATACAGTCTAAGAAACCATATACTACTCTCACGCATCCTATACACACTTCTGCTTGTACTTTGTTAGACGTACTTATAAAGGCAGAAACCTATACAGAAACATACGTTATTCTTATGTTTCTTACTCATTTTTTAAAAGATATAGCGTGGCGCGCATATAGTATAGCTCCACTTATAGAGCAGCAAAAAGCACATATACAGCATACTTTTAAAAATGTAATTTTTTTTAGCGATACTGCTCATACCACGCTTAAGCGCCTTACTCAAGATTCTAGTGCAGACTATATATTAGTACTTACAGATACTCTTATACTACTTGTATGCGATATAAAGAAATGCTTACACTATATATCAGCTGCATATGCTGATATATGTTTTCTGGAAGCACAAGCGCATTCGCAATGGGATCAACCCCTTTTCTATCGCCTATACTCTGTACAAGCATCTACCTATTGCTATATTAAACACAAAGGCGCCAAGATTTATGCTAAAAAATTTCTAAAATATTATAATAGTAACAACATCTATCTTAATCCCCCGTATAATCCAAATTATCTTTTTTTAGCGTATATTTAATATACGGCCGTATTTTAGCTATATTAATAGCATGACGAGTAAAAGCAATAAGTGATGATAAAGTGAAATGTATACGTTTACCTGATGCTTGTATAAAAAATCCATTACCCGTACTGAATGCGGTACTTATGTTTAAATCAGACAAATGCGCTTGAATACTAAAGAGTGTTTGATCATGGCGAGCATATCCATAACCATGAGGTGCTGAACCATCATCTTCAAAAAGAGCTATATCATGTGCATACTGATACATAGGCAATACATATGATTGGTAAACAGAGCGAGAAAGTCCCTGAAACCCGGCGCTAATGCCTATCTTATTAAGAATATTTTCGTTTCGTTCACCACTATTTAACTGAAATGTTTTCTTTACCTGTTGTGTTGCCATCCAATCAATCTTGTGCCCACAATCTATAAGAAAATATCCTTGAGAACAAATATGTTCAAATAAGTGAGTAAGAGACCCAGTAACACTAATACCTGCATCAATATATATAACATAGGGAAACATATCTAACGCTTGCTTAATAGCTACAGGTTTCCATATATACCATCCTGGTATTAGTGGACCTCCTGCAGGTGTACGAAAATACTTAAACATGTCAGAACATGTTTGTTTAAGTGAACATATTTTTACTTTTTTAATAGTAGCTAATTCTTCTTTCTCCTGTTTGGTAAGCCCTAAGTCAAATACTGCTATACATACTGTTTCTCTAAAATGATACTTATGAATAGTTCCAATTAAATTAAGCACGCAAAGAAAAAATGTTGTATCTGCAGATGTTGCAAAATACATAGGTATAGAATATATATTGCTTATATATATAGTTATTACCAGCAAATAATAAATACTTACACACTTAAACTTAACCATAGCTTTTCCATTACCATACGCACAAAATATTCACATGAAAAATAAAATGCTGCTTCACTTGTTACATATGCTTGTATATTATCAAGATATTGAACATATTCAGCTCTTTGCATACCTTTTAGATATATATACAGCTCTTCAAGATTGGTAAAATGTCGAGCGTCAATAAAACAGTTGCTTGGGATATATTCTTGTATGTTTGAAGCTCCCCAATATATAGGTACACAACCAGCGGTCATAGCATCAAATATTTTTTCCGTTATATACCCGGGAATATCCGCTGTGTTTTCATATGCTATACAGAATTTATAATTTTTTAGATATTCTTTTTTTGAAGTGACAAGACCTTTATATATAGTATAGTGTTTTGGCCAATCAAAACCAAATAGATCAAATTCATGAGGAGCATACTGCTCAAAAAAACGTACTATTTCACTTCTTTTTCTATATAAATCACTATAACAAGATAGTGTTTCATGAAAAAATTTATTTGACAAAATCATACAACATAGTTTTTTTTGATCAAAATCCACGTGCTCATGAAGTATTTGTACTAAAGAATGTGGATAATAAAGCTTAATATAGCGCTTATTATCGACAAGAGTATCATACCACGTAAAAATATATGCAAAATATGTATGATATACTTGATCATAGCTCAAGGGGCAAATAGATGGCGGTTCCCATATAAATAATAATAGTTGCTCAGGCTTAAAACGCGCTAAAAGAGAATTAAGCTGTTTATGAGAAGCAGTAAGATCAAAAAATATAACGGCATCATAAGACTTAAGAGTAATATGCCACAATTTTTCTGTTGGCACTTGTTGCACACTATATCCTTTACGATTAAGCTGATGCTTAAGCAACTGTATATGGTCTCTACACCCATCTCTCCATGAAGAAAGAGCAACACCATCTATATACATTATTTTTTCTTGAAACAAAGTTCCCCAATGATCTGCCACAAAATATATAGTTCCTGAATAAAGAGAGCTTATAATAAGTATTATACTAAAAAAAATAGCATAACAGCGTATAGTCATGTATTAGGCATCCCAATTTATATACCAGATATCCAGATCTTTAAAATAATCACGTCCATACTGCGCAAACCAAGCATGTACTTGTTGTTTACGCCACATTACTTGACGCGTAGTATAACAAGCTTTATCAAAAAACGGATATGCAAACCATATATCAAGTGCAGGCTTAAGTATTACATGCGTATCGGCATAATTATGAAACGTTTGGTAAAACGTATTAATATCATGTACAGTGCGATAAGGAAATACTAGCGATAAGTGTTCTTTAAGGCGAATATATTCTAAACACATAATCCAGCCTCGCTTAATATACGTATTTTCCCATTGAACAAATGGCAAATGTAAAATAGCATATCGTATATCTGTACAATGAAGATCAGCACTCTTTTTTTTACGCTGTATAGGAAAGCGACCAAAATGTAAAAATCCACTATGCGAAACCGCTCTATTACCTTCAAGTGTGCTAGTACCATCATCACAAAAAATTGCAGAACATTGCACAATATCAGGAAATTCTCCTGTTTTACCATCACGATAATAATCAAAGCTTTTCCATAAATTAATAATAGGTAAATGCAAGATCTGCCCTTTACGCAAGCTCAGCATTTTTGCGCGTAACCAATTATTATGCGCGCACGCTGCTGATAACACTTCATCAGCATCAAGCTCAATAAAATGAGTTCCTCCAATTGCACGACCGGTATCAAGCAATTTTTGTCTATTTTCAATTTCTGTTCGATTAACCCACCCTGATGTAGCTTCACAAATAATACGTTCAATATGAAGTTCAGATGCAAGTGAGCGTACTATAGTAACAGTATTATCTTCAGATGCATCATCTAATACTATAATGGCATCAGTATATACTGCAAGACACCGTAAACATTGTTCAATAATAGGAGCTTCATTACGTACTTGAACTAAGCCTACAATTTTAGCACTTTCTAGTGCACGCGCTAATATAAGCAGTGCTATGCATACAATAGCAATTACTCTTTTTTCCATAAAGATTCCTGCTCGATAGGAGTAGAGACAAAACTTAAGCCTGCTTGCTGTCTGTATATACAAGCACCTAATACTTCTTTAAACGAACTGAAACAAAAGCTTGATGAGATATTAAGTGCTTGCTGTATAGTTTCTTTACGATAGAGGGTAAAATTAAAATTAAGAGGTGCTATTGCTGGACATACTTGACCAAACTGCCATGCGCATATATTATCGCGTATATAAGCAACATAAGATTGTTGTATTGAGCTTTTATCTAGGCTCATATAAAAACCATACGCGTACGTTTGCGCTAGAAGTTGAGCACACTCTATTATATTAACTGTGCTTTTTATGCTCAGTGTATCTTGTGCAAGAACTATATATTCATGACTCCAAGCTACACACTGCATAAGAGCATCCTTTAACTGTGTTACGTTAATAAACGTAATCCCTTTATAAAGCTGCTGTAATTTGCTGTATTCTTTCTCATACGTCGTACGTAAATCAGCATACCAAGGATACAGTGTAGGGGTATATAATACAAAAATATGAGAAAAATCAAGCTTATAATATGTAATACTTTCTAAAAACTGCTTAAGCGGTTCAGGGCTATCATGAGAAATAACAATTAAATCTACGCGCGTTTGTTTTTCTTGTTGCCTAAAATCAGCAAGCTTTTTATAACGTGGCCGTGAACGTATTGTTCCCGCAAGTTGTACCTGTAATTTTTCATTAATTTTATGATCATTGAGCACATTATCGTTATTATATATATAGAGTATATCGTTAATAAAAGTATAATTACCACCTGCCATTTCTAGCATAGGCAACATACATGCTAGATCCCAAGCCATAGGAAAAAAAGCACTTTCATACAAAAGGTCTTCTAATTTAATGTGCTTAAAAAGACCAGCGTAAAAGGTACGCACATGACTTGCTAACCATTCTTCTTCACGATAAGCGTTAGCGTTAACAACAGTATCAGCATAGGGCTTACAAATACCACGCCGCTTACTTGGATATAGCCTATGCTGACCATAGGTAAGCCACACGTGTCGTCCTTTATACACTGAGTTAATAATAGTAAGAACACGATCATGAGCAAACCAATCATCACCATCAAGAACCACAATAATTGCTTCATCATGACATGCATGAATAGTAGTATATAAATTAGCAAGAGCGCCATGCCGCTGGGTATTTTTTATAAGCGTTATTTTTGCCGGACAAGCGTTCTGAGCACTAGCAATATAGCGTTCAACGGCTTCTCCCGTCCCATCTTGAGAACAATCATCAATATATATTATTTCAAAGTTACGATACTTTTGAGTTATCGCAGAACGTACATTACGTTCATACCATTGAATATTATTATATGAGGGAATAATAACAATAATATTATGCTCATATTCAGAGCAAGATAGGGCACTATATAAACAGCAGGCAAAAAATACATATAATAGCCTAATAAAAATGCTATGCACGTGCCACAAATATCGGGTTCCAATAAGAAAGATGAGCTGCTTCATTTTCTACACAATACAAAGAGTGGATATCCAATTTTAAATTCTGATAAAAAAGTGTAAGAAGTTCACCTGATGAATATAAATCAAGATTAATATTATTACTAAACTGTTGTACTCTATTTATAGGAATATTAACAATTTTTGAACTTCTAAAAAAAAGACCACATTCTTGAGTACTAAGCTTACACCTACTCCAAATACCTTCAAGCGTATTAGGGCAATGGTAATAAAGCCTCTTAAAAAGAGATACAATATCTTTTTTACGATAGAGAGTCATATCAAGTGTATGCGGATATGCCCAATCATACATGCCATCTTTAAAGGACCAGGAACAAATATCATTTTCAAGAAGTTCATACAAAGGGACTTCTTGTGATTGTTGCATAGTATAACAAGAGCGTAAGTGTAGGCCTAAACGCAAGTAAAAGCCATACGCTTTATATTTTTCAAGTGCGCCAATACAGGTTGCAAGAGAAACGTAATCTTTTACTACAATATCATCAACACTAAAAAGAATATAGTCGTTTTTTAGTTGATCAAGCGTATTTACCAGTAAACGTTTAAAACTCTCACGCTTTTTAGTATCCTGATATACGATTTGTACTAATGGAAAATCTTTTGCAACAAGCATATATGCACGAATATAGTCTGGTGTGCTTGCGCGAACAAGCACTACTATTGTATCAATATCAGTAATATAATAGTACACTGATTCTAACCATGCATAGAGTTGAAGTGGGCGGTTAAAGGAAAACGCTATAATATCAGCTTGTGCTTTAATGTGTACGCTTATTATACTAAAACCTATACTACACAGCTTTATTATAAGTATTCCTATTTTAAAAATTTTTTTAGTATAAAAGCTCATAATGCTTATTAAAGCGCATTATCTACATTTTTGTAATCAGTTTCAATCATTAATTTTACTAGCTTATGCAGTGATGTTGTAGGACGCCAGCCTAATTTGTTATATGCTTTAGAAGCATTACCAATTAACAGATCAACCTCTGTAGGCCGGAAATAGCGAGGATCAACTTTAACATATACTTGACCAGTTTGCTTATCTATTCCTTGTTCATGTATACCCTTACCCTTCCATACTATATCTATGCCTACCTCTTTAAAAGCGAGCTCAACAAATTCTCGTACCGAGTGTGTTTCACCCGTAGCTATAACGTAATCATCCGGTGTATCTTGTTGTAGCATAAGCCACATAGCTTCTACGTAATCACCTGCATATCCCCAATCACGTTGTGCATTAAGATTACCAAGATAGAGTACCTGCTGAAGACCTTTTTTAATACGAACTACTGCACGTGTAATTTTGCGTGTAACAAACGTTTCACCACGCAAAGGCGATTCATGATTAAATAATATACCGCTGCACGCAAAAATACCGTATGCTTCTCGATAATTTTTAGTTATCCAATGCGCATATAATTTTGCCACTCCATAAGGTGAACGTGGATAAAACGGCGTTGTTTCAGATTGGGGGATCTCCTGTACAAGGCCAAACATTTCACTAGTAGAAGCTTGATAAAATTTAACATGCGCACTCATACCTGAAGCACGTATAGCTTCCAAAATTCTGAGTGTTCCCAATGCATCTACCATTGCTGTATATTCAGGAGTTTCAAAAGATACTTGTACATGACTTTGAGCACCTAAATTATAAACCTCATGGGGACGAATTTCTTGTATAATACGCAATAAATTGCTTGAATCGGTTAAATCACCATAATGTAAGATAAATCTACTTCTTCCTTCATGTATATCATGATATAAATGTTCTATACGTCCTGTATTAAATGATGACGAACGTCTTTTAATGCCATGAACCTCATTATATCCTTTTCTTAATAGAAATTCTGAAAGATACGAACCATCCTGACCAGTAACACCCGTAATAAGAGCTACACGATCCCTATAGCGCTCATCTATAGAAATATCACGATTATTAAAGAGAGAGTAAGAAGATAGATCTATGTCTATGTCTTGTGCACAAATATATTGAGTTAAAAAACTAAATAAACTTAGTATATATAATACTATTACGCTTTTCATACATACTCCTTTTTGTATACTCTAAGATATGGAAATTTTTAATGCTTATTCGTATGGTTTTCAATAAACCAAGTAATAGTCTTTTTTAAGCCTTCTTCTAAAGGCGTAGTTGCGCGCCATCCCAATTGATGTATTTTTTCTACGCTTAATAATTTTCTTGGCGTACCATCAGGTTGACGTGTATCAAATACCAAGTTACCGGTATAGCCAATAAGATTTTTAATTAACAATGCAAGTTCATAAATAGTAATATCAGTTCCCATACCTACGTTTACTATCTCTTGACCATTATACGTGTTCATAAGAAAAAGCGCAGCTTCAGCAAGATCTTCAACATACAAAAACTCACGCCGTGGGGTACCCGTACCCCAGAGTACTACTTCTTGTGCACCCGTTCTATGTGCTTGGTATATTTTAGCAATTAAAGCAGGTATTACGTGGCTACGGTGCGCATCAAAGGTATCATATGGCCCATAGAGATTAGTTGGCATACAGGTAATAAAATGAGTGTTATACTGACGGTTATATGCCTGACAGAGCTCTATACCTGCAATTTTAGCTAATGCATAGGGCTTATTAGTAATTTCCAACGGTCCTGTTAATAAATACTCTTCACCTATAGGCTGTGCGCACTCACGCGGATAAATACAAGAAGATCCTAAAAAAAGTAGTTTTTTGACGCCATATTTATACGCCGCATGAATAACATTAGCCTCTATTATGAGATTGTCGTAAATAAATTCGGCAGGATAGTTCCAATTTGCACCAATACCACCTACTTTTGCTGCAGCTAGAAAAACATATTCTGGTTTATAGTCATTAAAAAATTTTTCTACAGCATCTTGGCGACGCAAATCGAGTTCAATAGAAGAGGGATTTATTATTCGAGTATAGCGTTTTTGTTTAAGAGATCTGACTAACGCACTGCCCACCAAGCCCCTCCCTGCAACATAAATATGAGCATCATATGGCATTGCCTGATTACACATACTAATTATCAGGCTATATATAATACTTATCGATATTATAAGCTTTCGCATACTACCCTCTCCCTTTTAGCATATTTTTATAATTTGCACTGTAGTATGGCATTCTCTAAAAAATCACGCAAGAAGTTCTATACTACTTATATACTAAACAAGCACTATTATGTTAAAAACTTATTTTATTTATATTATTATGGAGTAATACAGTAATTTCTGAAAGGCTTATCTGTTTCTTTTTTGAAAGAAGCCAAGTATGCGTACGTTTTTGTAATTTTTGTAATTGTGCTTTTGTTAGTCTAGGACATTGATTTGATATATCTGCAATAAGCATATTATCTTTTATCTGTATAATCCGCTCAAGATAACTCGCAATACTATTACTTAAGCGTGTTCTGCTCATTAAACTTATACCTAATATGCTTAGCCAAACAGTAGACGCTATTGGATATCTAGTATACAGAGTGGAATTATAAAGAAAATTCTGCCTAAGACTCTCGTGTGACTCAAATATAATCTTCTTTGCTCTAACCAAATACCTAGCTGTATATTTAATAATTTCGTTTAGGGGCACCCTATCTTTTATAGCCCAAAATAGGGGTCCAGGAACTATAAAACTTGCTGGAATTGTAAAGATAATTATTCCCTTTCCTATAAAGTATATTGCTAATTCAGGATCAAGACACGCTGTTACAAGTAAACTAAGAGGCAAAAAATATCTATTGCTCAAAGTAGTTTGTATAACACTAAGCCCTCCTTGAGCTTTTGCTACTAGAGACTTATAGTAAGCAGGCTTATTGAGAATCTTTTTAAGAGCATTGAGCCGCTTTGTCGATAAACGATTATTACGTGCATCAACAGTAATTCCTGAATTTACTATACGTACTATACTACTATCTTGAGCTTCTTGATCAAAACTAGTAATAGAATTATTACTTATATCTAATAACGTGCCTGGAGGTAACGCAGCAAGATCAGCCGCTGATATTTCAGTAAGCTTATTATAAGAAAGATTAATATGTTTTACCTGCGGCAATGCTTTAAGTATGTCGCGTAAAGACACTCCTACTATATTATTATAACTAGCATCAAGATGAGTAATATGCGTTCTGTCTATTGCTCTTTTTTGTAGTATCTCATCAAGATCATCAATAGTTTCAAGATCAAGTGCTCTTAGATCAAGCCTTCGTTCATCTGGATCTACAATAGCATGCTCACCTGATAATTTACTGAGTGATTTTAAATGCAAAGGTAATTCTTGTATACGTTGTTGTATATTTTCCGGTATATCATCTTTATTAAGTTCATGCGTTATTCTATAAGCAATACCAGCTAAAATAACTGCTGGAGCTCCTAGGTAATCAGCAGCATTAAAAACAGCAATAAGCTCTGTTTTTGTAAGCCGTCGTACATAGTACTGCAGATCATCAACACATAACAGTAATTTTTCTATAATCTCTTTATTAAAAGGCACCTCAAAAGAATCACTAGCTTTGCTTTCCAGATACCTATAGTGATCACCAGCTATTATATACGAAAGTTGATGTGCTAATAATGATGGAACGGTACAAGTTTTATTATCGCCTGTAATTAATGTAATAATTGTATTTTGCTTGTGCATACTCCAAGTACTTAAAGGCGCAAGCATAAAGAGCACAGCAATAAATATCTTATTAATAAGCATATAACTTTTCCAAATTAAAAATTAAAAATTAAAATAACATATTTTATGAAAATAAATATGGTTATATTATATACTAGTAAAATATAAAAACAAGCAGCTTAATAATTATGATTTTTATTAAAATCAAAAATTAATAGTAATAAAGCTATTGTTATAAGTTTATCTTGAGTGCACTTATGTTATCGTACACCAACTACCTTCCCAATGATGAACTGCAAATGACTCTTGGCGCTGCCAAACGGTTTTATTAGTTCCTCGTTGGGAATATAAGCATGGATAAAAATAGGTGGGTGGTAAAACTACGAGTGATGGTTCTAAACCTGGTAAAATAGTTTGCATAAATAATCGAGTAAAATATATAGGTCCTATTGCAAGCATAACATTTTTATGTTGACGCACACTAGCGTCTATAGTATCAATACATGCTTTTAGTAAAGGTTTACTAGAAGATGAGCCAATAACTCTAATACCCAGCTATACTATAGATACATCAAGCATATGAGCATTAATATACTGCACTAAGTATGGCGCTCTCTTAAAAATCACACAAGAAGTTTTGTATTTCTCTGCTAGTAAAAAGCACTTAACAAATACCACGTTAAAAACTTACTCTATTGTATTGTCAATATTCTTAGGTAATGCGGTAATTTCTGCTAAGCTCAGTTGTTTCTTTTTAGCAAGAAACCATGTTTGCATACGTTCTTGTAATTTAGAAAGCTGTACTTCTGTTGGTCTAGGACATTGATCTAATATATCTGCAACAAGCTTATTATCTCTTTTCTGCATAACCCGCTTAAGATATCTCGTAATACCATAATTTAAGCACATTCTGCTCATTAAGCTTATGCCAACTACGCTTAGCCAAATAGTACCTACTGCTTGATACCCATCCAGCATCGCATTATCGTAAATATCTATTAGCTTCTGATGTAATACTGGCACCTCAAGAAACAGTATATAATTTGCTAGAAAACATGCTGTTACACGAGCATTAATAATTGCTCTTGGAAGTAAACTTACAGACAAAAAGAATAACGTATTTTGTATAGCAGAAAGTCCTTTTTGAGCTTTTGCTGCTAGAGATTTATAGTAAGCAGGCTTATTGAGAAGCTTTTTAAGAGCATTTAGCTGTTTTACTGATAAACGATTATTACGTGCATCAATAGTAAGACCTGATATTATACTACTGCCTTGATTCCTTTGGTCAAAACGAGCAATAGAATTGTTACTTATGTCTAACTTCATGTCTTGAGGTAATGCAATAAGATCAGCTGCTGATACTTCATTAAGCTTATTATAAGAAAGATTAATATGCTTTACCTGCGGCAATGCTTTACATATATCGTGTAGAGACACACCTACTATATTATTGTAGCTAGCATCAAGATAAATAATCTGCGTTCTATCTATCGCTCTTTGCCGTAACACCTCATCAAGATTATCAAGAGTTTCAAGGTTAAGTGCTCTTAAATCAAGCTTTTGCTCATTTGCAACTACAATAGCATGCTCACCTGATAATTTACTGAGTGATTTTAAATGCAAAGGCAATGTTTGTATACGTTGTTGTATATTTTCTGGTAGGTCATTCTTATTAAGCTCATGAGTTATCCTATGCGCAATAACAGCTAAAATAACTGCTGGAGCTCCTAGGTAATCAGCAGCATTAAAAATAGCAATAAGCTCTGTTCTTGCAAGCTGTTGTACATAGTATTGCGGGTAATCAATACAAAGAATCACGTTCTCTACAATGTCTTTGCTAAACGGAACTTCAAAAATAGTATTAGCTTTACCTTGTTGGTATTTATAGTGATTGCCAGCTATTATATACGAAAGTTGATATGCTAATAACGATGGCACCACACAGGTTTTATTATCACTTACAATAAGCGTAATAATTGCATTTTGATTATGCATACTCCATGTACGTAAAGGTACAAGCAAAAAAAATACAGCAACAAACCAATAGGTGTATACCAATTTAGTAAGCATATAATTAGATCTTGAAAATTAAAATAATATAATTTTATTTATTTTATATTGACTTATATTATATAATAGAAAATTATAAAAGCCAAATAGGTTAATAATTACCACATACATTACTGATTTTCTACGTACACCAGCTACCTTCCCAATGATGAACTGCAAATGATTCTTTGCGCTGCCATACGGTTTTATTAGTTCCTCGTTGGGTATATAAGCATGGATAGAAATACGTTGGTGGTAAAACTACGAGTGATAATTCTGTATTTGGTAAAATAGTTTGCATAAATAATCGAGTAAAATATATAGGTCCTGTTGCAAGCATAACATTTTTATGTTGACGCACACTAGCGTCTATAGTATCAATACATACTTTTAGTAGTGAGCTACCGGGAGCTGAGCCAATAACTCCTATACCCAGCTGTGCTATAGATACATCAAGCGGCTGCAATCCTATATAAAAGGTATACGCATGATGTAAAATATCAAATGAGCGCAAACATTCAACATCCGTGTCTACGTATAGACCGCCTATTCTATAAAGTATTTCATAACGAGCAATATCAGAGCGCTGACCAAAATTAGAAGCGGCGTCGTATGCCTTTTTATTACTTAAACCAAAGGCTTCTATATCTTTATCGGTCCAGAGTATATAGTGCCAGTCTGGGTGGTACTGTCGCCAACTGCGTTGCCATTGCCTATATTTCTCAGGGAAAGAACTTCCTAACCAAATTTGATGTATTATTTTAGGTATTTTAGGAGATGCTGAAAAAGAAACATGTAACAAATTATTACGCTGATACAACTGATGGCAGGTAGTGATAAGTTTTTGTGCCCAAAAATTATTTATTTTATCAGGATATGCAGATGGATTAAGCGATGCAGTAAAATCAATGTAGAGTTTATGAGCTTCGTACGTAAACCAAAAATGAGAGTATTGATACCAAAAAACACCCGTATTTGTAACAATACTTCCCATACACAGTAATACTATTAATAAGCGTACGTTCATACTAGTACTATACTCAAGATTAATCTATTCTATGCCACGTAATTGTTCCCATACTAGCGAGCAAAATCTTCCCCACGCTTTTTGTGAATCACGAGCAGTGAGTTTAGTAGTACCGTAGAAACGCGCATGCGCTTGAATAGGAATTTCAGTAATAGTAGCTCCTGATTTTTTTAGTCTATAGAGCGTTTCCATATTAAACTCAAAACCGGTCGCTTTAATTTTTTGCATAATTTCTGGTTTTAAAATAGCTACGTTATATAAACGATATGAACCGGTTGCATCACAGGTAAGTCCTAATCCACACTTAATACACCAACGCCAAAAATAAGTAAGTGTTTTACGCACTGGACCAACAGCGTCATAATTGCCTCCATTGACATAACGCGAACCAATAACAATATCAGCTGTATGGCTTTTTGCAATAAGATCAGGAATATACTTAGGATCATGTAAAAAATCAGCATCCATAGTAATAATATGAGTATAAGCATAATTACGTGCATACTTAAATCCCGCCATATGTGCAGTTCCCAACCCTGATTTAGAGCTTCTATGAATAACATGTACTTTAGCATCGCGAGCACAGAGTGTATCTATAATTTTCCCAGTACCGTCGGGAGAGTTATCATCAATAAAAAGTATCTCAAGATCATAGGGTAAAGATTTTAATGCTCTATATAACGGTTGTATATTACCTCGTTCATTATACGTAGGAATAGAAATTAAAATACGCATATCCTGATAGTTATTCTCACCTGCTTGTATATAATAACTTACAAGCATACATACCAAGAATGCTATTTTTGTGTAAAACTCTTTAGGTATAGTATTATACATAGTACTCCTTAAGGACATAGTGTATACTTATGAGATGCACGGATAGCAGGTACAAAAAGATCCTTATAGTGTTGCCGTGATGTCTTATAGGTAATACCACAAAAATCCATTAAAATACACTCTATATTCTCAAGCCATCCAGTAAATTGGGAATGTGCAACAAGCACTACAACTATATCAAGCCCATAAGTAGCTAAACTTGCAAATGGCACAAACTTGTCAGAAATATTTGCTGCTAGCTGGCCTGCAGTGATATATGGGTCAGTACATACAAGCTCTAAGTATGGCAATTGGGCAAGCTCTTGAGTAATAAAAAGTGCTGGCGAATTGCGCAAATCATCAACTTCAGCCTTGTAAGTAAGTCCCAGGACAGCAACCTTTGGTACTTTTTTGTGCTTATCAATCCAACATAATACAACCTTTTTAATTTCATCTAGTACATACGTAGGTCGTGCGTTATTTATAGCTCGAGCACTTTGTAATAAAGAGGTTTCTTTAGGAAAATCTTGAATTAAAAACCATGGATCAAGCGGAATACAATGACCTCCTACACCACATGTTGGACGAAGAATATCAACACGGGGATGAAGATTAGCAAGTTCTATAGCTTCATAAGCATTAATATCTAATTTTTTTGCTAATACTGCAACTTCATGTGCAAATGCTATATTTATATCGCGAAAACTATTTTCAATTAGTTTAATAAATTCGGCATTTTCAGTTGATGTTATATAGAAATCACTCATAACAAAGGGAGCGTATACTGAACATGCCTTTTCTCCACCTATACGGCTTATACTACCTATAATACGCGTATTTTGTTGCAGTTCACTTATTGCTTTACCAGGATATATACGCTCAGGACAATACGTACAATAAAAATCACGTTCAAGTGCCAGCCCTGTTTGTTCAGAAATAAAATGAGCAAACTTTTGTGTTGTCCCCACGGGTACTGTTGACTCTATAACAATACAATTTCCAGGCTCAAGCACTGCTGAAATAAGCTTACCGGCATGCCACACTTGTGTTAAATCGGCTTTATTATCTGCTGTACAAGGAGTTGATACTGCAATAATAAAATAGTCTGCCAATGGTATAGTAGTTACAGGAATAAATAAAGCACTATCAAGTGCTTCACGCAGTCTTTCAGCAAGCTGGGGTTCTTGAAATGGCACCATTCCATTTCTAATCTGTTCTATTTTTTTGCTATCAGTATCAAATCCTATTACTTTAAAGCCCGCGCGAGCAGCTAAAAGTGCTGTAGGAAGACCAACGTACCCTAAACCCATAACACAAATTGTATTCACCGTCATACTTTCTGTTAATATATAATTTCTTGTATAATACGTGCTATTTTTTGCCCTGCTTTGCCATCGCCATAGAGCTCCACCGGTTGCTTTGTAGCAAGTTGAGAAAATATAGTATTAAACTCTATGCGTAATGCATCTGCTGTTGTTCCAATAAGAGTGGCATAGTTATGCTGAACGCCTTCTATACGCTCTGTAGTAGCACGTACTACTAATACAGGACACCCTAACGTTACCGCTTCTTCTTGTACACCGCCTGAGTCAGTAACCACAAGAGCGGCATGCATAAGTAAATATATAAACTCGTGATAGGCTACAGGTGGTATTATCATGAATCGCTCATGATGGGTAATACGAGCACGCTTAAGACCCTCAATAACTGCTGGACGTGGATGATATACATATATAATTACACTATCTCTATGCTGCTCTACACATGTTTTTAACACGTGTATAAGATCAATAAAATTCTCTTGACTTAACTCGCGCCTGTGCAGCGTTACTACAACGAGCTTGTACGCACGTTTTTGTATCTCGCTTATAATTTTTTTAAAACGTTTACTAATGTACATTGTATTATGTGCTATGCGTTCGCGTATAAAATATAATGCATCTATACCCGGATTACCGGTGCAAAAGACAGTATTTGGACATATTTTTTCTTCATAAAGCACATGTACTGCTGTTGCTGTCGGCGCAAAATGATAATCTGCTAGTAAACTTATAGTTTTACGATTTACTTCTTCAGGAAAGGGATTATTTTTATTATAGGTGCGCAAGCCAGCTTCTACATGAGCTATAGGAATTTTCAAATAGAATGCACTTAATGCGCTTGCCATGCTGCTGGTAGTATCTCCTTGTACTACTACTAATGCTGGTTGTATTTGCTTAAAATAGAAGTCGGTTTTTTTTAAAACCATTTGCGTTATATATGTAAGATCTTGATTATATCGCATAGTAGTAAAAGCGTAATCAGGCACAACATCAAATAAATCTAGAATATTGGTAAGCAGCTTTTTATGTTGAAATGTAGCACAAAGAAGTACTGGTATCTGTGCCTGTTGTAAGGCCCAATATACTGGTATTAATTTAATACCTTCAGGACGGGTACCAACCATAACCACTACTGGTCGCATGCTTTTTATGCCTCATTATTGTACAACCTATATGCTGCGCATAAGATAACATAAGATACATAGGCATACAAGAAATCCATTATAGTTGCAAATAAAGCATAATGCTGATACACCTATAGTGAGAGTATACATACACAATATATTAAGGCACTATAATGCGCCTTTACTTTTTTTCGGGTTATATTTCTTATAGATCTGCTCTTGTGCTTTTTGCACTAGCATACTGTATACGTGCTTTCGTTTTTTATGCATGGATATACCCAAGAGAATACTATCGTCAACCAGATAGTTTTGACTATCACTATTGTGCTCTTAACATAGCGCAAGGTTATGGTATGTATCATCCTTCAATAAAAAAACCTATTTTTTGGCGAACCCCTGGTTATCCCCTATATTTGGTACCTTTTTATCTTGTTAAGCGTTCTTCAGGTGCACAATTTAGTGATTATCGTACTGTCCATAAAGCTGCCCTTACCGTGCAGGTTTTTCTTTCTTCATGTATTCCTCTTATTATCTATTGTCTCGCTTTTCTTTTTACCCATTCATCTTTAGTAGCATGGCTTGCTGCTGGTATAGCCACAGTACATCCAGGGCTTGTACTTGCTAGTACATATTTACTTACTGATAGTCTTGCTACATTATTTTTTTTACTTTTTGTGTTTTTTTTACCTATTGGTTTAGTACCATCTACGATGCTTACTAGTACACTTAGTGCGCTTAGTTTAAGTATATTTACCTGGATGCGCCCAATGGGGATTTATATAGCTTGTATAGCAGCACTACTTATTTTATGCGGATATACTCGTTCATTTGTGCGCTCTTTATTATTTAGTATGCTTTTTTTAACTATTTTTATAAGCACGCTTACCCCCTGGTATATACGCAACTATACCTTAACAGGATCATGGTTTTTTTGTCCGCAAATGGGACCGTATTTACAAACATTTATAGCACCGAAAATTGCTCGAACTATCACAAATAAGCCATTACGTGAATGTTTACGTCGCTTTAATATACAAGTAAAGCAAGAAATAGAGTATAGAGAACAACAGCTCATAGCACAAAGGTCTCCTTATAGTGTATGTACAGAATTAGTATGTCTTTCTGTTGCATTACCCTGGATTATTAATTACCCCTTTTATACTCTCAAAGAGTGGCTTAAAGAAGTAATTAAAACATCGGGTGATCTCTATAGCAGTCAAATTGTTGCTTTTGCTTATAATACATGGTCATGGGACCCTCCTGAAGAATTTCTTCTAGAAAAAGTAGCAGCTGCACTTTTTAATCCTACGCTTTCTCGGTATATACGAGCTTTAGCATGGCTTGAACTTGTATATATACTTTTACTTTGGATTGGCCTTATAGGAGGCAGCATACTTTTTTTTATATATGCTCTTTATACTCGACAAGCTAAAGCAGCTTTTTACCAATGGTTTGTTGTTTTAGTACTTATTAGTAGTGTTTTAGGTATGACCGGAGGATATGGCTATGCACGCTTGCGTTTACCTATAGAAGGGCTTATGCTTATTATATCTTTACAGTTCTGGTATACGCTCGTTAACAATTATATACTACCTACTAAAAAGTGAAAAAACTATATGCTCCCTGGCGCAATGCATATATTGCTCCTGATAATAAAAATAATAGCTCTTCACAAACGTGCTTATTTTGTAAGCAAATAGCTGCTTGCGAAGATACCAAGCACTTTATTGTACAGCGTCTACATCATTGCTGCATTATGCTTAATAAGTATCCCTATAATGCTGGTCACTTATTAATTATACCGTACAGTCATGTGTCAGCATTTGATATGTTAAGTAAAGATGCTATAAGTGAAATTATGGAGGCTATTTCAACAAGTATTACGCTTTTACAACAAGCATTACATAATCAAGGCACTAACGTTGGTGTTAATCTTGGCGGCAAAGTAGCAGGTGGCAGTATTCCAGGACATCTACATGTTCATGTGCTACCACGTTTTGAAGGTGATACTAATTTTTTACCAGTACTTGCTGATACAAAACAAATCTCTTGTGACTTACATGCAATGTATAACAAACTCAAAAAATACTTTACGTAATACGAGCTCAGTTTAATACAACAAGCTATTTAAAGCATTCTGTACCTGTCCTATTTTTTATGTAAGACAATCTCGCTTTTGACTTATGATTACTTTGCGTTAAAATATATTTATTTATATAATAATTCTAAATTTGTATTTTAGAAGGTTATTACAATGCAAAGATGGTATAGGTATATAGTGCAAGTAATACTTGGATTATGCTCGTTTATGCCAATAGTGGCTATGAATATACCAAATACACCAGTGCTCACTGAGCAATTAATAATCAAACTAGATAAAGCTTTAAGATACATTGATATACAGGGCATTAAGTATTTATTAGATAATGGCATAATAAGCGTACATAGTAGAGATAATTTTGGAATGACACCATTACACTTTGCTGCTTCTCATAGCAAAATAGAAGCAATAAAACTGCTTTTAGATAGCAATGCTAACATAGATAGTAAAGATAATGAGGGAATGACACCATTACACTGGACTGCTTACAATAACCAAGTAGAAGCACTAGCATTGCTCTTAGATAGAGGTGCTAATATAAAAAGTACAAATAAAGATGGAGAAACACTAATTAACACAGCTCTTGATTTACTTAATCATGAGGATATTGCTAAAAAAAAGCAAGGGCAAAAAATAATAGATTTGGTTATAAAAAGTAAATCGTATTATATCAACATGAGCCAAAGGCCGAGCACATTACTAGGTACAGTTGTTATGTACATGCTTAAGAAAAGCAAAGAGCACAATAGTCAGTATGAGTATGATTACGTATATACTGCTCAGCAAGTAGCTATAAAATTAAATGATGAAAGATCAAATGAGTTATTAAATACTTTACGTACTGCTTCTACTTTTAAAGAGCAACAGCAAGAGGCTAAGCGTTACTTGAAACAGTATATAGAGCGTCAAGATGCTAATGCAGCTTCAGAAATAACAGCAATACCGCTAAGAAAAGAAGGGCTTAGAGAAATCATGGGACATATACATAGCTTAAAAGATGTAATACATTTACGCAAGTGTGTTTAATATGTATAAAGCTGCATGATAATAATTTTTAAAGCCATATATTAAAATAATAATACCAAAGAATAACTACTACTATTTGTACCCCAACTGTAAGTAATATGCGTACAAGATCGCCAATATGACGATACATTACTATAAGCAAAAAGAGTAAAAACGAAGCAGATAAAAAAAGTAAATAGATATAGTCTGAAAGCATCAAATAATCAACTTCAGGGGATAAGCTTTCCAGTACAAAGCGATATGCAATAATAGCAGCAATAGCTGCCGTTACTATGGTAATTGCTGACCTGTGAAGACTACTAAAGCTTAGTATTACTGCAAAAAGCACCATAAGATACATTAAAAAGAGTGGTAAAATAATAACTAAAAGATGACGGATCCCAATTCTCTTAAAGTCAAGTGTAAACTGTATACTAGGTGCCTTAAGAAGAATATCACCTTCATGAGTTTGTAACGTATGATGCCAATAACCCTCTTTTGCTTGATGTTGTATTAGATTCCAACCAGGGGTATGTGGTATTTCTGTAATATCAAGTGCATTACGCGCGGTAATAAGAGTAGATCGAGTATTAGCAAGTGCAGCATTATAAATAACAAGCGAAATACGGTGAACGTCAATAGGAAAACGATGATATTGTAACGATGATGAGAACCGTAATCGTACGTTATACCACCGAAGCTCTTGATTACCTACAGCAAATACTAGTGGTTTTCCTATAAACATAACTTCGCCATAAGAAACTTGAAAATTATCAAGTAAAGAGCTTGACACATAGAGTGGATTATACAAAAACCAGAGCGCACCTTCAAGTTCAAATTGATTTTGTATAATATTAAATTTAGAAAAGTCTCTTAGAAACAAACCAGTTTCTATAGCGTTAATATTTGGCGCAACGCCTATTGGAGTATGTATTATGGGGATTTTATCGAGCGGTTTAAACTGTGTTAGCGGCTTATAAAGAGTTACACCTAAAAAAAGAGTTAATAGGCCAATACCTATAATATACCAGTGAGGATGAAAAAATATTTGCATATACTACCTTAATAGTATGTATTTATGCTTACGTTTTATATATAAAATAATAACAGTATTTATTTTTAAACTCAATAAATTTCAAATACAATAGATTTTGATATATTTCAAAATTTGTTGTATCTTACACAGTAAGAAAATGTACACAAGTAGCTCTAAAGGTACCCCTTATGAAATCAGGTGAAATTCGTCATACATTTTTACGTTTTTTTGCCCGTGCTGGCCATACGCTGGTACCAAGTTCATCATTAATTCCTGCACATGATCCTACATTATTATTTGCAAATGCGGGTATGAATCAATTTAAGGATGTTTTCTTAGGTAAAGAAAAACGTTCTTATACACGTGCTGCCTCGATACAAAAATGTATACGTGCAGGGGGTAAGCATAACGATTTAGAAAATGTAGGGTTTACTAAACGGCATCTTACTTTTTTTGAAATGCTTGGTAATTTTTCTTTTGGTGATTATTTTAAAAAAGAAGCTATAGAGTTCGCCTGGCAATTTTTAACTAAAGAACTAGCACTTCCTGCTTTTCAACTTTATGCAACCGTATATAAAAATGACGATGAGTCATATACTCTTTGGCACCGCCATATAGGACTCCCCGCTGAGCGTATTTTTAGGCTTGGAGAAGCTGATAATTTTTGGCAAATGGGAGATACAGGTCCTTGTGGCCCTTGCTCTGAAATTCTTATTGATCGTGGATCTACCTACGGATGTGGTAGTCCTTCATGTGTACCCGGATGTTCATGTGATCGTTATCTTGAAATTTGGAATTTAGTTTTTATGCAGTTTGATCGACAGGCTGACGGTACTTATCAACCACTACAACAAACTGGTGTCGACACTGGCATGGGTCTTGAGCGCTTATGCTCAATTATACAAAATAAAGAATCGGTATTTGATACTGATCTTTTTGCACCATTACTTACTCATATAGAAGTAGTAACAAATATTCAGTATGCGACAGCATCACAGCAACAAAGAGCAGCTTTTCGTGTACTCGCAGATCATATACGATCAGTTACTTTTGCTCTTGCAGATGGGTGTTCACCATCTAATGAAGGTCGCGGTTACGTTGTACGAAAAATTATACGGCGTGCAGCATTATTTGCCCAAAAATTGGGTAATCCAACTCTATTTTCCGAGCTTGCATCTATTCTTATTACATCTATGGGAGACATATATCCTGAGCTTGTTCAGCAACAAGACTTTATTAGAACTAGCATACAGCAAGAAGTAGAAAAATTTTCTGCTAATCTTACTCATGGACAAGCTATTTTAGAGCGTTATTTACAAGATAATATTCAAACGTGTCGTATTACTGGCGAACAAGCGTTTAAGCTGTATGACACCTATGGGTTTCCCTTAGAACTTACTAAAGTAATTGCTCATGAACATGGTTATCAAGTAGACATTGAACAATTTGAGCAGCAAATGGAACAGCAACGGGCGCAATCTAGTAAAAAAGACAGTACTCAAGAACTTCCTGAACTACCTGAAAATATTAAAACAGTATTTACTGGTTATGAAGAATTTACTACACAAGGACGTATTATTGCGCTTATTTTAAATAATCAGTGCGTAGACCAAGTACATACTGGTGCTCATTGCTGGATCATTACTGATCGATCACCATTTTATGTTGAATGTGGCGGTCAAGTAAATGATCGCGGCACTATTTCCTATCAACAAGCTAGTGCAGAAGTGCAAAATCTTAAGAAATTACCAGGAGCTATAGCACTGTATACACAAGCACCTACACTACTTAAAATAGGAGACTCTATACTCCAAACAGTAGATAGTAATTTTAGAGAGCGCACTATGAAAAATCATACTGCTACCCATCTTTTGCAGAGTGCTCTTATTAAAGTTTTAGGCCCTGGTATAAAGCAAGCAGGATCTTTAGTTACTGCAGATTACTTACGATTTGATTTCACCTATCATGCTACTATAACTCAAGAACAACTACACTGTATAGAGCGTCTTGTAAATGACGTTATTATGAAGAACATTGCAGTCAACACTACTATTACCACCTATCAGGATGCTCTTAAAAAAGGTGTTATTGCTTTTTTTGGCGAGAAATATAACCCAGACTGCGTACGTATTGTTGAAGTTTCAGGTTTTTCTGCTGAACTTTGTGGTGGCACTCATGTACGCGCAACCGGTGACATTGGACCCTTTAAAATAACTGAAGTCTCAGCACTTTCTACAGGGATAAAGCGTATAGTTGCTCTTACTGGTCCAGCTGCAGTCGAGCTTTTTCAAAGCAACTTTACTATACTGAAAAATATAAGCCAAGAATTCAAAGTTCAGCCACAACTTCTTGAAGAAGCAATAACTAAATTAAAAGAGCAGCTCAAAGCAGCACACGCTGAAAATAAAGATCTTAAAAAACAGATTATCAAAGTACAGCTGCCCTTATTGCGTGCCCAGCAGGAAACTATTGGCACCATCCCATTTTTATTTACTGCAGTACAACAATACTCAAACGAAGAGCTACGTGATCTTATGCACGAACTTTCACGCGAGCCTGGATTTTACTTTGTGCTTAATAATACTGACAATCGTAGCACTTTTTTAGCACATGTTACTCCTCACCTACAAAACCAAGTTAATCTTAAAAAATTTGCTGAATGGTTAAAAACAAGAGGACTACAAGGAGGCGGCTCCGGCGCAACACTCCAAGGTGGCGGCCCTGCGCTTTCTGGATCATTTAAAAATACTATTAAAGAATGGTTATTAAATTTTGCATAACAATATAATTTTGTTGCTAGTAATTAATAAGGGCTTACTACATTGCGCGTTATTACCATAATACTTAGTCTTATTGTATGTTTTACAAATATAAGTTGGTGTATGCTGGAACAAACAAGCATGCCTCATACTCAAGTTGTTACTAAATTACAAAAACCAGAGGTAATACAGTGGATACTTGAACGTATTCAACCATTAAATGCAGGTAGACTATTTAAAGCAAAAAATACAGGAGCAAGGTCAAATTGTACTCTTCTTGCTGAAAAATGTGTCAAAGTTTTAGCTGGTTTAGAGAAGCCCTCACTTGTTCCTGCTAGAAAGAGAAATTTCGATATAACATTTAGAACTGCTGATAATAACGCTATTGTATATCATGAAGTTAAACGAGCAGAGCAAGCTGAGCTTGTTCCTCATCAAGAGTTTACTGAAACTATAGATTTACTTGATACTATAGCTAAAACAAACATTGATACTACTCAAGCTCCTAAACAAGATAGTTTAAAATATATTACTTCTCATCGTTCTACTATTACCGAAGATATAAAAAATTTAGCTGGAAGCGCTGAATCTCATGGTGAAGATAAAACACTTGCTGGCTTAATTTACTATTATTATAAAAATTATGATGCAGGCCATCTTGCCAACTTCTTTAGAGACAACGTTGGTAATGTCTTTTTTATTGATGCTCAAAACGAAAATATTACAGAGATACCGCCTACTAAAGTACTCAATTATGACCTTAAAGATGAGCTTTTTTTCTATCCCTTAACTCCTAGGAATGGCTATTTTATCAAAACAGAGTCCGCTAACCCACTTATAAAAAATGAACCGGTAAATCAAGATAACCAAACAGCTCATAGTACCCAAAGCCTAAGCACGCTCTACAGCTGTATTTGTATCTTTAAGGGAACCATTAACGAGCTTAAAAATCACATTAAAAAAGAACATGTTATAAGCATTGATAACACAAAACGGTATCAATGCTCTTTAGAAACTTGTCAAACATCCTATATGCGTCCAAGGGATCTATTAAGACATATACATTCTCATACTGGGGATAAGCCACATGCCTGCGATCACCCTGGCTGCAGTAAAGCTTTTCCTGAACCCAAGGCTTTAGCTCGACATAAACGTAATAATCATAATGGCGATAAGACTTACGTCTGTGATTATCCTGGTTGCAATAAAGCTTACTTTGACTTTAGTAGCTTAACTTTACACCATAAAAGTAAACATAAAGGTAATAAGCATGTTTGCAATCACCCTGGTTGCAATAAAGCTTTTTCTCAAGCTGGGGATTTAAAGAGACATAAGTACAGCAAGCATACTGATAATAAACCCTATGCCTGAGATCACCCTGATTGTAATAAAGCTTACCCTTTACTCGAAGGTTTAACTAGACATAATAAACGTAAACATAGAGATAATAAGTATGTCTGTGATCATCCCAATTGTAATAAAGCTTACTCTAACCCTAGTAGCTTAAAGAAACATAAAAATAAACATAAAGGTAATATCAATAAATATGTTTGCGATCAGCCTGATTGTAATAAAGTTTTCTCTGAATCTGGGGATTTAGCTAAACATAAACGTCATGTTCACGAGGGCGATAAGCCACATGTTTGCGATCAACCTGATTGTCATAAAGCTTTCTCTAGCTCCAGTGGCCTAACTAGACATAAACGTACTCATACTGGCGATAAGCCTTACGTCTGTGATCATCCTGGTTGCAATAAAGCATACGCTGACTCCGGTAATTTAACTAAGCATCGACATACTCATAACGATCTTGACTCTTTACCTCCGTCTAAAAAACGAAGAACCAAATAAGTATTTAAAACTGCTGAATGGTTAAAAATAGCAGGTTATATTAGCGCTCTTTTTGATTGTTAAGAATTTCTCTTAACTACTATACCTTAAAGTTTATATACTAATTTTATCATTCAAAACATTTATTCAAGTACAAAAAAAAGAACAGCGCAAGCATCAGACAAAAAACTACCTAAATAAGTACGAACTAAAAGAGAAACCCAAGATTACGACCCCATTAATTGGATTTTCTCATACTAATAATAACCAAGTATTTAAAAAAAATTCTTTACAAGTAAGTTTGTTGTTTACATCGCTCTAATATAGACAATTAACTTACATTGAGCTTTTTAGTATTCTGTTAATAACTAACTCTATATAAACTTGTTATCTTCTTAACCTTAAGGAAATTACTAGTGCTTAATAGTATACAATTGGTTAAGCCTTGGGGAATAGATGTATTTGTAGTTAAAAATACAGAAAGCGGCCCCCAATATTTACTAATACGTCGCTGTAGTAAATACTTATGCGGTAATTGGCAAATGGTAAGTGGGAAATCTGAAAAAGATGAAACAGCATGGCAGACAGCTATAAGAGAAATTTTTGAAGAAACTGGCTTACGCATCAAAACTCTATATTCTGCTGATTTTATAAATACTTTTTATGAAGCTCGGCGTGACACTATAATGTTGCTGCCAGTTTTTGTAGCTTTTGTTGAAGAAAATCAAGAAGTTAGGTTATCTCCTACTGAGCATGATGAATATAAATGGCTCACGTATGACGAAGCTTTAACATACTTAGAGTTTGATGCTCAAAAAAAAGCGCTTACGCATATTAAAGAAAATTTTATTGATAATGAACCTAATAAGTGGTTATTAATTACGCTTTAAAATTAAATAGCCCCTATAAACATACATAATTAAAAGTGTTCACTAAAGCAGTCATAACTTAATTTGTGCTAATAAAGTAAAATCCCTATAAAGTTAAGGAGATCTTACGCTTACACGAACTTAATATAGGCTTAATCTTCGCTTTTCTGAAAATATTTTATGCTGTGAAGAACCCAATTATCTTTTGGTAATACTATTATCCTTATTAAAGGTAAAGATAACATTTGTACCACAACTATCTCCACAATCGTATTGTGCAAGCTGTCGTCTTTTATCTTGGGTAAATATATATATTTTTGTTACTGAGCCTTGGCCTTCAAATGTTTCAAAGTCATGTGCGCCAACTTCATTACTTCCACAACAACGAGTAGTATACGAGCTCGTTCCTATATGACCGCACACACTTAAACACTTCATCCCTTGAAAGGTAACGAAAATAGGGTGGTCAATATTATTTTCGATACGTATACTAGAATATGCAGTAGTAATAGAAGTTAGAACAAGTACAGCTATTATATTCAATAATTTCATATCACTTTCTCCTTATTTTAATTATTTTATTTTAAAAATATCTGAAAGTATAATTATAATTATATATTTGATATTATAATAAAGAAAATTTTATTGATAGCAAACCTAATAAGTGTTTATTGATTACGTTTTAAAATTAAATAGCTTAGAATCCAATCATATAATCTACAAGTAATATACATAATTAAAAGTGTTTACTAGAGCAATTATATTATTTGCGCTAATAAAGTAAGATCTCCGCATAGAATTAGAGGAGATCTTAAGGTTATACGAACTTAATATATGCTTTATCTTTGTTCTTCTGGAAATAATTCACTTCTGCTTAGAGAACTGGACTCTCCTTTGGTAATACTATGATCCTCATTAAAGATAAAGTTAGCATCTGGACCACAGCTACCTTTACAGTCATATCTTGCAAGCTCTTGTGTCTTATTTTGATTATATACATATATTTTTTCTACGTATGCACCAGGGGCAGTACGCATGTTTAGCCGGTAAAAGGTAACCGCTTTATCGGGATTAATTTCTGTACTTCCACAACAACGAGTAGTATACGCAGGACTTCCTATTCTTCCGCAAATTCTTACACATCCCATACCTTGTAAAGTAGCAAAGATAGGTTGGCCAGAATTATTTTCAATACGTATAGAAGGATATGCAGTCGTAATAGAAGTTAGAATAAGTACTGCTACTATATTTAATAATTTCATACCACTTTCTCCTTATTTTAATTATTTTATTTTAGAAAATACCTTAAATAATAATTATATATTTGACATTATAATTGTGTCAATACTTTAATAAGCACATATAAAATTATATAAAGTATGCAAATTTTAGGGGTTACGAATTCTTAGAGAGATGTTCTTGGATCATATTGGCAGCTATCTGTATATAATACTCAACTTGATCGGCTGGTTCATTAAATAGTGCGAGAACGTAATGGGGAACTTCTTCTTTACTCGTAGGTCGTCCAATACCAAAGCGCAAGCGCCAAAAATCATCCCCAATAACTTGAATAATTGATTTAAGGCCATTATGGCCTTTAGCGCTACCGCCTTGCTTAAATGCTATTTTACCAAAGGGAAGTTCTAGTTCATCATGAATAACCAGTATATTAGCAGGACCTATGCCTTGTTTGGTTAAATAACTCATAACTTTACCCGAGTTATTCATAAAGGTCATAGGCTTAATAAGCACTATACTCTGAGAATTACTAAACACTTGCGCAAGCTCCATATATTTTCGGCTCTTAAACCCTGCTCCCATATGCTCTGCTAGCGTATTAATAATACGAAAACCAATATTATGACGTGTATAATAAAACTGATGGCCTGGATTACCCAGGCCAAGTATTGCTTTAATCACAGAATATTATTTTGCTTTTTTTTGATCTTTATCTTTAGCAGTTTCAGTCTTATTTTGCTCAATTGCTTTTTTCTTATCTGCTAAATACTGATTATTAAGCTCTTGAGCAACTTCTTCAGTTAAATCACAGTCTTCATTGACGATAGCTACAAATTCATCTATAGCATCCCAACCGTACTTTTTAGCCGCTCTCTTAGCTGCTTCTTTTACTTTGTTTGCAAATTGTATTTCAAACATTTGCTTTTGTTCTAAAAAGTACTCTTGTGCAATTTGCATTTGTGCTTGAACAGCGGTTTGTAATTCTGCTTGCCGAGCTTGTCGTTGTCGACGCGCTTCTGGCGTTACATCCGATCCCGCATTTTTTAATGTCTCTTCTATTTTTTTATTTTCTTCTTGCAGTTGTTCAATTTTTTGTTGATATGGCTTAAGACCTGTCTGAATTTTTGTCATTTGGTCAGCATATTCAAGTGATTTTTGTACTACTTGATCAGCAATCATACCAGCAACTTTAACAGGAAACGCTTGTTTGCTACCTGATTGTATACAAAATACTAACGAAAGCATATTAAAAGAAAATACAATCGCACGCATATTCATGTAAATTACCCTTACTGTGGTTCTTAGCTTAGAATATTATCACATTATTAAACTAGCTTTTTTTAAGAAAAGCGTCAAATCGATAGATAGGCAATGCAAGGTATTGCGGGAGCGCCGTACTTTTTTTAGTATTCCCGTAATATCCCCACTCCCTTTCCGACTCCCGCAAATACGTATAGTTCTTCTTTTACCCTATGCCAATGCATTTTAAAAAACAAGAATTTTACGTTTTTCTTAAAAAATATCGCTTCTCTACCAAAGATAATTACTATATCAGCAGGATAGTATAGCTATTGCTCACACTTGCCGCCCACATGTGTTGCTAAAAACCTTTCAGCTGCAGCATAGAACTTAAATTTATTTTCAGGCCTAGCAAAACCATGACCTTCATCAGGAAAAAGTAAGTACTCGTACGGTATATTGTTTTCTTTTAATACTGCTACTATTTGTTCAGATTCTGCCTGTTTGACTCGTGGATCATTAGCACCATGAGCAATCAACAATGGTATTTTAATTTGAGATGCTTTAAATAATGGCGAGCGTGATTTTAAAAATTCCTGCTCAGTTGTAGGATCACCAACTCGCTTATAAAAGCTTGATTTAAAAACTTCCCAATAGGGAGGAATAGACTGTAAAAGAGTAAGCAAGTTACTAACACCTACAATATCTACCGCACAACAAAATATATCTGGCGTAAACGCAGCACCAACAAGAGCTGCATAGCCCCCATAAGATCCACCATAAATAGCAATTTTTTGAGGATCAGCGATACCCTCTTTAATAGCCCACTGCACGCTATCTATAAGATCATCATGCATTTTACCACCCCATTCTTTATTACCTGCATTTAAAAAAGCCTTACCGTATCCTGAAGAACCACGATAATTAATTTGTAAAACTGCATAGCCCCTATTAGCAAGCCATTGCGCTTCAGGATCATAGCCCCATGTATCCCGCACGTGGGGTCCCCCATGCACGTTAAGTACAAGAGGTAACTTATGATTTTTACCCACTGGTAGCGTCAAATAACCATGTAATAGTAGCCCATCGCGAGCAGTCACCTTTATTGGATGCATTGAAGCAAGCGTATATTGTTTAAGATCAGGCTTATTTTCAAACAAAAACATACCTTTTTGTGCTGCACAATTATATACATAATAAGCAGCGGGACCATTGTCTTTCTCAAATACAATACTGTAGATATTTTTGGCGTCATCGCAATTTATAATGTGCAGTTCACCTTGATCGATAGATAACATAGCGTTCAGCGTTTTTTCAAATGCAGGATCAAGCGCTACCCACTCTTGACGTTCTTTAGTAAAGGTAACAGCAAGAATATCGCGTGTATCAGCATCAAAAAGAGCGCTCATCATATCATATTGTTTATCTTCAGCAAGTATCTGCTTAGTTTGTTTAAGAATGTTATATTTTACACAACGTGCGGTATTACTATTACGTACATCACTTATATAAATATGCTCTCCACTAGCATCAAAACCTAAAGGCTCTACGATTTCTGCATCGTCTACATCCCAAGTGAACAATGTACGCCAAGCACCATGATCATCTTTCACAGCAAAACAACGTCCTCCAGTTGACGTAGAACAAAATGCTCCTTTTACCTGCCAAGACATATCAGTATAAAATATAAGAGCACTAAGTGCAGGACCATTATGAGCAATACACGTAAGCCCTCCTGAACTTAAATTAAGCTTGTATAAATTATGAAATGCAGGATTATCTTTATTAAGATATACTAAAATAGTATCAGGAAAACGCTTATCTATACTATGTATACGAGCTTGAACATTATCAAAAGGAGTATAGCAGCGTACTTCCTGTGAAGCACTATCAACACCATATAAGTGCCAATTTTCATCACCATCTTTATCCTGCAAGTACACTATATGCTGACTATCAGGTGCCCAAAAATATTGCCGAATACCACGATGAGCATCATGCGTTATTTGAGTTGCTTTATTGAGCGTTTGATTATTCCACGTAGCATTATCGTCTGCACTTAACTCTTGTACCCAAATATTCAGTACATTATCTTTTGAAGGTGCTAAATATGCTACTTTTTTACCATCAGGAGAAATCTTAGGTTGCGTTCGCACTGGATTATCAAAAAGAACTTTCCTCGGAATAAGCATTACTTCTTTTGAGCGTAATTGTAAAGCGTTAATAGTTACAAGCATAAGGGCAATACATCCAATACTGGAAAAAAACAAACGCATAGAGCAAATTCCTTTATATTAATACTAGTGTTATATACTATATCATAACGCTTTTTCTAAAACAAAAGCACTGTTATTATAAATAATGCTTCTTAAAATGCCCTATTATTTTCAGGACAGGTTAAAAGCTTTATAAGTAAACTATTGCAACGCAAGGCTGCATTACGTAACGCAGCCTTCTTATGTAATAACAATTCTTCACCTGCTCTAATACCAAAAAATAATGTTATACCAACTCCTGCTAACCATTTACCAATAGTAAGTTGAACTAGTGCTTTATTTAAAACTGGGTCGTCTAATTGGCAATTATTAGCTACTGCTATATTAACACTTGCATTTACTCCTATCATGAGTCCTATAAGAGCAAGTACAGAAACAATATTAGTAATAATATTTAAATTTTGTTGTAATCTACTAGGAATTGGCCCATTGTGCTCAAGATAATCAACTATTAATCTAGTGCAATCCTGAAGCTCAACTGTTGATATAGAATGAGTATCTTGCATATTGCGTAAGATCGTCATTTTTTGTAGCTGACAAAATGCTTTTATAAATTCTCTTTTTTTAATACTCTCTTTTAGCCGATTATAAGATAAGTTCTGATTAACAGAGTTAAGAACGACACTATCTGTTCCATAAGAAGAAGAATTATTTTCTACTACAAGCGGCACTACCTCATTTGTTGCCAGTGCTTCTCTACTATCAGCTTTATGCATACTATACGAGCACATTACCAGGAATAAAATATTACTGAGGATATACAAATATTTTTCCATAATTGTTCCTCTATCTTTTTTTAGGGCGCTTATGCTTCAAATATTCTTCCAAATTTTTATTGCTTAAATAATGCTCTAATGCTTCATCAATAACATCCTTTACCGCACGTTGGTCCCAATAGGCTATTACTTTAATCATTTCTAAGTGTTCTTCTTTTACAATAAATGTAGCACGCGTCCATCCTGCCGTAATTCCTGTCTGATTCTGATTATTATTTACTGTTGAACTATCTTGTACAGGCATAGGCTCTCGGTATTCAGACGTATCTATTTTTAAATTTTCAACTATAGGTTGCTCAGTAATGTCTACAGCTGAAACTTGTAGAGGCTTAGCAACAACCTCAGGTTCTATCCATTCAAGACCCTTTGGTACACGTACGAGCTTTTTAGGAATATTCATATGACAACTCCTTTTAAAAGCTCTTCTTTATGTGTTAAAAGTGCTGAAATTTCACGTTCAATAATTTCCTGACACAAAAGTAAGTAATCACATGCTCCAGTAGAAGTAGGACTATACCTATACACATCAAGTCCTGCGCTTGAAGCTTCAATAATAGCAACATTTTCTCGTATAACTGTTTTAAATACTCTTTCTTTAAAATTGTTCTGTAACTGGCCAATAATATCTTTATTAATATTACGCCGATTATAACGCGTAGCTATTATTCCCCCAATTTGCAAATAGGGGTTAATACGCAACGTTACTACTTTGAGTGTTTCTAGCAATTGGCTTAACCCCTGTAGAGCTAAGTATTCAGTTTGCACAGGAATAAATACTTCTTGAGCAGCAGCCAATGCATTCAGTGTAAGAAGGCCCAAACTTGGCGGACAATCAATAAATATGTAGTCAATAGCAGGCACTTCTTTGAGAATTGATTTAAGTATAAATTCACGTCCTGATGCATCAGCAAATTCTTTTTCAAAAGCTGCCAAAGATATAAAAGCAGGTAGAACATACACATCATTTTTTTTAATTAACACTTCGTTAATAGTTGTTTCATGTTTTAGTAGGCTATATATCGTACTTGGCAATTCATCGGGCTCAATACCTAGAGAGTAGGTAAGGCTTGCTTGCGGATCCAGATCAATAAGCAAAACAGTCTTGCCAAGGCGTGCAAGCCCTGCCCCTATATTTACCGTTGAAGTAGTTTTACCTACCCCTCCTTTTTGATTTAAAATTGCAACTGTCTTCACTATGCTCTCCTTTTAAAATACTACTGTATTATTAAGCACACAATGCCAAAGTATACCTTGGTACTACTCAAAAAAGCAACATGTCCGTAAAGAATATTGATGCATTTTTTATGAGCTTATACCGTGCATCTTAAACATATCAGTTTGTATATAACTCACTAAATAACTAAGACTATAAGTAATATATATGATAGGCAGATGAGTAAAAATAGGTACAAAATGTATCTTTTACGGTGTTATCATGTTACCAGTACTCGTATAATCATGTATATTAGTATTGTAGTATATGATGTGCTCATAAACAAAGTAATCTTGTATACCATACTATTATAAACTTTATTATCTATCATAAGTACATACTATGACAAAATAACAAAGTAAACATGTCACAAAAAGGATAAGCTTTATAGTATACTCGTAGCTGTGTTTACTGATCACAAAGTATTACATACATACTATCACGTATAATTTTATAAGAACAATCTAAGGAATTACTCTATGCAGAAATTATTTGTATACCTAGTGCTATGTATACTGTGCACTATACCTGTATCAAATTTTACTATGAATATCCAAGCAAATGATTCGCATCCCCTTGTTCGCATTCTTAAAAAATACCCTCAAAATATCTGTTGCGTATCACGTGATACTTCTATTAAACAACCTCGACCACATAAACAGCAATTAACACTTGCGCATATTACTGCTGCATGTAATCGTAAATTAAGTAATACCTCATTAGTATTAGTGCAAAGTAATTTTAAAAATTTAGAAGATGCTTTTTTTGAAGCAGCTGAAACAGGAAATATAAAGCTTTTACGTCAGTATCTTATTCACAAGAAATTAAGTCCTCAAACTAAAGATATGCTTGGTAGAACCGCCTTATATTATGCAGCACTTCACGGCAATCTTGATGCATTACAATTTCTTATACAGCAGCAAGGATCCCTCACTGATATTGACAATCAGGGAGAAACTCTCTTGCATGCATCTGTTCAAGGAGGACACAAACACATTATAGAATTTTTACTTAAAGAAGGTTTAAACGTTAATGTTACGACATATAGCGGCATGACTCTAATGCATACTGCTGCAGCATATGGTACTGCTGCTATGATTCGCTATCTTAAGTTTCATAAAATAGCAATTGATAAGCAAACAAATTCAGGAAACACTCCATTACACATAGCACATTTCTATAAGAATACTGAAGCTATACATGAATTATCACAGATATCATTGTCATGTAATCTTTCTTAAATCTCTTTAAACTAAATATACTCTTGCTTTTTTTAAAAGGTCTGTAGTTACCTAAAGAAATATGCAGCACTTTAATAAAAATATGAGTATATGAAAATACTTTATGCTATTCAGGGCACAGGTAATGGACATATAAGTAGGTCACAAGAGCTTATTGTTCAGTTTCAAAAATATGGACCTGTAGATATTCTTATTTCTGGAAACCAATGGCAAGTCAAGCTCTCGCAGACAATTACCTACCAAAAATATGGGCTTTTTTATATTTCATCAGTAACAGGAGGTATAAATTTTTGGGCAAGCTTACAAGCAGCTCAACCTTTACAATTTATACGTGATATACGAGATTTTCCTATATATAATTATGATCTGATTCTTAATGACTGTGAACCTATTACTGCCTGGGCAGGAAAAAGAGCAAAAAAGAAGGTAGTTGGTATTAGTAATCAGGTGTCTTTTTTTTCTCCTCGTATACCTCGCCCTAAACATAAGCAATCTTTTATAGAAGCAGTTATTAAATATTATGCTCCTTGTACCTATAAAATAGGATTTCATTATGAGGCTTATGATAGCTTTATTACAACGCCTATTATAAGACAACTATTGCGCCAGGCTCCTATACAAAATAATGGAACTATTGTAGTATATCTTCCTGCATATAATTACCGTTCTATAGTTTCACTTTTACGTGCAGTTCAAGACGTATCATTTATTTTATATACATCACAAACTAGTCATTCATATACTATTGATAATATACAAATACACCCTATATCTTCTGAAGCATATACACAGAATATTATACAGTGTTATGGTATTATTAGTGCCGCAGGGTTTCAAGCGACTGCTGAAGCGCTTTTTTTAGGTAAAAAGCTTTTAGTTATTCCTCAGTTTCATCAATACGAACAATGGGTAAATGCTGCTGCTCTAGAACTTTTAGGTGTAACCGTATTGCCATCAATACAGAAAGATTTTGCGCTGCATGTTAAAAAATGGCTTAATACAGCACTCTGTATTCAAAAACAATATCCTGATAATGCAGCATTTTTAGCTGAAACTATAATAAATGCATATGGATAAGTATGGTGGAGGCGATGGGAGTTGAACCCATGTCCGCACTAATATTTAAGTAAAGCGCTTCATGCTTAGTTTTTGCTTATACCTCTATAAGCAGTGCAAAAACTCACATATCTTATAAAGGTCAGTTGCGTGATACTTACATCTTACTGCACTGAAAAGCCTCAGATAAAGTTCTATCTTTGGGTACTACGAGTAAGCTTTATCGATAGACAAACAAAGCTTACAAGCCCTCAAGCTTTACGCGAAAGCGAGAGGTTGGTGTGCTGTTTGATTTGCACTTATTTTTTGATTATTTGTTTAACGCGCACACAATCAAAGCGCGGCATGCTCTCTACTTATCTATCAACACGTCGAAGCCGTTACGCCCCCGTATTTGCAATATAAATAAAGTAAATTATTATAATACTATAGTATAATCCTCAAATTGTCAATTAAGCCTAGTACTTAAGTATATCTTTTAGCGTGCGACGTGTTTCTCGGGTAATATCCCGTTCTTTGATAAGTTCTTTTTGTTGATATGCTTTTTTATGCTTGCATAAACCAAGTTCAACTTTAGCTATACTTTTTTTATTAAAGTATATTTTAAGTGGTATTAACGTTACCCCTTTTTTAGACACGTCACCTACTAACTTGTGTAATTGGCGACGGTGTACTAAAAGTTTTCTACTACGTCGCGCAGCATCTTCATTTTTAGCATATGCATGAGTGTAAGGAGCAATATAGGTATTGACCATAAAGAGTTCACCATCATGTACATGTGCAAAAGAACCAGTTAAATTAACATGGCCAGCACGTAGTGACTTAACTTCATCACCGGTTAAAACAATACCAGCTTCTATACGGTCTAAAACTTCATAATCAAAAAATGCTTTTTTATTGTTAGCAATAATCTTCATACAAATAGTAATCCTCTTTAAGAGTATACCAGCTACCCTAAAAAATTCTATTCTCGCTTTTTAAAGTTTATAATCTTGTTATACTACTACTGTTATTATTAAGAAATAAGGCATATCATATATGACAATACAACGCATAGCGTTAGGTATTTATTTAGTTGTTTATTTTTTTACCTGCTTTTTTGCTCTTTATGCTGAGCATTCTTTCATTTTTTCTCTAGAGTTTCCCTATTCTCTTGCTAAAGGAAACTTTATACATCTTTATTACGGTAATTCTGGCAAAAAAATGGTTACGTGTGATGGAACCTTTATTATTCCCGAAGACCCCTTATGCTCTCTTTTTAATATACTTATTGCTCAGGATGTACAATTTGTTACTAAAGGCACTACCGTTTCTTATTTTCAGATTAGCTCACTACATAAAGCACGATATTTTTCTGTTTCTCGTAACTTAGTATGTGAAATAGATTCTTCTTCATTACAACCAAACCCAAAAGCTTCTTCTAAAATATGGAATATTCAAGAAATACCTATTAAACACTACCCATTTAAAGTAATACCTCATTATACGCTAGTAATTTTAATGCCACATGATTGGGTAGACTATATTGAAGAAACTATCTCTTTAAGCACTTCTCATATTACTAAATTACCTACTTTATTTGTTAAAAAAAATATTTTAAAAGAAGAAATAAAAAAAGGATTACAAGAATGCGCTTGTGCTGCAGTTAACTTAAACACTATTCATTCAACTAATCAGCAGCATACTAAATACATAGGTTTAACTACAATTGCTTGTAATAAAGATTAAGCACTATGGCAATTATTCTTGGTATAGAAACATCATGCGATGAAACGGGAATAGCAATTTATCATAGTAAGTATGGTATACGTGCTAGCGCACTATACTCTCAAATTGATCTACAAAAACAGTTTGGTGGTGTTGTCCCTGAAATTGCCTCAAGATCACAATTAGAAAAAATAGGTCCAGTTATACACGAAGCTTTACAACGTGCTCAAATAAATCTATCAGATATAAATGCCATTGCAGTTACCTATAAACCTGGTCTTCCCGGATCACTACTAGTAGGAGTATGCTTTGCAAAAGCACTCGCCTACGCGCTAAGTAAACCCATTATTGGAGTCAATCACCTGGAAGGACATATTTATTCTATATTTTTAGAGCATACTGTGCCTTTTCCCCATATTTGTATTACTGCATCAGGTGGTCATACTGCTCTCTATAGAGTCGACAATTTCGGTTCATATGCTCTTTTAGGTCAAACACTTGATGATGCAGCAGGAGAGGCTTTTGATAAGGTCGCTAAACTTCTTAATTTACCTTACCCGGGCGGTCCTGAGATAGAAAAGCTTGCATACAGCATTAATTTTACTGACTTTTTTAAATATCCACGAGCACTGTCTACTTCTATTGACTTTAGTTTTTCTGGTTTAAAAACAGCAGTACTTTATAGCTTAATTAATCATAATGCCTATAATATGACTACTAAGCAGCTTACAACTAATAATCAAATGCTTAAAGCACAAGTAGCAAGTTCTCTTTTAGTATGTATTACTGATATTTTTAAACAAAAATTAACTAAAGCACACGAACTATATCCGAACATACAAGCAGTTACCTTTGTAGGAGGAGTTGCATGTAATATGTATATACGTAGTCGCTTACAAGAGTGGGCACACAACCGCAATCTTTATTTTTTTACTCCATCACCGCGCTATTGCACTGACAACGGCGCTATGATTGCCTTTGTTGGAAATTATAAGGCACAACAAGGTAACTATAGTACTCTTTCACTTGATATATATGATTGATAAGATGTTATAAATTGCCGTTTTTCTTATTCATTGCCTCAAGAAATTCTTCGTTAGATTTAAACTTTTTAATTTTATCAATTAAAAATTCCATACCTTCTTGAGTATTCATAGTGCCTAAAAACTTACGTAACACCCATACTTTATTAAGATCAGCTTCAGAAAGTAAAAGATCTTCGCGACGTGTTCCTGAAATGAGTAAATCAAAAGCAGGAAAAATACGCCTATTAGCAAGCTTACGGCACATATGCATTTCCATATTACCCGTACCTTTAAATTCTTCATAGATAACTTCGTCCATACGTGAACCAGTTTCTATAAGTGCTGATGCAATAATAGTTAGCGATCCTCCTTCTTCAGTATTACGTGCAGCACCAAAAAATCTTTTTGGTCGTTGTAAAGCATTAGCATCTACGCCACCAGTTAATACTTTACCTGAAGCAGGAGCTGTAGTATTATACGCACGTGATAAACGAGTAATAGAATCTAAAATAATTACCACATGCTGACCAACCTCAACCATACGTTTTGCTTTTTCAAGGACAATTTCAGCAACCGCAACATGCCGCTCAGCTGGTTCATCAAATGTTGAACTGATCACTTCAGCATGCGCTCCTTTAATAGTACGTCGCATATCAGCAACTTCTTCAGGTCGCTCATCAATTAACAATACAATTAAGTAAACATCAGGATTTTGTGTAGTAATAGTCTGTGCAATTTCTTTAAGCAACACTGTTTTTCCCGCCTTTGGCGGTGCTACTATAAGCCCTCTTTGACCGTATCCGATAGGCGAAAAAAGATCCATAATTCTAGTAGAAATAAAAGAAGGATCGCCTTCAAGAGTAAACTTTTTGTTAGGATGTAATGGCGAAAGACGGTCAAAATAATAACGATCACCAAGAGTAGCGGGATCTTGAAAGTTTACCTGATTAATCTTAAGTAGTGCAAAATATTTTTCACCCTCTTTTGGCTTACGAATTACTCCAGAAACCGTATCCCCCGTACGCAAATTAAAACGTCGGATCTGTGAAGGAGATACATAAATATCATCGGGGCCAGATACATAGTCAAAACGTGCTGAGCGTAAAAAACCATAGCCATCAGGAAGCTTTTCAAGCACACCTTCTACTTCAAGTTCCTTATCAGGGTGCTGCTCTAGTTCAGCTATTTTGGTAATTAGGTCAGCTTTTGACATCAATGTTGCACCAATAATACCCAAACGACGTGCAAGCACATTAAGATCGGCTAAGCTCATCTGGCTTAATTCTTGTTCTCTCATATAGAAAAACTCCTAGAAAAACTCCAATGTAGTATAAAAGAAAGAAATATAGACAAAGCGATGCATACTATATAATGCCATCACTCTAATATAGGGTCTTTTGATAATAAAATAATTTAACGGTTCCTTTTATATAAAATATACCATTACAAAGAGATATCTTACTATCCCTTCTACTCTAAGCTCTTTATAGAATACTTAGATAGGTGTTAATTACTTTCTTTATGTAAATACAACATAACAGGACTTGCTATATAAATAGTAGAGTAAATACCAAAAACCATACCAATCAAAAGAGCTAACGATAATGTGCGCAATATTTCACCACCAAAAAGTAGTAATGCTATTACTACTAATACCGTAGCAAATGTCGTAAGTATAGTACGACGAAGTGTTTCATTAATACTTATATTAACTATTTGTTCTAACGGCATAGCTGTTAATTTAGCCATATTTTCGCGTATACGAGCAAAAATAACAATAGTATCGTTAATAGAATATCCTAAAACTGTTAAAACTGCTCCAATAACGTTCATTGATATTTCTTTATCAAAAAACAAAAATACCGCTAAAATAACTATAGCATCATGCAACAAAGAAACAAAAGCTCCCATAGCAAATGAAAATGATTTAAATCGCCAGGCAATATATATCATCATTAGAATAAGCGCTATAATAATAGCTTGTAATGACTTATACCGCAAAGAAGCGCCAACACCAGATCCAACACTATCCGTTTGCTCAATAGATACCGTATTATCCGGTAGAGCACGCTCTATATCTTGACGCATTTTTTCAGCAAGTCCTTTAGGATCATCAGAAAATTCTTTTACTCGAATTAATATTTCTGTAGCTGAAAAATCACGCGTTAACGCTCCTTGCCATCCAGATTTTTCTAATATTTGTACTATATGCTCACCGCGTACTGGTTGCTGAAATTTAAGTAGTACTTGAGTACCCCCAGTAAAATCAACACTATATACAAATGCGTAGCCGCGCGTATGCATTTTGTAAAAATAAGCACCAAAAAATGTAGCAAATAAAGTAAGCGACAGTAATCCCCACAATGTGCGGTATTTTAAGAAATCAATCATAATACTCCCCATACAGCCTTACCGATAACTGGCATAAAGCTGTAGTACTTAAAACGCAAATTAAAATTATAGGTTAAATAATAGAGACGTATTTACGTCCTTGTCGACCAAAGTGAAATTTTATTAATCCTGATGCAAGTGCAAAAAGTGTATCATCTTTACCGATACCTACTCCTTTACCCGCGTGAATATGCGTACCACGTTGACGTACAATAATTTCACCGCCAGATACTTGTTGTCCATCAAATAATTTAACACCGAGCCGCTTACTTATACTATCGCGACCATTCTGAGTAGAGCCACCCGATTTACTTGTTGCCATTGTTTAACCCTTTAATACATTACTTTTTTAAATAAAGAATATTACGTAAAAGAATTGCGCTGACTACGTAATTAATATTAGTATTGCATAATCTTAAATAATGTCAATTACCTCATTAAAAGAGCTCTTCTATTATTTTATTAAGAGAAATATGTGGTAGTGGCATCATTTCTTTATAAAAGCCCTCATCATACTCACGTGTTTGTACAACAATAGGCATAGGCACCGCATGACCCATTAAGAGTACCTGCTTTTTACTTTCAAGCGATCCGAGCAGTGTACGAAAATATACACTATTATTACTTCCCGTTAAGACTGCCATAATATCTTTTTCATCACTTAACTGAGCTATAATTTTAGTACCTATCTGAGAAAGTACTTCAGCATCAATACCTGATGGTCGTTGATCTACAATTAATAGAGAAACATAGTATTTACGCATTTCACGTGCTATCGTACCGAATATAGTTTGACGCGCAGCACTTGAGTTTAAAAATTTATGCGCTTCTTCTATTGTTATTATAAGCTTCTTAGGCTCATCTTGGGGTGATCGTGAACCTAAAAATTGTTCAGTTTTTTGTATATATGCATTATGAACTGCTCGAGTAATAATGTTTGCAACAAGAAGATAGCAAAATACCGAAGTATAATTACCAAATTCAACAATAATAGAAACTCCTTTATCAATATATTCAAGCATACGAGTAATTACATTGCTATAGCGCACATTTGGACTAACTTGATTAAAAAAAGGAAGTCGCTCTATTGCTTTAAGCTTACGGTAAAGCGCTGCTATTGATTCAGGATGAGCTCCAACTTCACAAGCAAGATCTTTTAAAGTATCTTGATGGTTTAAAAGCTCTATAAGCCAATTTTTTTTATAACGTGCAGCAAGCAAATACGCTGCTTCACAGGCTGTAGGGTGTAAATTCAGCTCTTCTTGTAAAGAAAGAATATCATCAACATGTACTGTCGTATAATCAAACTCTATGGCAACATCAGGATTTCCCCCACGGCGTCGTGTTGATTGAGGATCAAGAGAAAAAATAGCAACTTTGTCAGGCCAAAGCGTTTTAAGTCCCTTTACAAATATCTCTGATCCCTCTTTGCGCGCTTGGAGGCCATATTCACTATGCATATCAAAAATGATATTAACTGCTTTGTTATTTTTGATAAGCCCTGCCAACACTAAACGTGTTAAAAATGTTTTACCTGTACCGGTCTTACCAAATATACCAGTACTCCGTTCTGCTAATCTTTCTAAATTAAGACATACGGGTGTATGCATATCAAGAGGATAACCAATAGTAAAATACTTACGTGAAGGATCTTTTTCATCCCCAAAAATACGTGCAATATCATCAGCAGAAGCTTCGTAGACCGTAGAAAAATGATTAGGAATACTTTTAACAGGAATTACCTGCTGTCGTAGATCTAACATAACCATAGGACGCAATACTGCAGTCGCATATATATCTTTAGCACGAATTATAGCATTAAGAAGTTGCTCATGCTCGGCTGGAGGAAATAGTAAGATATCAGGATGAGTTACCTCTAGTTTTATATCTGTAATCAACGAAAAATATTTTCCCTCAATTGCCTTAATACAAACAAATTTACCTGTTTTAATTTCTTCTAAACATATATGCGGAGCAATACGCATAACAAGGCCTTCACTTAAAGACCCCGTTAAAATTGATCCTATAGGTATATTTGTCTGCATAGTTACTTAGCTACTCGGCAACAATAAGTATGGCAGCGATACGCGTAAGCTCTAAAATACCCCCTTGTACAATCAAGTGCTGTATTGTCCCATCAGAAGTACTAAAAACAACTTCTTTATTTGGGGATAATGTAAGTATAATAGGAGCATGTCCCGATTTAAATACAAAGTTGCCCACAGGAGTATTAACCTCAAGCCATAAAATATCATCATATATTGACTGACTGTTAGGCCGTATAATAGTAAATTTCATATACTAAGTCTTAATTTTTTCTTGCAGTTGTTCAGCTTTTACAAATGCTTCTTCAAGCGTACCTACCATATATAATGCCAACTCAGGCAATTGATCTGCTTCTCCCTCAAGTATACGCTCAAAGTCCTGCACTGTCTTATGCTTTGGAACATATCGTCCTGGTATACCACTTGCAAATTCAGCAGTAAATAATGGTTGTGTTAAAAATCTTTGAATACGTTTTGCTCTATTTACCACTAATTTATCTTCTTCAGAAAGCTCTTCAAGACCCAAGATAGCTATAATATCCTGGAGTTCTCTATATCTTTGAAGTGTATTTTGTACTCGACGTGCAATTGTATAGTGTTTTTGGCCTACTATATATGGCGTTAGTGCTTTAGAATTAGATTCTAATGGATCAATTGCAGGATATAATCCTAGTTCTACTAATTTACGTGATAGCACTGTGCTTGCATCTAAATGCATAAACGTAGTAGCTGGCGCAGGATCGGTTATATCATCAGCAGGAACATATACTGCCTGAATAGAAGTTATTGCCCCATTAATAGTATTAGTAATACGTTCTTGAAAAGCACCCATTTCAGATGCTAATGTTGGTTGATATCCTACCGCTGAAGGCATACGCCCTAAAAGTGCTGATACTTCAGAACCTGCCTGTACTAGTCTAAAAATATTATCAACAAACAGTAGTACATCCTTTTTTTCAGCATCCCTAAAATATTCTGCCATAGTAAGTCCAGTAAGTCCTACTCTAAAGCGTGCCCCGGGCATTTCTCCCATTTGTCCAAAAACAAGCACTGCTTTATCAAGCACTCCCGAGCGCTTCATTTCAAGCCAAAGCTCATTTCCTTCACGCGTACGCTCTCCTACACCAGTAAAAACAGAAACTCCACCATGTTCTATAGCAATATTTCTAATAAATTCGGTTACTAAGATTGTTTTACCAACTCCTGCACCACCAAAAAGTCCTATTTTTGAGCCTTTTAAATAAGGACACATTAAATCTATAGCTTTAATTCCCGTTTCTTGGATTTCGTTTTGAATTTTCTGTTCTACCAATAAAGGCGCTTCTCTATATATAGGCCACTTCTGTCCATTTTCAAGTGCAGGCTGATTATCAATAGTACGACCTAAAACATCAAAAACACGACCAAGTACCTGTTGACCAACAGGTACAGTAATAGGCCCTCCTGTATCTTCAACGAGCAAGCCACGACGAATACCGAATACGTTTTCAAGTGCAATACAACGTACAATTCCATCCCCCAATTGTTGTTCTACTTCAACGTACGCTGCAGTTGTTCCATCTTGTTCTCGCGGTATAAGAATTTTAAGCACGCTAAGAATATTAGGAGCTGATTCACGAGGAAATGCAACATCAATAATAGTACCACTCACCCGTAAAACTGTTCCTACATTTTGAGTCATATATATCCTTTAGTACACCGGTACACAAAGCCATTTTTATTTAAACTATTGCAAAAGAGCTTTGCTGTAAAGAGTAATTTATTTTTACATGTGCCTTACTGTTTAAGATAGCATTTTATACATAATATACAAATGTAATAAAATTATAAAAAATATTTATTTTAATTCTTAATTTACTTTTCAACTTATAGTGTTATACTATCGTCACAATATAAAATTTAATTTCTTATTATTTAGTATAAGGCTCTTAGTATGTTTAAATATGCAGTACTCGTTACGATTTTCTTAAATACCGCAAATACTCTTCTCTACTCAATGCATGACGTTAATTTTAAGGGCTATAGCTTACGTCAACTAGTTGAAGCAAAAAATAACAGTGAATATTCCGATAGACTTTCTACTCTTTTGCAAGCTCTCAAATTTCAGCATAATTTCATTACAAAAATCTATCAACAACAACTAATTGAACAACGTATGGATAAAGCAGAATCTATATTAAATAGATACATACCTGGAAGAGCTGAGATGATTGCTTCACATAACACAATTGAAGATATAAAAAATCTCAGACTTGGCTATAAAATATGTCTTAACTCGCCAGCTGCTAATGCTTTGTTTATACATCTTGCTAAAGTAGTACCAGCTGAATTAAAAGCACATTTAAGTTGTAATGATTTAATAGCTCCTCAGTACCTTTCAGAAGGGCAAATACAAGAACTTAAAGATCTACAAGTGTATAACGATGAAAACGTACAAGAAATAATTGAATTAACTTTAGCTGTTTATGATAGTTCTAAAGCAAGAATACAGAATGAGCTTATAGCAACTGAGATGTGTTATACATTGCTTAATGGATCGCTTATTTTTGCTTCTCCATCTTTACTAAAAAATACTGAATCAGATATTATTGCTAAAGGTGTATATAGCCTTTCATATAAACCAACAATATTTAATCTAGGGTTTTTCAAAAAATATGTATACCTAGGATATGATATTGCTCGTCGTAATTATCAATATAATATAACCCAAATTGAAGCATCAGATCAAAAGCGTTTTACTGCTACCATTAATGCATACGATAAAGCGTATCAAAAAAAAATACTTGATAGCTATACAAACTATCAAAGTATGCAAAGCGAATGTGATGAGCTTTATAGGAACAGTTATCATGCATTAAAGCAAGTTATTAAACAGTTAGATCAACATGATGCGCTAGAAAAAACTACTCTTTTATCATCACTTACACCCTGCCTTATTGAAAATTCTGTAGATTCAGCATCTTCTACATCAGAACATTCTCTTGCAAAAATACACATACCAAAAAAGAAAAAAAAGCAGAAAAAGAAAAAGAAAAAGCTTACGACAGAAATAGTACCTCTAGTAGTAGAAAATAGTACGCTCAATACATCTATAGAGAAAGAACATGAAGCTACTCAAAGCAATCAAGAGCAACCGGCTCCTGCAAATTCGCTTATATTAGAACCAGAATCACCGATAGATATTTCAGAAACAAATATAGACCAAATAGACCAAACTGAAGATCAATTATTAAATAATACCCAAAACTATCGTTTAGCTCCTCATATACTTAAATGGTTTAATAATCCTCAAGAAGCTTTTTATGATCATGGCTATACGTTTATTAGCAAAGCTAATTATGATTACATGGTACTTATTCATACATTTCCACTTGCTCTTATAAAACTAGCATTTGAAAAAGGACTTGTTATTGAAAGCCCAAGCGATAAGGGACCGTATAATGATAAAGTAGCATATCTTGCAGGTGAATTAGTATTGCCAAATAATACCCGTATTATAGGAGTTTATTCAGCACGTCAAAATGGATTAAATAAAATTATTTATCATCATGGCTTTACCCAAAAGATATCAGGTGAAGCACTTATACAAGAATATCTTGATAAGCGACTATGGGACGTTGAATATCCTCCTCTTACTAAAGAAGAACTTTCTTTTGATCCTTTAGCCACGCAAATATCGCCATTTGCTACAGAAGAAGAGTTTGCTATAGGTAAAGAGGATCGCCTTCTTTTACCGCTTTTGCTTAAACGCCATAATAATGTCTTATTTACGATCTATAAGCTCGTTAATTAATGAGTAACTTTAGTAATTTACATGTCTGGTGTTAATGCAGGTATAGAAGTAGATACCTGCATTACCTCTTCTTGTTTAAGATCAAGATATCCTTTAAGAAAATGCTTTGCATACTGCATGCGAGCTGTAGGATTAGCTTCTAAAATTTTAAGTTTTGATTTAACAGCACTATTATTCGTAATAGTAGCTACTGTTTGTGCAGCATGTATATAATTATGGTTTTCATAGTTTAAAATTTTTTTAACCATATATTTTACTGTTGGAACAGGGCATGCACTTTTGGTAATAAGATATTTGAGTATTTCTCGAGCCTTTTTAGCCCTTTCTATAGTAGAGCTATATGCATAACACAATAGAGACTGTAATGGTGTATTTTGCTGCAGAGTTTTGCTTTCTATATTAGCTCCTTTATCTAAAAGTATCTTTATTATGTCTATATAACCATATACAATAGCCCAATATAATGGCGTCCATCTTTGATCATCTATACTATCTACCTTGGCATTTTTATTTAAGAGTGTTAGTAATGTCTCCTTTTTATTATTTTTAGCTGCACAAAATGGTGTAGATCCATTACTACTTCTAGCCTCTATATCTATCTGACCTTTATCAAGTAATAGAGTAATTTCTTTTACTCTTCCTGTAGCAGCAGCCCAATGTAACCCTGTCCACCCTCTACTATCTTTTTTATCAGATATACTTAGAGGCTGCTGTGCTCGTATACTTGCTTTATCCATTGCTAGTGAAACATGCCATACCGTAAGAATTACTAGTGCTTTTATATATCTGAGCTTCATAGTTGCGCCTTTACTAGAAAAAGCTTATAAGTTTAATCAGCTATAATAGCCTGTTACAAAGGCACTAGTATATCAAACCTAATCCATAAATAAATAAAAAATTTAGTTTGTTTTTTGTGTAAATATATATTTCTGGCGTATAGCATCAAACGAGACCGCGCCTTGCATTACAATTTCTTGATTTTCATCTATATAACTATGATTAGCATTATTAGTATGTATATAAAAACGTTCGCCATTAGTAGTTACAAATAAAAGATCATTCTCAAAGCGTACGTATTTTCCTATAAAGATACCGTCTATATAAGTACACATAAACTCTTCTGATTGTAACATATTGTTAATTTCTTCAATACGTAATAGGCTAGGTTGCTCTGTTGTAATAATAATGTAATATTTAGCATTATCAGAATAATAGCGTACAGTGGAGCACCAAGGTAATTTTTTTAAAAATTCTGTTACTGTTTCAGCACATAATGTACATTCAACTCCTTCAACAGTAAGTACAAAAGATGCTGGCTGTACATAATTGGCGTTAGTAGTAAGGACATTGGATGGTAAGGAACACTGTTGAAAAACTTTTTTACGAGTACAACCTGTACTTAGTAGTACGCTACTTACAAATAATATACGCAACATAAGCTATTTTATTAAGCTTTCAAAGTATATGCATACTAGATAGTGAGATATATTTATGGTCTTATTATTTTACAAGCTTGACAAGAAAAAAATAGGTTGTTAGGATCATCACCAATTAAAGATAACTACATAAGTTTTGTTAGTGTCCCTAATTGAACAATACCCTTTATGTATTGTTCACCCCCTAACCCTTCAGCTTTTTAAGTTGAAGGGCTTTTTTTAATGTAAGCTTAGTACCTAGCATGCTACTAACGTAGGAGTGATAAATATAATTTGCTCAGTATCGCTCTTGGCTCTATGATATGATTCAAAGATCCAGCCAATAAGTGGCAATCGTGAAAGCAATGGAACTCTATTTGATCCTATATCTTCTTTATTAAACGTCAGCCCACCTATTACTGTTGTGCTCCCATCGCGAAGCATTACTTTATTTTTAGTACGTATAGTTTTAATAACAGGAGGAACTTTAAGACGTTCTTTACTATGTACAAAGTCTTCAAAGTCAACTACATGTGAATCTTCTACAAGAATATCAAGTACAATAGAATTATCATGCATATTAACAGAAGGGGTAACTAATATCTTTGTGCCTACATCTCTATATTGCACAGTATCAATACTGCGCACTTTACCTTCAAAAACATCTTCAATTACCGTTTGAATAGGGATATCGTTACCAATAAGAATCTCAGCAGTTTCATTATTATATGTTAATACCGAAGGACGCGAGACGATTTTTAGCTTTGCATCAGCTTCTGCAGCTTGTAATAAAAGATTCAAACGTCTTGTATTTAAATCAGGTCCTCCAAAAACAATGGGAACGTTAATAAACTGCTTACCTCGCGTTACTAAGTTAAAAGCAAACGGTAATGGACATACTTTTTGTATACTATTAGCAAAATCTTTAAGCGTTCCTCCAATACCTACAAAAGAAAAATTTTGCTTTTTCAGCCGTATTGTTTCAAGACGATTGTACATGCCTGACCAATCTATGCCCCAGTTAAATTCACAACGTTTATCAGCAATCACTATAACTGCTTCTATACGTACTTGAGGTATACTAGTATCGATACCAGTAATATACTCTTTAAATATTTGTAGTACTTGTTCAGGAGCATAGATAAATAAATTTCTGCTTGGTCCATCTATAATAAGATATGCTTGAGCAGCATTATTTTCGTTACACATACGTTTAAATACTGCTTCAATAGTTTTGCGTATATCTTCATCAAATTTAATTTTACGAATTTTTAGATCCATGTATACATAGTTATCTTGATTATGCATGTTATATTCTTTAAGCGCAGTTTCAAGAATACGTATACGCCAGACTTCAAGCTCTTTAACAAGCGCTAACTCTGGTTTATTGCTCATACAAATTACTTGAAGCACATGCCCTGGCATGCAATTATGCAAAACACAGGCACCAATAGTACCTTTAACTTCGGAGTCAATAAGAAAATTAATGTGACAGGTATGCCCTACTAATTTTATAGCATCTTGAACATCACAATCTGTTACGCTTATACTCATAGGAGCTTGATTAAGTTCAGGCGCAGTAAAAAAGTGTACAAAAGGTGTACTATAGAATTTTTCTTTAGAAACCGAAGTATTGGTATTACCCTCTATTACTTTTTTTCCTAATGCTACCATAACAAAGACACTTAAAATCTTTTTCTTAACCATTGCTTATACTCTCTCTTTTGTGAGCAACACTAAAAAAGCACCTAGATAACTCGTATAAATCATAATAGATAGTAATGCAGAATCTACAAAATTTATTAATGATTGGCAAGTAGAATTAACTATGATAAAGAGTATGTTTAACACATAGCATACAATCCCTTATTTTTAATATGCTTGTATTAAAAACCATTTCTAGGTAAGGTATAATTAACTAAGTACTTAAAATTAAAAAATTAAATAATTATAATTAATAGCGGCAAGGAAACAACATGAATGATACTGTTACCACTATTGATGAGCTTAAACATATATTTAAAATGTTTATGAAAGAACGTGATTGGGAAAAGCTTAATTCGCCTAAGAACTGCACTATGGACTTAGTATATCAAGCAGCTGAGCTTATGGATCTATTTACGTTTGCTGAAGATACAATTGAGGAGCTAGAAAAAAAACGACAAAAGGTAGAAAATAATGTAGCAGATATTGTTTTTGCTCTTTGTAATTTATGTTTAACATATAATATTGATATAACCCAAGCAGTAAAAAACAAAATGACTATTAATGCTAAAAAATTCCCTATATAAAAGGCATTGGAACAGTATGAAGTATTCCCTGATAATCACATATAGTAAGAGCATGCGGTGTAATTTGTGTTACATAGCCTAGTGACGCTACCTCATCTCCAACTTGCACCAAATATACAGTATTGTTATACCTAATAAGAGCATACATGCAAGCTCCTTGTATGCAGGTACCCTGAGGCTTAAACGCAACGTTAATACTATTATCAACGTGCTCTTTCTGTGATGCTTTTTGAGTAAAGATTGGCCGCAATGTAATCAAATTAGTGGATATAGACGGCAAAGAAATATTTTTTGTATTACCAATATATATACTTAACACACAGGTGATACTGAAGGTATCTTCAACAGGTATATACTGTATGTCCAATTTTTTATAGCAATAGCCAAAATCACGCGTATACTGTAAAAACGTAATTATATTATTCCAATTTCCCTGTAATTGAGCATTAATAAATATCTTTTGTTTAGTATTATCTAACTCTATAGTAATGAGCTGGATAGAGCTTTTATCTGCTAAATAGCCAATTTCCTGAATAGGATTAACAGAATTTGATGAAAGCGTAGTATAGATAGCTTGTATGTTATTAGTAAGCTGCTGTATTTCTGTAATTAATTGGTCATAAGTGTTCTTAAGATTTTCTTGCTGTGTTTGTAGACATTCCAACTGATAGCATTCTTGTTTGTAGTTCGTAATATGCTTAAAGAGCATACAAAAGCCAAAATACCACCAGCAACCTATGAGATTACTTATAAAAATTATAATATACCATTTATACTGGTACCAATAGAAACGATTACTTACAAACACCGTTTTTACTTAAAAGTTATTTTTTGTCCATTGTAGAGGATCAACAAAAATATTGTTTACACGCATTTCCCAATGCAGATGATAACCATTTGCATAGCCAGTCATACCTAATTTCCCAATTGGTGATCCTTTTTTAATCATATCACCAACCTCAATAGAAGCAAAACTATCCAAATGAAAAAAAAGCGACATAACACCGTACCCGTGATCAATAACTACAGTATTACCACTATCTTGATAACGGTCTTTTATAACTACGATACCGTCTTGTGTTGCCCATATTACACTACGAGGAGCATTAGTTACATCAATGCCTTGATGTACATAACGTCCTTTTTCCTGGGTAGTGCGAATTGTACCAAACTCTGTAGTAATATTTTTAATTTCAATAGGAGGATAAAATGCTCCTTGCCATAATTTGCGAGCAGGAGAATTTTTAGTTGCTTCCTGCATGTTCTGCTCAAACTCTTTGCGTGTTTTACCAAGTTCAGCTTCTTGCTGTAATTTTGGAGGAGTAATGTGTACCGTTTGTTTTTTAAAAGGATAGGCAATAACTTGGAATTTATTCTCTAATGTTACTTTATTACCAACTTTATCTACAATCTCTATCGTTACTAGATACTCATTAGGGATTTCTTCAGTACGTACCGGAATAAAGCATTCATAAATTAATGAATTAGGCGATTCTGCAAAACAAGAGTAAGAACCTGCTAAAGTATACGCAGTTGCCGTAATATCTTTGTTTACCTGAAACTGAAGATGTAATGTACGTCCTTGAAACACTTTATAATCACCTTCACCTGATATAAGCGCTGCTTGTAAAGGCTGATTATCAATAAAAAATCCATATTCTTTAATTACTTTATTACAATTATATGAACTATCAGTAAGCTCTATTTTTAACTTATGAAGACCATTAGGAAGGGTTGTAGTAGGAATCGTAAGAGGATATTCAAATGTCTGCTTGCCTATCTTAAATTTAGACACCACCGGTTTATTATCTATAAAAATAGAAACATCAGCAACTTTGTAATTATCTTTTCCTGTAATCGTGCACTGCATATCGCCTGCATAAACCCCTTCTTCTCTAATACCCGAGAGCATAACCATAGGCGGAATATTATCAAAAAAATACGTATACAGCCTCCATCCTAAAATTATTGTAAGCATTAAAAAAATACTTGCTACACCATATTTAACCATTTTTAGCATTGCTGCAGGTCCCTTATTAAAATTTAATTTTTCAACAATATATTTAATAGTATTAATATACGAGCTTTTACCGCGAAAGTATATGTGAGACTTTAATAGTATAAAGTTAATAAATTTTACTTTTTCTGCAATATAGAGTATAATTCTATTTGAAAAAAGCACCTGTAGTAACGTGTAACAACGTAGATGAAGAAAGCAGAATATGAGCACTACTATTTCTAAAAAGCCTGATAATATTCCTGCTTTACCTGGGGTTTACCTTTTCAAGAATAGCCAAAACGCTATTATTTATATTGGCAAGGCAAAATCACTTGCTCAACGAGTTAGTTCATACTTTCATGCTTCAGATAAAGATTGGAAGATAACAGCATTATTAAGTGAATATGCTACTATTGAATATATAGTAACGCATAGCGAAACTGAGGCACGGCTACTTGAAGCACAGCTCATTCGGGATAATAACCCCAAGTACAATGTGCTTTTAAAACATGGTAATCCTTTTATATATATTTTAGTAACTTCTGAAGAATTGCCTCAGCTTAAGTTAGTACGAGTACAAAAAGAAAAAGGACGTTATTTAGGGCCATTTCTTCAAAAAAACAGTATTCGTAAAGCATACAACTATTTAATACGAGCATTTAGCTTAGAACTGTGTACTAAAAAAATAACAGAAGGATGCCTTGATTATCATTTACAAAAATGCGCTGGTTCTTGTCGACCAGATTTTGATTGCAAGGCCTATCTTGAACGCCTTAAGAATGCAATTAAAGTACTAGATGGCTCTTACGAAACGCTATTTAAAGACCTTCATAGTGTTGTTACGTTTCATACTACGCAGTTAGCATTTGAAAAAGCACGCCATGTATATGAATGTATTATTCATTTTGATGCTCTTGTTAGAGAACTTAAAGCAAACTTTACTCATAATAAATACGATCACGACGTAATAAGAGCTATGAGTCAAAGTGCTCTTAAGCAGCATGTACCTTCTGAAGCTGCTGCACATGAACTACAAAAAATACTTAACCTTTCTTATATGCCAATTGTTATTGATTGTTTTGATATATCGCATTTTCAAAGCCAGGCATTAGTTGGATCTTGCGTACGATTTATTAATGGCATACCTGCTTATAATAAATTTAGAAAGTTTAAAATTAAATCTCTCACGCAACAAAATGATTATGCTGCACTCTATGAGATTGTAAAACGTCGCTATGCACGAGGAGATTTACCTGATTTAGTAGTAATTGATGGCGGTAAAGGACAACTTAATGCTGTACGCGATCTATTACCAACTACTCCTTGTCTTAGTATTGCAAAGCGTGAAGAAACTATTTTTTCTTACTGTTTACCTAAAGAAGTGAAACTTGACGTTCATACCCCAATGGGTAAGCTGCTTATTGCTCTTCGGGATTATACTCATCATTTTGCCATACGATATCATCAGCACTTAAGGCGTCAGCATATACTACAGAAAACGGTATAATGAGTAACTTAACTTGTTAAAGGTACAGTCTTATGAACATTGAAAATTTTACTCACTCAAGCCAAGATCTTATTAATAACAGCGTTACATTAGCTATGCAACGCAAAAACCCTACATTACAACCGTTACATGTACTTAGTGCAAGCTTAAATAACGAGTTTTGTAAATCATTTTATACAGTATTAAACGTTGATACAGGTCAACTTACACGTTTAGTCAATCAAGAGCTAGATAAGCTGCCCATAGTACAAGGAGGACAACTTACTGTAGACCCTAGCCTTGAGAGCTTTATTACAATATGCAAGCAAGAAGCTGAAAAACTTAAAGATGCTTATGTAAGCCTTGAACATTTTTTACTAGCCTTTTCTGAAACAACGTATTTGCCAACTAGTATTCGCGATTTTTTTAAAAATAGTACGTTTAAACGTACTAATATACTTGCTCACATGAGTACGTTGCGTAAAGGCAAGACAATACAAGAAAAAAACGCTGAAAATCACTATCAAATTCTTGAGCGTTACTGCAAAAATATTACTCAAGAAGCTCGCGAAGGTAAACTTGATCCGGTTATTGGTCGTACATGAAGAGATACGCAGAGTTATACAAATTTTATCACGACGTACTAAAAATAATCCCGTATTTATTGGTGACCCAGGCGTGGGAAAAACAGCTATTGTTGAAGGAATAGCTCAGCGTATTGTTAATAACGATATTCCTGAAAGTCTTAAAAACAAAACTATATATGCTCTTGATTTGGGATTATTAATAGCAGGCGCTAAATATCAAGGTGAATTTGAAGAACGCCTTAAGGGAATACTGAGAGAAATAGAAAATAATAAAGATTCTATTATTTTATTTATCGATGAACTACATATGCTTGTAGGTGCAGGAGCTACTGGAGGGGGTATGGATGCCTCTAATCTTCTCAAGCCCGCACTTGCTCGAGGCGATTTACATTGTATTGGTGCAACGACACTTAAAGAATATAAAAAATATATAGAAAAAGATGCTGCGTTAGAACGTAGATTTCAAAAAGTACTTATTAATGAACCTTCAATTGAAGATGCTATTTCTATTTTACGCGGCCTTAAAGAACGATATGAATTGCATCATGGTATTCGAATCAAAGATCAGGCACTTATTGATGCAGTGCTTTTGTCTGCCAGAAATATTACTGATAGGTTTTTACCAGACAAAGCAATTGATTTAATTGATGAAGCTGCTGCTATGGTAAAAATGTCTATTGAATCGCAGCCTGAAGAAATAGACGAATCTTGAACGTAAAATTAGACAGCTTGAAATTGAAAAAGTAGCATTACAAAAAGAACATGATGAAGCTTCGCAAAAGCGATTAAGTGACTTAGAAGAAGAGCTTGCTGAACTTAAAGAAAAGCATCAGCTTCTGCTCAATCAGTGGCGATCTGAAAAAACTCCTTTAGAACGTATAAATAAATTAAAAGAAGAGATAGAAGCTGCTCAAAACCAATTTCAAACAGCAGAACGTGAAGGTGACTTTGCTAAAGCCTCTGAAATAAAATATGGCAAACTTACCAAGCTACAACAAGAGCTTAAAACTGAACAAGAAAAGCTTAAAAATGTAACCAGCAAATTCATTAAAAGAAGAAGTTGATGAACATGATATTGCATTAGTACTCTCTCGCTGGACAGGTATTCCTGTCAGATAAATTACAAACCAGCGAAACAAAAAAACTGTTGTCATATAGAGTCTATTTTGCATGAACGTGTTATTGGACAAGATGAAGCTATTGCTGCAGTATCACGATGCTATAGTTATGCATCGAGCAGGTATAACAGATCCAAATAGGCCCATTGGATGTTTTTTATTTTTAGGGCCTACTGGTGTAGGAAAAACAGAAGTTGCTAAGACATTAGCTGATTTTCTTTTTGATAACGAAAAGCGTATTATTCGTATTGATATGTCTGAGTATATGGAAAAACATGCGTGTAGCACGTCTTATTGGTGCTCCTCCTGGCTATGTAGGATATGAAGAAGGCGGCCAGCTAACTGAAGCAGTACGACGCAACCCTTATTCCGTAGTGCTGTTTGATGAAATTGAAAAAGCACATCCTGAAGTATTTAATATATTTCTGCAAATTTTAGATGAAGGACAGCTAACTGATGGGCAAGGACGCACTATATCGTTTAAAAATTGCATAATTATTATGACTTCTAATATTGGTTCTGATATTATCTTAGAAGCACAAGAAGTAACTGAAAGCGTAAAACAAGAAATAGAGCGTTTATTGCAAAAAACTTTTAAACCTGAATTTCTTAATCGTATTGACGCTGTTGTCTTCTTTAAAACATTAACTCCCGAAGATGTTCGTAGAATAGCACAACTACAACTTACTCGTCTTCAACAAAGATTAAGCGAACGTAACTTAATTTTTTCTATCTCAAAACGCGTTATTGATAAAATTGCAGAACTTGGATACCAAAAGGAATTTGGTGCCCGGCCCCTTAAGCGAGCTATTGATCAATATATAGCAGCTCCTGTTTCCCGTTATATTCTCGAGCATCCTCATAGTACTACGCTCAGCGCTGACCTTAAAAATGGGAATATAGTAATTAGTGGCTAATACGTATGTACTTTAAATAAGAATTGTATAGTAATAATTTATTTCAATAAAACTATTTTTGTTATAAAATTATTGCTATACTTTTCTAATATATTAAGTTTACTTTATAAGGTATTACCACGTATGCTCAAGCAACTTTTATATTCTCTTATTTCGTTATATGAAGAGTTCACACAAAAAAAGCCTCAAGATACCACCTCTGTTCAACACTCTCTACCAACAGTTATGTCAAAAGAAAAGTTAGCTACTATGTCTCATGTATTAGCATCAAAAGTAAGTGGTCAATCTGAAGCTATAGCAGCTATTTCAAGAGCATTATTAATTCATGAAATGGGACTTAAGGAGGCAAACAAACCTATAGGCTCATTTTTATGTTTAGGGCCTACGGGAGTTGGCAAAACTCATCTGGCTAAAGCACTTGCCTGGTTTTTATTTGGTGATGAAAGTAAGCTGATTCGTATCGATATGTCTGAATATATGGAGCAACATGCTATAGGACGCCTTATTGGCGCTCCACCAGGATATATCGGCTACGATGAAGGCGGACAACTTACGGAAAAGGTACGAGCGACGCCTTATGCGGTAGTACTTTTTGACGAAATTGAAAAAGCACATTTTAAAGTTTTTGATGTCTTTCTTCAAATGCTTGATGAAGGACATTTAACTGACGGTAAAGGACGAACGGTATCATTTAGAAATTGCGTAATTATTATGACTTCTAATCTTGGTGCAGAATACATAGTACAAGAATATACTAATGCTACAAGTAGCACTAGCACTCTTAAAAGCACTATTCAAGCTATGTTAAAATCCAAATTTCGCCCCGAATTCTTAAATAGAATTGACGACACGCTAATTTTTAATCCTTTATCGTATACTACTATTGAAGCAATAGCATATACAGAACTTCAAGAGCTACAAGAACGTTTAAGTAAGCGCAATCTTATACTTACATTCGAGCCAGCAATTGTTACTCATGTAGCGCAACTAGGCTATAATCGAGAATTTGGTGCACGACCGTTAAAGCGTATTATACAGCATCATATTACACAACAAATAGCGTCTCATCTACTTCACTCGCCGCTTAGCTCTTCATTTACGCTTACTATTGCTCATGATAATACCATTACTCTTATTGCTCAATAAAAAGATGCAAGAAGAAATAGAGTAGATATACTAAAAATATTTATAATGAGCGCGTATAGCGCAACACAACATGGTGTAATATATATGGTTTCTTCTACTGAAAAAATTGTTGTTGCAAATTGGAAAATGTTTTTTAATTATAATGAAACAGTAGCTTGGATAACTACTTATAAACAAGAACTTGAACAGCTGGTTTTACTTTCACAATCAAAATTAGTAGTGTGTCCTTCATTTGTAGCATTATCAGTAAGTAGACTATTATTAAACAATGCATTAATAAAACTAGGCGCACAAGATTGCTCAGCATATACGAGTGGTCCATTTACTGGTGACGCCTCTCTGCTCCGTGCGACGGGACGACCCTCTCCACTGTCCTCTGCCCAACAACGTCTGTGGTTTCTCGAACAGTTAGGGCTCAGTCGTCATGCCTATAATCTCTTGGAAGCCATACGTTTGAGGGGTCCCTTGCAGGTGGAGGCGCTGGGGCAGAGCTTGCAGGAAATCGTCAGGCGCCACGAAGTCCTGCGCACAACTTTTATCAACAGTGCTGGCCAGCCACTGCAAGTCATCGGACCAGCCACCCATGTTCCTGTCGCGGTGGTGGACCTGCGGGAACTCTCTCCACGTGAGCAGGAAGGCAAGGTGTATACCCTGGCGCAGGCAGAGTCCAGCGCTCGTTTGATCTGACGCAGGGACCTCTGATGCGTATTACCCTGGTGCAGCTCACTGACGAGGAACACGTATTACTTCTGGCCCTGCATCATATCGTCTCCGATGCCTCGTCCCATGCAATATTCTGGCGGGAATCGGCCGTGTTCCTATGACGCCTTTACGACTGGACAGCCGTCGCCACTGCCGGCACTCTCCCTGCAGGTATGCCGATTTTGCTCACTGGCAGCAGCAATGTCTGCAGGGCGCGGTGCTGG
>CAWJWZ010000002.1:0-66934 GCA_963846705.1 uncultured bacterium
TTAAGCTCAATAATATCAAGACCATAGAATTCTAAAAATGATTGTGCCTCTTTACTAAGAACCAAATGCTCTTCTTGAAAAAATGACAAATACTGATCTTCCCCCGTGCCAGGCGTTTTAGTGTTTACTTCTACCCAGGAACCAGAACTAGAACCAGAGCCTTGCTGCATTGCGTTGCATCTAGTAACCCCAAACGCTAGAACTGTTAATACCAAAGTTCTTCTTGCTGTCATCTTCATATATTCACCTGCATTAAGAAATACTACTACCTTGCATTTGTCTTTAAAATTATAGCAGTCTACTGCAATAAGACCGACAAATCAAGAATTAGAGAGTACTAACATTACTCATTACTACTTTTATAGTATACCTTTTAGCTGCTGTAGTGTAATTTGCAGTTGAGCAAGAGAAGAAGTAATAGTAGCTGCTGCAACAGGAGGTGGCGGTACAGGAACAGCAGTAGTTTGATAAATTAAAGCATACGGTGTATTACCCGCGTAATCAATATAACCTATCGTTTCTAATAGCGTAATCCTATCTATTGTTTCCGGTGTAACTAATGTATCATTAGCATAATACCAAGTATTTGTAGCAAGATCCTTAACATAGGCTGTGTAGTGCCCTCCTGTTATGCCACCTATATGTATAACAACTCCTATAAGGCTATATTCAGCATCAACAAGTGCATTATTATTAAAGTACTCTCTTGTTGCAAAGCGTAAGGGAATTGTAACCGGATTAGTTATTTTATTAGAATATCCTTCTTTAGTAATTTCAAATCGCTTAAGCCCTAGTATTAAAATAGTAGAAAGCTCATTAATAGTAAGAGCTTTAGTTGCAACACAACCACCCTCTTGCGTAAGTGCTAGGCAGTTTTCATTAGGTTGACATACTTGACCACTTATGGTCTCTTCTTCTAAATACTTTCTAAGACAACCTTTTAAGCTTGGGTCTTCTTTATTAATAGGAATCTCAAGAGAAAATGCCAATTCATGGGTGTCACTTTTTCTAGTTTTTTTAGAAATTGGGTCCTCACACATAATACTAAGTACTGACGTTTGAGTAATCTTAAACATCTCTGAAACTGATGTTTTAGGTAGTAAGTGAAAAGGAAATGGATAATGAGTATTTTTATATGCAGTAGGCAAAGCATTGTATTCTGTCTCTGTTTTTGCATCTCTTGCTTGTTGTTCTATCGCATTTGCTTGTTTAGGTATAACATTCATAAGTACTGATAAACGTATACTATTACTGGTAAGCTCCTCAAAAAGAACTCTGAGCAACTCTGTAGCATCTCGTTGACGTGTTCTTTCTGCGATTATTTGTTTATCAGTTTTACCGCTCTTCCAATTATCACCTAATTCTCTTCTTATAACTTCGTCAATTATTCTATTAAAAAAATCTATAGGATCTATAATCTGTTGAGGTCCAGCTTTGCGCATAATATCTATAAGATTAATATATGCATTTGCTATGGAAGCAGGCTGATACAATCCTCTATTATTAATAAGAAATTGAGTAAGCGGTATTATAGCATACATTGCTTGAAGCGCACCATTCATATAACAGGTATTACCTATATTTACAAGGCCGGGTGGTGCAGCATTATACAAAGGCTGAGTGAAACATGCTGTCATTATAATATATACTATATATATTATTGCCATTATTTTCTCTTGTTATTTTGCAGAATATAGACGTCGCTCAAGTTCAGCTGAGCCTTTTACTATTTTACGCAGCCAAGCTAGTTTAATTGCAAGCTTTTCGTCTTGAGTAAGCTGCCAAAACACTGAAGATTGCCGTAGACGCGTAGTGATAGCATATAAGCAAATTGCAGCGCTTACTGATATATTAAAGCTCTGTGTAAAACCGTACATAGGGATCGTAACACACATATCAGCATGGGTAAGTGCATATGAACTAAGTCCCGTTTCTTCAGTACCAAACACCAAAGCTATTTTACGATCAAGTGGTAACTGATGTAATTGATAACCAGATGCATGAGGGCTTGTTGCTACCAGTACATAGCCTGCAGCGCGGAGCTGATCAAACGCCGTAGTAGTATTGTTGGTATTAGGCTCACGATATCGTATAAGATCTATCCAATCTGCAGCACCTTTGGCTACATTGTTATGTGCCCGATAGGTATGCCTATTTTCTATAATATGAACATCTTGAATACCAAATACTTCACACGAACGAATTACAGCACTGGCATTATGTGCCTGTCCTATATCTTCCAAGACTACGGTGCAATAGCGGGTACGATTATTAAGCACCTGTTCTATACGCTCCCGCTTATGTTCAGTAATATATTCATTTAACAAAGAAATTACAGTTCTATTATCTCTATCTATACTCATTCAGACATACCTTCAGTAATAAAAATAATTTGTATCTTTTAGCGTACGTCTTTTCTTGATAATTTTATACGTGTTCTTTTTGAAACATTCCCTCAAACATAAGTTCGTGCAGTGGTTTGCGTTCTGAAGGAAATTCACGTTCTTGCAGCTCTGGTGGTAGCTGAGTAAGATTACCAGGTCTTCCAACCGCTATCATAGCTTCAATAGCATATTCTTTAGGAGCTTGTATTATACTATGTGCACGATCATAATCAAATCCTTCAAGCGCGTGCACTACTAAGCCCATACTGGCTCCTTGTAAAGCTAGATTTTCCCATGCAGCACCTGCATCAAATGAATGGGTACGTGATGGTTTACCATTAAATTCAAAAAAACAATGCGATGCAACAAGTATTAAAGCGGCTGCGTTTTTGGCCCATACTTGATTTGCTAAAACAAGTACATTTAAAAAAACATCCCAGAACTGAGTTTGACGATATGCATAAATAAAGCGCCATGGCTGATTATTATATGATGATGGCGCCCATCGTGCAGCTTCTAGCAACTGCAGTAATTCTTGATGGGTAATTGGTTCGCCTGACATGGCCCGTGGTGACCAGCGGTCAAGAAATAGTTGTGCTATTGGATAGTCTGCAATACGCGGCTTCATACTTTCCCCTCAGCTAACCCCAAAATTTTTCTCTATATCGTTACTATAGAGAAAAAAATTAAGATAACACTAGAGTTTCTTGAACAAGTACCTATAATAAAGCAATATACAATAGAGAGGGACGGTATGTATCAAATTTTAGCAGTATCTTTTTGGCTTATACTTTACTGTATATCACTGAATGCTATGGACAAGCCTCTTGTTCTGCATGTAACAGTAAATAATGCTAATAATCAAGTTGCTCCAGTTAGCACGTTAATTACCGATCGCAAGTCCCCCTTTTCTAAAAATAATATTAAGCCTTTGCAAAGCGTATGGCAAAACATAGGCGAGTATATACAAAAGCACCGTACACTTACCATAGTTTGCTGCGCAGTAAGTATTTGGGGTGCTATTGCATATAAAGTATGGTCTTTACTCTCTCTATTAGAACATGAGCATATATGGACTCGATGGTATGCTGATGCGTCATTTGAGATACTACGTGAATATCCTCCTAAAGAGCTTACTCAGCAGCTGATTATAGCCATACAAAAAACGTATACTGTACCTACATCGCCTACAGATTTTATACAACCGCTTATTTCTTTTACGCATGCTCTTGAGCGTGAACACCACGACTTGCAGGTATATATAGCATGGTGCACCATGCTTAAAAAACTACGCTTAGATACTCTATTTACTATAGATCAAGCAACTATACCAGTAGCACAAGATCGCATCAAAAAGCTCGCGTATCTTAAAACACTTTTTAGTAATTGGACTATAGATTATAAAATTAATGCAGCACTAATACCCACTACCACGTAAGATTGGCTTTTGAAAGAAGATACTTAAGATCATCATCTGCAAAGCGTATACCAAAGCCAAAAAATGCATTCTTGCTACGACGTGATATAAAGTCATCAGCACCAAATGTTAAATATATATTACGAGTTACAAAGACGTTATTAATCCATTTTAAGTGCGGGCGATCATCAGCAAGACGCATGCGTCCTCGTAAATCAAATGCTTCAAGACTCATTACCCAACGTAAACGTTCACAGTCAAATGGTATATCATAGTCAACAGCAATTCCGGCAGTATTTTCGAAAATACCAAAACGCACTGCTATATCTTTAAATATTTTGCCAAATTGAGCGTTTATAGTAAATCTATCAAGCTTTTGCTCAATAGTATCTTTGCGTGGCGCAAAGCGCAATATATCTCGATCACGTAAATTTAAATCATCGGGAATAAGAGGACAGCCTTGTGCAGTAAACCACCGTCTAAACTTAACCTCACGTTCAATATACCCCAACGTAGATCCTACTATACCAATAAGATAAAAATGATCTTCGTTTGGGTGAATTCTTAAATTAAAGTATCCTTTAGCATTTTGAAATGTATAGGGACAGATAGGACGATGCATAGATTCAGAGTGTGCATCAACAACAATACCTAATGTATCAACCTTTGCTAAATAATTTTTAAGACCACTGACGGCAATTTTAATATCTCTGTATGTTTCATCTTCATTAATAAGCTTACCAAGGACACCACGTCCTTCATTGAGTTTCTGCGCTACTTCACTCACATTTTTAAACCCATCACGAACTTGTAATGCAGCTTCATCGAGTGATACTGATGTTCCTTCTAGTTTTGTAGTAATACGGCTAAAATCACGATCTACTGTCTGTGCTATGGTCTGTACACTTGTTTGAAATGCAGGAAATACATTTGTTTCAAGATCATGTGCTAATTGATGCACATCATCACCAATACGTTGTACATTATATTTGAGTTCTTTACTAACATCACGCAAATCGCTTAAAATGAAATTAACATTTTGTTCGTTATGCCGTACAATTCGCTCAATAGATCCTGCAAGAGAAGAAACGCTATTTACTGCACTATTAAAATTATCAAGAGTTGTGCGCACTTGTTGTGTTCCTTGTGGGCCTCCTAATACTTCTTTTAACGATGAAGTAATATCATCGACATTAGATGCAATATGTTTTACTTGGCGCAAAATATCATCAACAGATATAGGCTCTAAGCTTTTGCGTAATAATCTTCCTCCGGAGGGAATTACCGGTAAATAAGGGTCACCAGGTATAAGTTCAATATATTTATTTCCTAAAAATCCTTCTTGACGAACCAATGCATAGGCATCGCTATGTATAATATAGTCTTTTAAGACCATAATAGTAACCTCAGCAGCACTTTCTGGGCATTGCTCAGAATCAGTACAGAATAATACTACTGAATCTATCCACCCTACTTTTACTCCTGCAATCTTTACGTCTGCTTTTCTACTCAGCCCTGATACGTCTTTAAATGTCACTATATAGCGATTATAAAGAGCCCGATCAAAACGTAAAACACCTATATGGAACGTCATATACGCAAATAAACCCAAGGCAAGAAGCATAAAAAGGCCAACCTGGGTTTCTGTTTTTATATGCAAGATAAGCTTCCTTTAGATCCAATATACTTTTTTGACTTCATACTGATTCGATAAGCGATCTTTCTGCACAATAGCGTACATTTTTTGTGTCATCTCGCCAACTGTTGCATATGATATCACAGAAAATACACTCGGCTCAACTTGCGAGCTTAACAGTGGCTTCAGTTCTTCAGGAAGTACAGTATACTCTTTTCCATACAGAGGTGCGAGCACTTTATCCCATGCCTGCTCCCATGGCATACCTTCGTTCCAATCTTTTAACACATGCTCATAATCGCGCATATGGTGTTGTCGTAAACCAAGCAGAGTTTGTATGCTCACGCTCAAAAACAATGGATCTAGCGTCATCCGTTCACTATCCAGCGTAAACAAATCCATAAGATATACCTGTTTTGCAGATGCCTGTTGTTCCGGCTCACGAACTATACGATTAGCAAACACCGAAAATTCCTGTTTAACATTGAGCGAAGTAACATCATCAAGTTCATATCCACGGTTTTTTAAGAACTGAACAAATGCATCTAAAAGATTTTTCTGGTGCACCAAAGGCGTAAGCCGATTAAAAAACATGGTATAGAATGCCAGCGCATCAAATGGTCCTTGCGTAATAAATTGCCGCTGATTAAAATTATACAATTGATTAATATTAACCTTACCATGCTCACAAGCTATAAAAATCTTAATCGTAGCATCAATACCATCAGTGCGTTCTTGCAGTGTAAACGTTTGCCAACGATTTACCAATTTTAACTTTTTACCAATGCGCACCTTCTTGGTAGATATTTCTTGAGAAGCAGTTTCTTGGGTATTATTAAGTGCGCTATCTTGAATGTGTTCTTTCTTTTCTTTGGTACTCTCGCGTTGCTTTTTAGGCTCAGTAATACCTAATTGTGCACGTGCTATCTCAATACCACTGAGCGCAAGCCATTGTGCCTTTTCGCGACGCATAAAATACGTACTATATTTATAGTGTACAATACTTTTATAAAAAATACTGGTAAGCATGATAACGCTTAATGACATCACCATAAGCGCAAGTGCCAACACGTACCCTGGCTTTACTGTTTCTACGCTCATGATTTCTTCTCTTCTTCAGGTTTTTCAGGCTCTTTTATCTCATGCTGCTCATTACTATTTTCTTTACTAGTTTCTTTTACGAACGCTGGCGCCATAACGGGTATTTTATATAAAAAGTATGTAGAATACTCTTTACCATCTTGACTAAAAGTAATCTCAAACTTCATAAATTCAGGAAACAGCGGCTCTTGTTTACGCTGTAGCTGTTCATCAACTGACCAGGTATGTACAGCAGTATATGCTTTAGAACTAGTATTGCTTTTGTTATGTTCTTTAAACCAATACGTAATCCGTACCGTACGAATATTACGCGCAATTTCATACTCTGAAGCACGCATTTTTTGTGGTTCTGGCGACACCTTAAACGTAAGATCGGTGCTTTCATGTCGAGTAAGAATATAGAGGTGATTATTATAGGGATCTTTACGCAACCTATACGTAATACGCACAGCATATATTGGCGATTCTTGTTGTCGCGGATCAACAAATACTGGCAAAGAACTGGTACTTATAAAAGTAAGCAAATTAAGCATGTCTCTCTCCTGCGCACTATAGAGCACATGCGTTATCGGCGGAGAAGATACTTCTTGTTTTTCTTTATCTTGTAAAATTTCTTGTGTTGGACTGGCTAAAGACGTAGTATGTTTTGGCACCTTTTTGATAGCACGTGATGGTAAGAAAAATCCCATGATATCTCGCTCAAGTTGATAGTAGAGACTGGCTTGAGTCATATCAGCGGCAACAAGAGCTTGAATACCTTTTACCGTTTTTTGGGTTTGCCAAAATGTAGTATAAAGCACTAGAGCAATAAGCGAACTTAACGCAATAGCAATAATTATTTCTAGTAATGTAAAACCGGCGCTATTTTTAGTAATTCTAGTATATGTTATCATGATTCTACCGGCTCCGGCTTATAACGAATAAACACAATATTATCTTGATAACGCTTGCCAAACTCTTGCCATGATGATTGTACACGCTCTGTTATAAGCCCATTAATCTCATGCAATCCCTGTATAGTACATTTTTGAGTGGAGTACTGCAATTGGATTACAGGAGAACTATCAGAACTCGTTTTTTCTTGTGGCAATTTTATCTGCTCAAGATCTGCTTTGTGTTGCTCACGCAAATACGTACTCATGAGTATTACACGCTCTACGAGCGCACGTGCCCTATAACTTGTCTTAAGCAAAGTACTTTGTAAATTAAGCAATGTAACCGCGATAATACCTATAAGTGCCAATGCTACTATTACTTCGATAAAGCTAAAGCCAGCACTACATGTTTTACGACGGATGTTGAAATGCATCATACACCGTAAACTGTAACGAAAAAGGATTTAACACAAGACTCATTTGCACTGGCAGTCCAGCACTATCAAGCTCATGTGTATCAGTAGTATTAATAATTACTTCTTGTGCTATACCACTTGGTGCGATATAAAACCATACTGTATTTGTTTCACTTCCTGCACCAGTACGCAATTCATCTCGACGTTTAATATAAAATTGCTTAATCTCAAGATGCTCAGGCCATTGCAAGCGTGTTGTAATAAAAGCACCTTGTACTGGTTCAAAACGGGCTGGCTGTACAGTACTTGTACGCTTTTGTTGTAGTACTTGTTGCTCAAGCTGTACGTGTTGTTTTTTAAGATCAAAAAATACGCGCTGAGCTTTACCAGTTTCTAATGCGCGTATATATCCGAGTGTCACCAAAGCAGAAAGCTGCTCAATCACTTGCTGTCGCACAGCACGTGGCTTACGCTGACCAAGACGAGGGAGCGCTATGGTTGCTATTATAGCAAGCACTGCAATAGCAACCACAAGCTCAAAAAAAGTAAAACCGGAACGCTGGTTATAAGTTCCAGACATTAATCCAGCTCTCACGTGGTGATCCTTCACCGAGCGGTCCAAATGAATATAATTCATATGGCGGTGTTGCTCCCGGTGGATTTACCCGATATTGATACTCGTTACCCCATGGATCTTCTTGGATCTCTTTTTCTAGATACGGACCATGCCATTTGCGGGCAATTTTAGGGTCCATTGGCTTATACGTCAATTCTGAAAGTCGCATAGGAAATTTACCAGTATCTGCCTGAAAGTTTTCTATTGCTACTTTCATCGTTTGTACATTTGCAGTAGCATTTGTTTCTTTTGCTCTACCTACATAGCGCAATAGCGCAGGCCCTACTAATGCACCTAAAATTGCTAAAATAGCAATAGCAATAACAAGCTCAATAAACGTAAAACCTGGCCGGGCCATTCTTCTGTTATGGGTATATACCATGTTCATATATCTTCCTTTCTTAAATTCTAGTCTTAGATACCAGCTAGTTCATTAATATTAACGAGCGGTAATACAATAGAAATTACTATAAATCCTACAATAAGTGCCATTATAATAAGCATAAGCGGTTCTAATTTCGATGCCAAGCTATCTGACACTTCAGTAAGTTCATCCTCATAATATTTTGCTACCGTTAATAACATAGCATCTAAATGGCCACTCTGCTCACCAGTATTAATAAGATACATAGCAATAGGAGGAAAAATACCAGTTTGTGCTAAGTAATGAGAAATTTTACCTTGTTTAATAATGTTGTCTCGTGCTGCATTAAGCGCATCAACCAAAATAGTATTATCAATAATATTACATACAATTTGCAATGATTCTGCTAAATTTACCCCACTTTCTATAAGCATTCCCAGTGTACGAGAAAACTGCACTACAGCACCAATACGTGCAAAATAACGTACAATAGGTAACTTAAGCTTGAGAGTATCTATAGTACGTGCCCCACTTTCTGTTTTACGCCACATACGCACTAGTAAAAAAGCACCAAATACCGTGATTCCTAGTAGTATATAATGCCCGGTTAAAAAATGTGATAAACCAAGTAATATACGGGTCGGGGCAGGCAATACTGTTTTTTGTGTCTCAAATGTTGCCGCAATTTTAGGTACAACAAATGTCAGTAAAACTATAACTACGGCAGTTACTACCCCAAGTTGTAACAAAGGATACGATAGCGCTTTTTTTATGCGTTTTATTATTTCTTGGCGTCGCTCTAAATAAGCAGTAAGCCGCTCTAAAATTAATTCGAGCTTACCGCTCGCCTCTCCAGCACGCACTAACTGCACATAAATATTATCAAATATTTTTGGATAGCGTGAAAGTTGATCAGCCAATGATGATCCTTCTTTAATACCATCCTTCAGCCTTACCACAATAGAACGAAGCGACCCTTCAGACTGATCTACTAAAAGTTCAAGCGCTTGCAATAACGGTACTCCTGATTTCAGCAGTACTGAAAGTTGTTTTGTAAAAAATATTTTGTCTTTCGTACTTACACCACGCCTAAAGATTCTTTTTATAAAAGATCCTTGAGTACTAGCAACCCCATCAGTAATTTCTAGACTGCTAATAAATACCTCTTGTTTAGCAAGAAGCTCACGCGCACTCTGTAGCGATGACGCATCGATATAACCGCGCACCTTTTTGCCATCTCGCGAAAAACCTTGGTATTGGTATAATGCCATGTATAACCCTTCTTAATTCATTATTATTTATAATAATAAATTATTTTAATATTATTGCAATTTTTTGAGGCTTCTAGAATTATTATATGCTCGTATACACCCTCATATATACCATTGAAGCTTGCCCTACTTCATGATACCATAATGGCACACTAAGCTTTTATAAAACTCTAAGGACACTATGAGTAAACATATCCTGTTCTTTGTATATTGCGTACTTCTCAACGGGCTTATCTGTCAATACGCTCTAGCTGATCAGCAAGCTTCACTTGATACCTTTTGTACCCCTATTAAATTCACTCAATCAGGATTGCGTTGCTTTTTTAAGCATGTATATCAGCGTCCTGAATACGGTCCAGAATTTCTTGCGCTCAATTTTAATCATCTGGTACAATTTTTAGCCTTTATTCAAAAATATCAATTACGAGAATATGCCCGGGCTACATTAAATATTTTTAATCAAAGACTTAAAACAACGCCTTGCATAAGCGCATATGCATTTGATACATTATTAGTATCACTTGCCGAGCTTTTACAGCCTTATTTTGTTGCGTCACCTCATATAAAAGCCATCGAGAGTCAAATCAATACTACTTTATATAATGCTTTTCTAGAACGCTTTGAAGAGTTTAAAGATAATCCAATGGCGTTTTTACAGCAACTGAGCACTACTATTTATCTTCTCACTCAAGAGCATACTACTAATACTAACGATCAGGATATCTCCGTTATTGATCTACGGCATATGCTTATGCGTTTTCTAGAACATGGCCTTAATAAGCTTATATGGAGCTCTCATGATCAAGAAAATGTATGGCCGTGCATACGCTCTATTGCTGATAATATATTAGAGTTTGGACAAGCAGGTATTTTACCTGATACTAACGATCTTGATGATTTAATGTGGTCACTTATATGTCGCTTTGGTTATTTTATTGAGCTTACCGGTTCTCATATCCCGTTAGAGACATATATTGCTATCGAACATGATCTTGAAGAAAATCCTCATCCGCTCTTTCTACTTGAAGAACAAGAGGATTATATAGAAACGAAATTACATTATTTACAGCGTTGTGTACTATTAGGTAAAGCAAAAGCACATGCATATCAAGCAGGACTAATTACTGACATTCTGTAAGAGTAGACCATGGCACTATACTACAACTTGCATCACGCTTATAAGGCCCATATTTATCGTAATTACGAATAGCCGACAAATGCATATGACAACATTGCACTGTTAAGCATGGGTTAAGTACACATAAACCAGCTTTCTGTGCTTCATATGCTATTCGGCCATCACAATGAGGCATACCAAGTAATATATCATCATAAAACGTCTTAAGCGGTAGTTCAAAAATCCACGTATCTTGAGAAAATTCCGCTTTAACTCCTTGTGTTGTACAGTATAGTGCCAGCGTTTTATCGTTAAGAACATTCCAACGTGTAAGTGCCAATAATTTATTTTTCAAGTTATACGAAAGCAAGAGTGCAAGCGTGTGATTAAAATATATGTCTGCATTACTTAATATTATTTTACCCTGCTTATATTGCTGATGAGCAAGCTGAAAGCACAGACCATAGGTAGGACGAGCATCTACATAATACAAAGAAACCGGCTTATGTTGCAAATAACTTAAGAGCTCATTAACTCCGTCGTTCTTTGATGTATCATAAATAACAGTAATGTGTTTAATTAATGGATGCGCTAAGTTTCTTTCAAAACATGCTTTATATTCAGCACAACGCTCAGAATTGGTCTCATTATAGAGAACAGTCATAAGATAAAAACCATCATCAGATGCACACAATTTACCAATTAATAGTACTATAACAAAAAAACGTATAGTATATTTCACCTGATTCCTTTATAGAGATTATTTTGCTATATGGCCAGAACGATGTGGTGGCTTATAATTATTCCATGCTGACTCCCAATGATGTACTGCAAAGCTTGCTGGCTTAATCCACGATTGAATTTGCTCAGGTTTATTTTCATCACGATTATAATTAGGCCATGGATAAAAATATATAACCGGAAAGGCAATATTACGTCCACCCTGGGTGAAATTACTTTTAAAGCAACGCGTAAGATGATATGGTCCCGTTCTGAAAAGAATACTTATAGCATCATCTTGACTTTCAGCATTTCGTTGCATAGTTTCGATACATGCTTTTAAAATAGGATGACCTGGCGAACATCCTATAAGACCATTAAAGAGCGTTACTTCTTTGCCATAGGTAAGCCCTGCATAAAAATTACACGTGTGATGAAACACATCAAACGGACGTAAGCATTCAAAATCTGTATCTACATACAGTCCACCCATTCTATATAAAATTTCGTAACGGGCTATATCTGATTTTTCACCATAATTACAAGCAGCATCAAACAATTTTTTATTTGTAAGACCAAAAGCTTGTATATCACGTTCTGTCCAAAGCTTATATTCCCAATCAGGGTGCTGTACACGCCAGCTTTCTTGGAATTTTTTATATTTTTCAGGAAGTTCACTTCCTAACCAAATCTGATGAATAATTTTTGGTATACGTGGTTGTGGCGCATAATCTAAGCCATATTTAATAAAAGCATCATATAAAAATTTAACTACTACCCACTCTACTTTAAACTGTGTTAACTCTTTTTTATAGTTATACAGTGCGCTTGGTGCCATTGCATCATGAAAATCAAGTGGAAAATGTAGTGGTATATGCGAACCAGCAGCTCGTCCTTGATAGTGCCGTATTAGTGTAAACCAGTAATCTGCCCATAGTTTTTTTGTATTAAACTGTTTTGTAGAAAGTTCAGCATATTTTGCCTCAAGAAATTCAGGAGTTACTTCGCTCCAGTGATTAATAAGCACGACTGGTAATCCATCAAAAACATGATCTATGGTAGAATGCTTTACAATAGGTATAGTGCCCACTAAAAGTGCTTCCCATGTACGATGACAATCAATACCAGCTCCTTCAGGACTTATCACAAATCTATGCTCTGCTAGCTCTCGTATATACTCTTCAAATGGCTTTTGAGCTGAATACGTACAAAATGGTTGATCTTTAAAATAAGCATATGCTTCCAAACGCTCATTACCATCAAAATTAGTAGCAACATTAAAATTAACATATATCAATTTATCTTTAGTAATAGACGGTAATAGACTACGTATATCGTTAAATACCTGCACGTTACCATGTGGCCAATAGCTATTAGCTATACCTAATGGAATAGATATAAGCTTAGGATGAGACACTATATCAGTATTTTTTGCAAACCATGCAATAATCTTTGGATCATCTAAAAAATGAGCATACGCTCCCGGTGCACTATGGCGACTATTATGCGTGATTAGTATATACCGTGCTTTAATTACTGGGTGTACTTTCTTAAAAAAGAAATCCAAATGGTTGCCATTTAAAAAAATAGTAGCTCCGGTATAGACTTGAGCAGGATCAAAAGGTATACAGGTTTCATCAATTACAAAATCACAGAATGCTCGAAACGTATCACCAGTAATATAGGGATAACTTGAAAGTCTTTGAGTAGCATCACGAGGTATACCAGTTGTAGTAAGCTTAACTAAACTCTGGGGAATTACTATTGAAACAGGTAGTAATGGGTGTACTGAGAAAAAAACCCATAACACACTAGATACCCTGAATTTATTCATACTACTCTCTTTTCTAGAAAACTAACGTGCTCTTGTATACTTTTGGCAAGTATACTCATACCCCTTTTTAAGGGTCAATAGTTAGTCTCTGATTGGATTTAGTATAAGTACGTATTCTTTAATAGTGCGAATAGGACCAAATACTCTATCAATAAAATTGTTAAGATAAGTAGGCAAAAACATGAAATTATACTGTATTGTTTGTGTAGTCGTAAAAGTTGCTTGCGTATTCCACAAAATTTTAACTATTGGCTCTGCTATTAGCTGCTCTTGATTATTATTTTCTTTATCTATTATTCTCGTTTGCAATGTTACACTTGCATTATCTTGTGCAAGAACACTAAAAGTCCATGAAGAAGGACCATGATCAACACTTTGTGCTTTATATGCGTCAAGAGTAAATATGCAATAATTTGTCGTACACTTTTTTGTACTAGAATTTTTTATATGAGTAGTAACATCAAGTTTAAACGGTAAAAGCGTACTATAAAAAATTACATTGCTTAGTACTAGTATAATTTTTTTCATGTTGAGCCCTTAGTCATAGTTAAAATAAATACTAGTATCAAGTATATAGTTCTATTGCTGCAAAATAAACTCTATTTTCGTAGTGCAGATTGTTTCATCCAGCTATTTGCCCAATAATGTGTACCAAACGATTCAGGTCGCACGAGTGCTTGAAGAGATTTTTGCGAAAGTTGTTTTTGCCAATATGCATGTTGCAGTTGTAGTGGAAATGAAAAGAAATAACTGGCTGGCAAAATAATACTTTCATGAGGATGCATGCGAATATAGTTTAAAAGATGGGTGGTAAGATAATAAGGCCCTGTTTTACTGAGAATTTCATTTTCGTTATCTTCTTGAATTGCAGTACTCATATGTTCAATGCACGCTTTTAAAAAAGGATGCCCAGCTCGTGCACCAATAATACCATTTGATATAATAGTCTGATGAGGGAATAAACAACCGTAGGTCTCATAGGTATAGTGTAAAATATCAAGTGGCATATAGCACTCGCAATCTATATCGATATATACACCACCTTCACGGTATAATATTTCATACCGAGCAATATCAGATTTAAGACCATAATTATTCGCGCTATTAAAAAGCTTGCGATTTACTAAATTATAGTTTTCAAGATCTTTATCAGTCCATAGTTTATATTCCCACTCTGGATGTTTAATATGCCAGGTATGCGCCAATTCTTGTAGTTGTACTGGTATCGGACTTCCAAGCCAAATTTGATGAATTTTTAATGGTATACGTGGCTCTTGTGCTTGCTGTTTTGTACTAAAGTGATTTTGATAATAGAGCTGCTTAAGTATATGCCAATCGTTAGTTTTATAACTAAAAAAAGACTGACATGTCATAGACTGCTCAAAACTCGTAATTTTGCAGCCATTTTTATGTATAAGGGTCTGTACACACGTACGCGCTACCGTACTATTAAGAAAAATACGTGCTTGAGGAGACATGAGAAACTGCTTAATAGCATGTAAATATGCATTATAGTCTTCTTCGCTCATTGCTATTAAATACTGATAGAGCTGCTCATTTGAGTTAAAATCCCTACGATCGATAAAACAGTTCTTAGGTATATAGTGAATAATATTGCTAGCTCCCCAATATACTGGTATACACCCTGCAATAAAACAGTCAAATATTTTTTCTGTGATATATCCTGGTATAGCATGCATATTTTCATACGCAATACAAAACTTATATTTTTGCAAACACTTAATTTTTTCAAAACTAAAATCGGCACTTAATGGATACCCTGCTAATGGTCCGCGGTACGTGCTATAATTATGCTCTTGCCAACCTGCACCGTATACGTCAAATACATGTGGTGCAGTGTGCTCAAAAAACTCAATAATTTCCTGACGTTGAGAGTATAACTGACCTGGTATCGGTGAACTCTTATTAGATGCTATAAGTGTACATAATTTTTTTTCACCAAATGGCACACTATACACCAGCGATTCTAGTGTTGCTTGCGGATAATGGAACTTAAAATAGGTACAATTATCAACAAGATCATCATGCCACGTAAATATTTTAGAAAAGAGTGTATGGCAGACCGGATGATAATTTATAGGTGAAACAGAAGGTGGTTCCCAAAGAAACAGTATTCGCTGCTCATAAGAATACTTTTTAAGATCTTGTAGCAAGCGCACCGTTCGTTCATTACAGTAAAGATCAAACAGTATAATATAAGCAACATCTGTAAGATTACTAATATCATGAGTAATTTTTAATATATAACCATAGCGTTCAAGTTCGTTCTGTAGCAATCTCAAAAATTGATTACCACTAGTAAACAAATTTCTTTGTTCAGTAGTATACCACGGTACAAGATATACTGTTTTGCCTTTAGTACATACATCTTTAAAGCAACACTCTGGTAATTCTTTATAGCTACACGGTGCATAAGCATACGTATAATTATAGCAATAAGGAGGATAATATGATGCACCATACTGATATACTTTATTATAATAGGGATAGCAGTAATTATACGATGGGTATGGCAAATATGGTGTATAGGAATAACTTATTACATTAGTACTATAAACACTTAATGCTGTTAGTAATGTACCTAGTAAATACACCATGCTCTCTCCTTTTAAATTGGGTATCCACGCGCTTGGCAGGAGTATGACATATTTCTTTAAAAGAGTATAGCTTTACTTCGAGAGAATAATTAGCTTAACTGTGTTATTTTCCGGATTGCGCATAAAGACCGTGAATACCAAATGGAATATGATGTGGCACTTCAGCTCGTGCTATTTCTTTAAATGTATGCGCATCAAGCACTAATAAAAAAGATGTTTGCTTGCGTGCATCAAGTACAACTGACAAAACGACACCATCATCTTCAGCATGTACTTGCGGTGCAGCAACAAATACTGGTTCTCCAGGATAGCAATACGCTTCATGCCATTCAAGAACTTCTCCTGTTTGCACATGTACTTTTATAAGCTTATCTATAACATATGCTGGAGCATTTATTTTACCGCCAGCATATACATATGTATACTCTTTACCATTATATTGATCGTAATTAATACGTGGGAATTCCATACGTTCATTTGCAAGCTTTTTATGCGTTATTTGCTCGCTTTTAAGATCAAGTATAAAACGGGTTAATTGTCCTACATCAGATATATCGGCATCTGAAGATAACGCAACTGGAGCCTGTTGTGCCTGTAGAAGCTTGCTTGAATCTGATAATAATTGCGTCAGATCAGCCGCTAGAATACCTTTACTATTAGAATACATAATAATATCCATAACAAGAGTATTATCTTTTTCAAAGGCATTTACCGCATGAAATGCAAAAAACGGTATAGTTGTATATATGCCCGTAATAGCATTTTTTGTACGGTCAATAACTACTAATTTTGTACCTCGCTCAGGCTTCCACTTAAAATTTTTAATAAATGCTTGTTGTTTTAATAAAAGATCAAGTGGATTTATTACCAAAGGCAAAAGCGTTAAAATGGCATATTTAGGCGTTAAAAAAAAACTATGCATATACGAAGGTTCATCTACCTCAAGCGAAGCAATAAGTTCACGCTGAGTTAACCCTTCTTTAATACGATACAGATTATGGGTACTTTTGCGGCCAAACTGGGTAAAATACCCCAGATGCTCTTTGCGCTCATGATCATAATGAGGATGTGCGGTATCATGGATATTAGATTCAGGATATGTATCGTTATAATGCATTACTCCTACTGTATCAAGTGTTTGTGAATCAAATTCCACTGGTAATGGCGTTTCAGTAAGTGCTACAAAATGTGCGCCAAATCGAGCAATATTTACGTTAGCATTATGAATACGCTCCCCTTTATAAGAAGCAGGTATAAAAAGAGAAGCAAGCTTTTTAAAATATGATTTACAAGGATCTTGAGCGAATCCTACATATGACATTTTACCTGTTTTTACCACTGAGTCATAGTTACTGGTGCGTAAAAACTTATTAGCATAGCTAACACTTCCCTCATGAAACGAGAATGCATGTATCATTGCAAGACCATCCAACCAATTAGAAACCCAACTAGTATGTGTACTAAACTTTGCAGGACCATTACGAAACAGCGTGCCCGAAAGCCAATGAGGTATATTACCTTTAACTGGTAAGCGATCTATAGTAACTTCACGATCAAGATTGGTAAAACCAAGACGGTACGTACCTGGTATAGAGTACGCATACGTTATAAAAGGCGATACTTTAGATATATTATTGCGTTGCTGGAAAAAAATCTACCAACCACTACAATACCAATAAGAACGCTTATCACTATTATTTTATGCATAGTTGTTTTTCCCATGTTGCGCAATCAGTTATAATAACTGTATTGTTATTGTAACACTCAGTATACTACAAGGCAAGCACCTTCTACAGGATATCCTTTAGCACGCCATTCACGCATGCCGCCACGATATAGTAATAAATTTGTAAATCCTATCTGAGATAAAATATAATACGCCGTTTCAGCAGCATGGCAGGCAGGTGATGCACAGTATACTACTATTTTTTGAGACATCGGCCATACTCTACTCTGGTATCCAAGGCGCGTAATAGAAGCACTCATTGACCCTGCAATATGACAATCATTAAATGATTCTTCTGATAGAGCATTAATTACTAATACATTGCTTTTATCAGTATCAAGTAGTTTTTTTAGCTCATCGGCTTCTATAGTTCGAGGATTTGCTATACATGAGCTACCACATAAAAGAAATAATAGTATCGTTTGCATATATATATTCATACCATCCCCTCTTATATTTTAAGATTATTTATGTAACTTTTTTTTAATTTCTATTACTTATTATAGATTATATAAGAGCATATATATCCAGCAAGAGTTTCTAGAGTTAATTTGCTTGACAAGAACAGAGAGAGGATTACTATGAAATAAAGACAGTATCGTTACACATCTTTAACATCAAAGGGTTACCTATGATGACTAAAAAACTACTCTCTCTTGCTTTACTCACTGTAACCGCTACGGCAAGCTTAAGCCTTAACGCTACTGATGCTCTCCAAGTACAACCGACACGTCCAAGTTTTGAGCAGTTAGAAAATAGCTCTAAAATAACAGTAACACTTGAAATTGAACGATCTGAAGATACTCAAGCATGGCATCAAATTACATCTATTGCAGATCAAATTCTCACGGAATTACAACAACGTTCTTCGGCAACACCTTATAAACGAGAACTACTTTCTCTGTTAGCCTCTTTATATAATTGCCTTGAGCAAACACCTTCACTTCATGGTTCAATAACACTTTCTGCTAAATAAAAACCCACGGGCACGTGATAATAATTATCACGTGCCCACGCTCTACCTCTATAATTATGTATGTTTTCTAAAAGAAATAATCATGGTCGTCTTGAAGTAATTTGCGGCTCTATGTTTTCAGGTAAATCTGAGGAGCTTATACGACGCTTAAAGCGAGCACAAATTGCTCAATTACAAACACTTATATTTAAACATAGTCTTGATACACGCAAAACTATTGAATATATTCATGCGCATAATGGCGATAAAATTAAAGCTTTCGCTGTTGAATCTGCTGAACAAATACGTGATTTTATATTTGAGCAGGCAGATGTTATTGGTATTGATGAAGTACAATTTTTTAAACCAGAAATAATTACTATTATTTTAGAACTTATAGATCAGAAAAAGCGCGTTATCGTAGCTGGTCTTGATTTAGATTTTCGTGGGCTTCCTTTTGGCTGTATGCCGTCTTTACTTGCTATAGCAGATACCATAACAAAACTTAATGCAGTATGCATGTCTTGTGGTAATGATGCATATTACTCGCAACGTCTTGTGAATGGTCAGCCCGCACGTTACAACGATCCAATTATTGTTATTGGTGCTGAAGAATGTTATCAAGCACGCTGTCGAGAATGCTTTAAAATTGACAAAAAACCAACGTTCTTAAACGAGTACTCATAACCAATTATCTTTCTTATATATTTTAAAATATTAATTCTTAATGGTAATTTATATTTACCAATCAGCTAAAACACTTTATTACTATATAAGTGTTGACTTTATATTTTTGACTAATATAAAATAAAAATTGAAATTAATAGCTATTATTTCAACCCACAGGAACTGTGCTTTATCTTGTATAAACACATACCTGAAAAGTTACATGTTTAACCATATCTTTCAAAGGAAGATATAATGAAAAAGATACTTTCTATAGCTTTACTCGGTGTATTAGGCACCAGTATAGCAAGCGAATTATCTGCACGTCGCTGTCCAGCTCCATGCCCAGCTCCTCGCAGAGCATGTCCAGCTGCTTGCACAGTAAGTTATGAAACAGCAGAAAGACCACTTTGCGAAAAAATGGTTCCCGTAACTGCAGAAGCATTATGTGAAAAACACATTATTACTACTTTCAGCTGTCCACCTGGATACACTGAAGTTTAAATAAGTTCGCATGAGCAGTAGTGCTTAACGCTTTTAACTTCCTTCAAGGCTTACTCCCATGCCAGTCTTGAAGGAAGTTTTTTTATCATGGATTATACTATGAAAAAATTACCGCTTACCCCTCTTTCTTTTAAAGATATAATTACCAACGAATATATTTATGTTGATAAAACAGAGCATATTTACAAACTAATCACTCAGTATAAATATGTGCTGTTTGCACGACCTGATTTTTTTGGAAAATCACTGTTGCTATCAACACTGCACGAGCTCTTTCAAGGTAATAAACATCTTTTTAATACACTCTTTATTAGCACTACTCACTATACTTGGGAAACATATCCTGTTATTTATCTTGATTTTAATACCACTGCTGACGTTAGCCCCCAAGAGTTTCAGCGCGATCTTGTGTATACATTAGAAACTATTGCTGGGCATTATACTATTAATATTACACCCGCTACTACATTAGAAGATAAGCTTGCTCTATTAGTTAAGCAACTTGCACGTACTAAACCAGTAGTCGTACTTATTGATAACTATGATTTTCCATTAGTAGCACATAGCACATCAGGGCAACAAGATAGCACCTATTATCAAGAGCTCCTTAATACAGTCTTTACAACACTTCAAAATCTTGATGCATATCTTCACTTTGTGCTTTTTACTGGTATAAGCTCTAGTACAGCACAAGCTCTTCCGGGGCTACAACACGTACGTGATATTACTTATAGTTCTGAAACAGCTACACTCTTAGGCTATACTCGTGAAGAACTTACTACTTATTTTAGAGACTATCTTGATTATGCAGCACAAGAAAAAAAGATTTCATCAGATGAACTGCTTACGCTCATAACTGATTATTATAACGGTTATCACTTTTCTCATGAAAATAGTACGGTATATAATCCAACGTCAGTTATGCATTTTTTAAACAATACTCTTTTACAGTCATATTTTTTCGCCGATACGCTTCCCTATTTTATGCTCCACATACTTGCACAAACTGCTTATCCTATATACCATCTTGATGGGGCTCTGGCTCATCCGGAAGAACTTACCATTACAAATTTTAACGCTATTTCCTATAAAGCTGCTCTTGTCTTTACGGGCTATCTTACCTTAAAAAGTTATCAAGATACTGATAATACGTATACACTTGGCTTTCCTAATCGTGAAACAGTATATTCATTTTTTTTACACACATTAAGTGCACTCAGCAAGCTTACTATAGCGCATAGTACAGAGCTTCTTGCACGTCTTATATTCTATCTTGAGCAACATACAAATAAAGCTATTATTGACACTTTAACGCTTTTTTTCAACGCACTCACGTTTATACCTGAACAAGAACGTACTAGCTATTATGAAGCAATACTCTATAGCTTAACCTCTCTCATGCCATTTCATCTACCCAGCGGATATATTCGTGGATCTTCTTTACGTGAATTATACATAGAAACCTCTACCCATATATATGTCTTTGGCTTTAAATGTGGATCTGCATCTCATATACTTGAAGCACTGGAACAGCATGGTGAATTTAAACGCTATATTCGATCATCAAAGCCTGTGCTGCTTATCGGTATATGCTTTACCTATGAACCTAATCTTACTATACAATGGGCGTCTCTCCCTTTTCTTGTTGCAGCACCTTAATTACATTAAGTACATTTTATCTTAACATTACTATAAAACCATGATAGATTACGTGCCGGCATAAAATATACTTCTTATACCATCTATGAGAGAGCAGTAGTCATGCAAGCACGTACTATCTTTACCTCTGTTCTATTTTTTTTATTTTTAACTACCGTACAAGCAGAACATTGTATACCTCAAGTTAAGCACCTATATCAAGATATTACTGGTACACTCTATATTTATATTAATAAACACTATTATAAAGTTCAGCCATATAGAGCTAATACTCGTGTACAAGAGCTGCCTCCTTATTATGCGTACTATAAACTGCGGCCAGATAAAATACTTGATAACCAACAAAAAGATTTTAAAGAAATTGTACCGTATAGTGCACCATTAGCAATAGGACCACTATGTAGCGCTTACGGCCCTCAAATAGCGCGTGGTGTTGTAACAGTTGCTTATATACTCTATAACAGATACATAACCCCACCTTCAACACACATTCCAGTATTACCGTCAAAGTCAAATCAAGAACCGGCACGTTCTGTATCTACTACTACATTGCGCTCTTTACTTGACCAGTCATACCAGATACAACGCCATCTGCAGAGCAAGCCACTTGCAGTAATACAGGCACACCGCACAGTGCAACCTCCAGTTACAATACCAGCACAAAAAGCAGTACCTTCTGTACCATCAAGTAGCTCATTACCACAACCTGAAAAAAAACCAGCTACTCTGCCATCAGCTCTACCGTCCTCGCAAATAACACCTGTATCTTCTGCTCCGCAAGCTCTGTTTACTACTACTTCATTACCAATACCATATGACCCTCGCGTTTCAGTCCCGATACCAGTAAACGCTCCTGCTTCAAGCCTCTATATTGAAGTTCGTCCGCATCAAGAAACATGGGCAGACAAACAAATTGAGCAGTTTGAGCGTGAAGCAGAACACATTACTGCTATTATGGATAATTTTATAGAACGTCTTCATCAACGTCCCTATGAATTAAGCACCATTACTGCTGCTCTTAACGCAATAGGGGATCTAGCGCATCAAGCTAATAAATTACCTGAACACAGCAGTTATACTGCTGTTTTGCAAAGTCAACTTGATCTGGTGCATATTAAACTCCCCAGCTTTGTACCAAGCTGTGCTCTTATAAGCGCTGCAACTGATAATTTACGTGTAGAGCTACAAAACATTTACTTTGATCGACAGGGTAACTTTAAATTTGAATATCAAAATAAGCACGCAGCAGCAGCTCTTGCTCGTTTTTATAAAGAAGTATGTATAGATCGCATGGCATATCTTGAAGTTCTCCAGAAACTGGTAAAGCTCGGGGTGCCTTATATGCAAGATGTACTTGATCATGAAACATCAAGCTCATGGTTTCCTTATACCTGGCTAAAACCTTCACATAGTGATAGAGCTACAGCTATAGTACGCAGCAGATTAAATAATACTGTTTTGGGTATTATTAAGCACTGTAGCAAGGGTGAATTTAGCCACGCATATAATCTTGTACTTACGGAAGAGTGCACTAATTACGATCATAATTACGGCAATCGCTCATTCCCCCCTATATACTCATGTAAATCATGCTGGCGCCAACATAACCTAAATACTATATATACTATCTATCGTCAAAAATACGAATCTAGTATACGTGCTGCAAAAAAATCTACTGCTTTACCCCCTGCTTCCGCTCAATCAAAACCAACACCTACTATACCCGCTTTACAGCCGTTACCTACACCTCCATTAATTAACATTCCGCCACTATCACCAGACAAACCACATAAACCAGTGCCTTCTCTACCTGAAAGTAAAGATACTGAAGTTGAATCAGGCGAGCATAACCCATCTCAAATTAAAAAACCTATAGATACTACACATAACCCTTGGGATCCAATTATACAAATACTCAAACAAAGAAGAGGATGCAATTGGTCTAAGCAACGTAGACTGCCAAGCTTAAAAGAAATTCCTCAAACTAATACTCCACCTCCTCCTATTGTAGATGCACAGGGTAATACACCACAAGTCAAGCCAGCTGCACCTTTAGAAACTCAGCAACCTGGTACCCAAGATACAGAAAGCAACAATATTTATGCGCCTAAAGAACCTAATAACATTAAGATTCCCTCACCTGAAGAGTTACAACATGCTCAAGAGCAGCTAAAAAAAGCAATACAGAGAGAGGTGCTTAAAGAGCTTAAACGTTTGGAACAAGCTGCACCAGAATTAAGCAAGAAAGTACAAGAATATCTTAAAAAATATAAAGCAAATCAAAGTGGACCAAGATGTCCTATTCATAAAGTTATTACGCGTAAAGGCAAACATAGCTATAGACCAGCAGAACTAGAAAAGCTTATTATAAGTGATATTGATCTAGCAAAATTAGTAAAAGCTTTCGATTATACTTTAACAACTCCTATCGAATGTGGTTGTAAAGCTGCTCTTTGGATTGACTATGAGCATTTGTTTAGGCCATGCATGAAGATTGATTGTCAAAAACAAGAAATTGAACTCAGTGGTTTTCATCATGATCATCTTCACAAAATACGCAATAGCGGTCTTATAGAATTTATTAATTATACAGAAGAACCTAACGGTATTTATAAGGCAAAATGGTCTTATAACAATACTAAACCAAAGGACTCAACTTTTTTTCCAGCTGATTGGTCTCCTGCTAAAGTTATTGAAAAGATTATTGAAGCATGCCAAAACCCAATAACAAAACCAGAATATGAAAATGGATGCTGGCAAATCTCAGGCATAACAAAAGAGAATATAGAAATTTTTATAGTTTTTAAAATAATAACTTCCAATTCTCAAGGTATTGCAAAATTGGTAACAGCTTACCCAACAATAAAGAAAGAAAATTTATAATGAAATTTGTAAAACTTATATTATACAGAAACCACTATAGAAAAGATAATTACAATGATAAGAAATTTCCTATTTTAGCCTCATTCTTTACTGATGGTGGAACCAATATGAATAGTGTAAAAGAAGAGTTACTTAATGTTCACAGTAAAGGCCTCACTCGTAATTATACAGATATGACGATACAAGGTAATGAAGTTATTATATCACCTTTGTTTGCACCTGAAGAAGATGTAGATCAATATAGCATTAAGGTAAATAGAAATAACTTACTTAAGCTTATTGACCAATGGGAAGATCTAGTTAATAGAAATGTCCCTGAAATCATTTTTGTACAACAAGATAATACTATCTTTCTTACCGATACTATGCCTCAAGAATTAAGGGAGAAAATGTAATTTTCACAAGAGCTATACCAATTTCACAGTCGATTGGTCCTGCCAAAGTTATTGAAAAGATTATTGAAGCATATAAGAGTCCAATTACAAAGCCAGAGAATAAAGGACGACGCTGACAAATTCCAGGTATGACAAAAGAGGAAATAGAAGTATTTATTGTTTTTGAAGTAGAACTTACAAACTCTCTAACTACTGCAAAGTTAGTTACTGCTTATCCAATACTGAGAAGAAAATACCTAATGAAATTTGTAAAGCTTATAAGATACAAAAACCGCTATCGACAAGATAACAACTATAGCGATGAAAATCTCTCTTTTTTGGCCTTATTATTTCTCCAGTTTAGCACTGTAGAATGGATTAAGAGAGAGCTGCTTGATACAACTAGCAAAGGAATAGTAGGCAATTCGCTTGAGCTGATTATTGAGAATGACGAAGTTATTATAGCTCATATTAATCTTCCTGAAGAAGCAGATATTAATCTTTATGCTATAAAGATTAAAAGGAATATTTTACTTAATCTTGTTTATCACTGGGAAGAGCTAGTTACCAAAAAGGTTCCTGAAATTATCTTTGTACAGCAAGATGATACTATTTTTCTTACTGATACTATGCCTCAGGAAATAAAATAGTATGTGAAATCAATTGAAGCTAAATCTTCTACTTTCTTTCCAGCTGATGGTCTCCTGCTAAAGTAGTTGAAAAATTATTGAAGCATACCAAAACCTAATTACAGAACCACTGTATCAAAATGGACGCTGGCAAATCTCAGGAATAACAAAAGATAACATAAGAATAAAAGTAACTATTGAAATAGAAAACTCAAATTCAATAGTTACTGCAAAATTAGTTACAGCTTATTCAAGATTAAAAAGAAGAAAGTTAATAATAATGAAGTTATTATATCGCCTTTGTTTGTACCTGAAGAAAATGTAGATCAATATAGTATTAAGGTAAATAGAAATAATTTGCTTAAGCTTACTGACCAATAGGAAGAGCTAGTTGCTAAGAATGCCCGTGAAATTATTTTTGTACAGCAAGGTGATACTATTTTTCTTACTGATACTATGCCTCAGGAACTAAGCAAAAAAATTTAACTCTTTTTATAGCTATTGTTTTTATGAGAAGCACTTAATTACCTCTCTTAATTAAAAAAAGTATCAAAAATAGTTTTTTATTTTTTGACAAAAGGAATTGTTTTTATTATCATATTAAGTGACTAAAAAGTCAGTGAAATACTAGTCATTTAAATAAAGCGTTATGAAAAATAAAAGAATAGAACAAAAAGAACAAACACGTCAGCATTTATTAAATACTGCATATGAAGTATTTGCAAAAAAGGGAATTTTAGCAGCTAAAGCAAGTGATATTGCTCAAGAAGCAGCTGTCGCTAATGGTACCGTTTTTTTACATTTTCCTACTAAAGAAGAGCTGCTTACACAAGTAATCGAAGAATTTGGCATTACAATAGGTAATAAATTTAAGGAACTTGCGGATCATGAATATGGTGTGCGAGATATCTTACAAGCACATCTAGCCATTATTCAAGAATATGAATTATTTTACGGACAATTGATTAAAAATTCTACTTCACTACCTGCAGCAGTTAGAAATCAAGTCTTTATGATTCAGTCTGGTATAGCTCATTATCTCAAGCGAGCAGTAGAGTATGAATTACAGAGGAATACCATAAAGCAAATGCCTTTGCCTCTTATGCTCAATACATGGTTAGGTTTATTACATTATTACTTAATTAACAAAGATATGTTTTCTCCTCATGGCTCAGCTATTGAGCGATATGGTGAAATTTTAATTAATTTTTTTATGTCGTGCATTACTAAATAAGGACGTATATGGAACAAAAATGCAAAACATGCAATTCATGTGGTATGCCCCTAAAAGCACTCAATGATTATGCATTATCTTCTCCAAATAGTGAGTATTGTGTCTATTGTACGCGGGAAGATGGCTCTCTAAAGCCATATCAAGAAATAGTTGAAGGTATGACTCAATATCTTATAGCTTCACAAGGTATTGATAAGACAGTAGCTAGTACTATAGCACATCAAAGCTTATCACGCTTACCAGCTTGGAAAACATTAAAATACGAAAATTAAACGTGTACTTAATTAAGTACTAAGTATAATAAGAGAATATTAGAAAATGCTAATGTATACTATAACGCGATCAGTTCATCAATCAATATCTATTAAATGTACTCCGCAAAAGCTATTTGATTTTATTAGTAATCCTCTTAACTGGCCCTTATATTCAGAATTCAATCTTAAGGTAGAAAAAAAAGAGGGTTACTGGCTCATTGAGACACCCCAAGGCCCGCTTAAACACGTTATAATAAGTGATAAACAATATGGCATTATGGATACCATTATTACTCTTCCTTCGGGTAATGATATGCTTGTGCCATCACGTATACTTCCTAATGGCAACGGAACTGAATATGTTGTAACACATTTTCAGCCAGGAGAAGTATCTACAACAATATTTGAAAGCTGGCTTCAAGGAGTAGATAGAAACTTAAATAGACTTAAGAAAATTATGGAAGAAAGAAATATATAATAGACATATTTATGTACATAATAACACTAACAAAGTAGATACTATGCTAGTTGTAATGTATGTATGGCCCATAATAAGTTGAATTCTATTTAGAAGAGCAGCTTTTATTTTTGTATTATTCTTACAGTTGATAAATATTATCTTTAACTTTACGCTCTACTAAAGAACCAATATCATTAATTTGAATAACATTTTCTAATCCTGATCCACAACAGGTACGCACATTTAGGTAAGCATTTAGAATTTGTTGTTTAGTAGTTAATACACTTGGCTCCTTTAAAGCGGTTATTAGTGCTTCATGTATCATACTCGCTAATTTTTCATACATTGCCTTAATGCCTAGTTCTTTGTAGAGCTGCAAACTGTTAATCTTAACTGTCACCGTACGTGGATAACCCGAAGACATTATATTCCAAGGATCTCCACCAGTGTAACTGCTATCCCCTCCCTTCCTAAAATCTGTTCTTACTACAACACAAGGAATATCGAGCATTTTAGCAATAATAAATTCTACAATAGTCCCTGAGTCTAGGTCTGGCCCATCAAAGTTACAAAGTATAATATCTGAATGCATAATATGCTTAATATTATTGTTACGTATATCACTATCACGCTTGTTATTTCCTTTTAGATCTTGTGGCATTATAAACGTAAATTTATTTTGTGAAGCTTCTGTAATAGAGTGAGCTAATTGATAATTACCTATTAAATGCTTATGATTAAAAAGCTCTCCAGCAAAATATACGGTATAGGGCCCGTACTCGCTTCCTGTAATTTGTTGTTCCTGGGTATAACGTGCAAAAAGCTTAAGGTCTCTTTGTAAAGGCATAAGTGATTGAGCAAGAAAGCCATACAGCGTACAAGAGCTTAAGATCATAATTAACACTGCAAGTATATAACTATTCATTAGGCACTTCCTCATTAACTCATGCATACTATTATTTTAACTATAAGAATACTCTTATAGTATTGCTAAAAACAACAATTTATTTATACAATAATTATATATTAAAATTTCTGTTATATAATTATAATCAAATTCTGCTTATTAATTTTAGAAATAACAACTATAAGTTATATTATAAAATTTCTACACCAGTCCTAATTTTAAAGCTAATTGTGGCAGTATATCTTGACATCACCTGGTAAAAAAAAATCATGAGCAGCAAGATAGGGGGGACATGCTCTATTAATAGCAATAATAATTCCCTGAGGATTATGTTTTCTGTATCGAGCGAGCAACCCCTTAAAATCCCAACTGGTGCCAAGCGCAATAACCACATCTATTTCTTGCCAATGCTCAGGTAAAACATCTTTATCTATATCAGAATAAAAAAGATGATACGCTGCAATACCGGCACGCTCATGTAAACGGTCAAAATTACCAGTTAATATTTGACATGATTTAAAATAAGCTAACTTAGTTATAGCATAATGAGCAGGTGTAGGCGTATTATTGCATGCTGCTTGATAGAAATCAAGTATGACCTGTGTTGGTATTGCAGGATTATGTAAAACATCTTTAACAGCTCCATCTATACGCAGAGAATAATCACGTTTTAAAGCTTTCCATAATTGTGGTACTGAATAAATGCCACCTGCCACTGAAATACCAGCTCCTGTCAAAAAAACTATTTTTTTAGTACGTACATAGTGAGCACAGGTATCTATAGAGAGAATTTCAGGGGAAGAATCTGGATACGATAATGGCTTATATACTACCTGCTGACTTTCAGGCAAAGCAAGCTTATTAGCCCATTCTGGTACAGTTCCATAACAATATTCATATATGGGCGTCTGAACTTCTCCATCCTGCTCATAGGTACATGAAAAACGCGCTTTCTCTTCACTACTCAGATCTTGTGGCAGATCACCATAATATTTGATAATAAAGCCTACTTTATTATGTTTATATACAAAGGCAAAAAGCCGCTGTGTACTCTTACATGGACCACCAAAAAACCCACCTATTCCTTTGCATGATTCCTGAATATCTTCTTCAGAACCATTATAAGAATGTACCTCCAAAAGCGGGTTAGGAGATAAGATAAAAAAAGCAGATGCCAGTAGGAATACAAGTTCAACACTCAATCTAAAAATATTTTTCATATTTTTCCCGTATCTTGAAGTATATAGTGAGTTTGTTTCATCTAGTCATATAATTTCGAATATAGATTTACATAGTATTTTATTGATTTTTTATTTTTTATTCTGTTATTATTAAAAATAATATTCTATAATGCCATATATATAAATAATATAATTTTATTAATAGATACAAAGGAATATAGTTATGAAAATACAATATTTTAGTTTATTATCAATACTATTCAGCATATTAGCTGTTGCCCCAAGTAGCTATAGCATGACACCTCCAGGTACTAGACGTACCATGACACAAGCGTCAGGAACAGAAGGTGTAGCAAGAGAAAGTAGATTACAAAAAGACAATACTACACCAATTATATTGCATAATACGCGAGGGCCAAGGTCATTATCAGATGCGTATAGACTCAGTAGTTATCCTGGTTTCGCTATTCGTAGAGGTGCACCTCTAAATATATTAGCAAATTTGGTTGTTGTAGGTAACCCTGCAACTCAGGAATGGTATTTAGGATTTGTTGAATGTTATGATGATCCACAATTTGTAAAAAGAAATATTCGTAGAGATACTTTAGGTACCTATACTGATACACAGCGAGATACTTGCCTAATTTCTTCTATCGCCTCAACTCCTACCTCTTAAGCTTTATTTTAATATATCGACTATGCTATATGTCCTTATCTCAAAGGTAAGGACATAAGCTCTTACAGTTTATTGAACAGCCCATTAAGTATACCAAAGCAAAAACACGTAACTCCCCCAAACGACACATTAAGTATTTTCTGCTATACTATATTTTATTAATAATAAATAATAAGGGTTTATGCGTGTCAAAAACCAAACACATTTTTATATGTTCTCAGTGCGAATATCAGAGTATAAAATGGCTTGGCTGTTGTCCTGAATGTAAAGAGTGGAATACATTTCAAGAACAACAAGCATTATCTTTTAAAACTGCAGCTTCTGGTATCGCCAAGCCTCTGGTTATGCAAACACTTACAGAAATAGCCCTATCGCCAACACAACGCATGCTTTCTGATATTAAAGAATGGGATCGCGTAACGGGAGGCGGTATTATACCTGGTTCTCTTATGATTCTTACCGGTGATCCTGGTATTGGTAAGTCAACACTTTTGTTACAAGTAGCTCACGCACTTGCACAAAAGCATCGTGTTTTATATTTTTCTTCTGAAGAGTCACTCGAGCAAGTAAAGCTTCGTGCTGAGCGACTCAAATGTCTGGATAAAAAATTACTTTTTTCCGATCAGGCTCAGCTTGACGATATTATTGCCACGTCATTGCATAATAAACCTGAACTTATTATTGTTGATTCTATACAAAATTGTTACTCATCTGACGTTAATGCATTACCAGGAACTATAGGCCAGCTTAAAGAATCAGCTTTTAAGCTTATGCGACTTGCTAAAGAGAATACTATAGCAGTACTCTTAAGTGGCCATATTACCAAAGAAGGCTTTATAGCAGGACCTAAAACACTTGAACATATGGTCGATGCTGTATTTTATTTACAAGGTGAAGATCGCTTTCAAACACGAGTGTTACGCTCAGTAAAAAATCGGTTTGGTACAGTTAATGAATTAGGCTTTTTTGAAATGCATGAGCAAGGCCTACGTGATATGCCGAATATTAATCAACATCTTCTTGAAGAGATATCGTATAGTCCCGGCTCTATGCTTATTAGCTATATTGAAGGCTCGCGACCATTATTACTTGAATTGCAGGCACTTACTATAGCATCAAAATTTGGCATGCCACAACGTGTGGTTTCAGGCGTTGATCAAACACAAGTAGTGCTTATAGCAGCAATTTTAGAAAAATATTTAAAAGTAAAATTAAGCACTCACGATATCTTTTTTAAAGTAAGTGGTGGTTTTAAAGTAAAAGCAAGTTCTAGCGATGTAGGCATAGCACTTGCGTTACTTTCTAGTTATTTTCAAAAGCCACCACCTGAAAAGTCTCTTGCACTTGGTGAAATTAGCTTAACAGGGCATATTAAACCTATTAATTATGCAGCGGTACATGTACATGAAGCACAAAAATTTGGCATTAATCGCATTATTATAGCTAAAAATCAAAAAATCGAACACAGTAGCGCACAACTTATTGCGTTTAAACATATTTACGAGCTGGTTAAACTTTTTGCTGAGTAGTCAGTATTTGTATACGGTTTTGTAGCTCTTCCCACTGGTCATACGCTTTTTTACATATTTCTTCAAGCTGAATATAGCGATCATAATACTGAGTATATGGGTCAGTCCCATACATACTTACACTGAGCTGCTGCCCTAGTATATGCAGTTCTTTTTCAAGCTTATCTATCTTTTCTTCAAGTCGACTACTCTCTTTACGTAATTTAAAAAGATCAGCACTCATGGTAGTACTTGTCGGTTTACCAAGTGTCTCAGGCTGGCCTGGTAACGCATATGATGGCGTAAGAGAAGTATTTTTAAAAAGCACATAACTACTATAATTACCCGGATAACTTATTGCTTTATCTTTAGTCAGCTCTATAACCCGAGTAGCAAGACCATCAACAAAATCACGATCATGAGAAACAAATAAAATAGTACCTTTAAATTCTTGCAGTGCTTGTAGGAGTACTTCTTTAGAGGGTATATCAAGATGGTTAGTTGGTTCATCAAGAATAAGAAAATTAGCATCACGCAAAAGCACGCGTACCATGCTTACTCGATTCTTTTCACCACCACTTAATACTTTGATTTTTTTAGATATATCGTCTTGAGTAAATAAAAAAGCTCCTAATAGTGCACGTATAGCCTGAATAGATTTAGTAGGGCATGCCTGCTCAAGTTCTTCTAAAATAGTATTATCGGGACATAATACTTTTGTTTGATCTTGTGCAAAAAATGCAGAGATTACATTATGGCCAAACGTTATAGTACCATGCGCTGGAGTATGCGTACCAGTAATTATATGTAATAATGTACTTTTACCCCTGCCATTAGGAGCTATAAGTGCTACTTTTTCACCACGCTCAATATCAAAAGAAATAGCAGTAAAAAGTGGTTGCTCTTGAAAACAATAGCGTATGTTTTTTACGGTAAGTACACTACGGCCTGACTTTGGTGGTGGTGTAATCGGTATGGTAATAGTACGCTGTTGCTGTAGTATTTGTATTGGTTCACTTTTTTCTAAAGACTTAATCATGCTTTGCACGAGAGCAGCTTTAGTTGCCGATGCCCGAAAACGATTAATTGTTTCTTGCTTTTTAGCGCGCTCTTTTTGTTGTTGCTTATATGCACGTTCATGTGCTTGCACTTGCTTTTCTTTTTGCTGCTTATATGCGCTTAAGTTACCTTTATAAAGCACTGCTGCACCCTGCTCAAGTTCTAACATATAGTCACAGACAGTGTCTAAAAAATGCCGCTCATGAGAAACAAGTAAAAAACCAAAAGGTGCTTGTTGTAAAAAACGTAGAAACCATTCGGCAGCAAAAATATCAAGATGATTTGTCGGCTCATCAAAAAGATAAAAATCCGCATTTTTCAGCAGTAATTGAGCTAGTATAATTCTCATTTTCCAGCCGACACTTAAAGTACTAACGTCCTGCAAAAAAGCAGTTTCTGTAAACCCTAGTCCTATAAGTATTTCACGCGTCTGTACACGAGCCTGCGCTATATTAAACATGCGCAATTGCTCTTGTACGTAAGCATAACGAGTTATAAGCTCTGGTGTATTTTTTTGCAAATTAGTATTAGTAAATATTTCTTCTAAAGCTATTCGCTCTTGTTCAAGAGTATAAAGATGCTCGTGCGCTGAAAATGCTTCTTCAAAAACGGTTTTTGTTGAAAGTAAAACCATTTCTTGCGGCATATATGCTATTTTTTTACCTGTTTCACAAGAAATTACACCACTATCTAGTAGTGTAGGATTACTAATAACCTGTAAAAGAGTAGACTTGCCTGAGCCATTAAGTCCCACTAGACCTATACGCTGCCCGACAGTACAGGTAAAAGAAATATTATTTAAAATAATACGTGAACCAAAAGCAAGATATAAAGTACGTGCAGTAATCATAATAGTTTTTAGTTTTTAAATTATACTAATAAAATATAGTATAAATATAATAATTTTTGAATAAGACTGGTATACTTATATCATTGCTTTTCTGTGTATCTTTCTCGTATACTGAAGCACAAATAACTATACTTTTCAGCATAAGGATAACGTATTATGACCAATTTTAAAGACCTCGGGCTACAACCTGAAATACTTCAGATTCTTGATCAGTTTAAGTTTACCGCACCAACTCCTATTCAAGAGAAAGCCATTCCTTTACTGATTCAAGAGTCGGATATTGATTTTCATGGCCAAGCTCAAACAGGTACTGGCAAAACACTTGCATTTGGTCTTCCCTTACTGCATAAAGTTAACCCAGATATACGTGAAGTACAAGCACTTGTTATTGCGCCAACGCGAGAACTTGCTGTGCAAATTTACGAAAGTTTACAACCTTTTGCACAAGCACGTAACATTTCTTTAGTAGCTATTTATGGTGGAGTGCCAATAGAACAACAAATACATGATCTTACACGCGGCAAGCACGTAGTAATAGGTACACCTGGTAGGCTAAATGATCACCTACGTCGTAATACGCTAACACTCAAAAAATTACGCGTTCTGGTGCTTGATGAAGCTGATATTATGCTCGAAATGGGATTTAAAGAAGAAATTGATGAAATTTTAAGCTTTGCTCCAGATAATCGACAAATATGGCTTTTTTCAGCAACACTCAAGCCGGGTATTAAAGCACTTATTAACTCCTACATGAAAGATACCATTTCCGTTACCGTCAGCAAAAACGGCACCGCAACTACTACTACTAAACAATATTATTGTATTATCTCAGCACGTGAAAGACTACTAGCATTATGCAGGTTTATTGATAGTTCACCTGATTTTTATGGCTTTATTTTTTGTCCCACTAAAATTTTAACCGGCGAAATAGCAGAAAAACTAATTGGATATGGCTATAACGCTACAGCGCTACATGGCGACATGAGTCAAGCGCAAAGAAATCGTGTTATTAAAAAATTTAAAGACAAAGACTATACTATACTCGTTGCAACCGATGTTGCAGCCCGAGGTATTGATATAGCAAATTTAACACACGTTATTAATTATACTCTACCACAAGATCAAGAAAGCTATATACATCGTATTGGTCGTACCGGACGCGCAGGTAAAGAGGGTATTTCCATAACGTTTATTAATAAACGAGAAACACGTGCTATTACCCTTTTACAACGCAAATTCCATTTTGATATCTATCCCCTCGATATACCTTCACTTGAAAGTTTACGCAAAGCACGTATAGATCAAGCTAGTAGTTATGTGCAAGAGCTGATCACCTCTTCTGCTATGTCATCGCCAGACACAGCGCTCTTTACTATGCTTAATTCACTAACTCGTGAACAAATGCAAAAAGTTACGTATGATCTTCTCTTTGGTAAGTTTTTACAGAATATACCACAATGTGAAGAAACTGCTATCAGTGCTTTCCCGGAGGAACGTGAACAGCGTATTAGCGACCAACGCGCTAATATTCAGGAGCTTTCCCTCAATGTTGGTACTGATGATGGCCTTACGAAAGACGATGTTCTTACCTTTATTATAAAAGTAGGAGGTATAGACCCACAGAGTATTCAAAAACTTCGTGTGTTAAAGCGTCGTACTTTTATAGAAGTATCACGAATGCTCGCACGTAAACTTGAGAAGGCGCTTCATGCCAAAAAGCTTGGCAAAAGAAAAGTACGCATAGAAAAAGTAACTAAAAGATAAGTATATATAACGGGTAGAGTTTACTTAACTTACTCTACCCTATCTATAAACATATAATTAATTATAAAGAAATTTAGTCATCTTCTTCATCAATTAATAATTCATCTTCATCGTCAAAATCATTTATATCAGGCATATCGGTAATAGGTTCAACAGCGGTGCGTATTTCATCTTCATCGTCATCATCAAAGTCTGGCGCTATAACTTCTGTTTCTTCAAGTTCTTTAGTTTTAATATCATGTGATTTTTGCCCATTCTTTTGCAATCCCATGTGATATGGACAATCAGCTATAGCTTTATGCGCTATGCCTATAAGAGCAGCAAACGCTACTAATAAAAACATATTGTTCATATAGTTCTCCTTTTAATTTGCCTGACACTCAAACCAATTATTATAAGGACCAGCATCTTGTAAAACACAGAATTGACCCTGACATCGCTCTTTGCAAAGACGATCTGTTTTATACAAGCAGTGAGGCTGATTATCGCTGTCACAATAACAACATGCATCTGCATTTCTTGGTAACATCTTAGGATCTGACGGACAAGTTACTTTTACATGATTGCAACTTATTTGACCGTTTACACAAGTACATCTATTTTTTTGCCCAAAAAGCTCTGGCTGTCCCACTTGTTGTGCTCCAACTTGCTGTGCATTAATAGCTAAAGAAGCAGCAATAGCACTAAGACTCAATAGTATAGTGAATATAAGTTTCTTCATAAACATTACTCCTTGTATTTTTATAGAAAAATAAATAATAAGCTTATTTAGTAGTTATTTATTAATATAATTTACATTTATATAAATAAAATTTGCAAGAGTTTTATTAAAATATACAAGAACAATTAAAAGCTTACGCTTAACGCTATACCCAAAGTATTACCGGCTAGAGCGCGTTTGCCATTAAAGCCAACTTTATAAAAAAGCGATATATAGGGACCCACAGGGTAATTTGGACCAAGATCACAGATTGGGTTATACGTAAGATTAAAAATAATATTGTGTATAGTCCATTCTTGTAAGCTTTCAGCACTATTTGCTATGTGGGGATTAATAGCTTCGTCATAGAGCCATAACTTATCGCGAAAGTGCTTAAGAAATTCATAATTAACTTTAAAAGACAAGTCCCGCCAAAATTTATATGATTCAATATATATATTAAAGTGTTGTGTCCAGCCAAATTCTTTAAATGCCTTAATTTTAGTAAGAAATAAAAGATCTGTTTGTGTAGCCTCTACTTTTACCCGTCGCTCACGAGTATTGCCAAAAAGATACAGAAATTCAAGATCAATACCGGTACGTATATAAGCGCTCATAGTAGCATCAATACCACCACCAAAAAGCAATCCAACCGATCCATCATTACCAAAGGAAAAGGCTAACAAGCGATCTTCATCTTGACGTAGACCAGTCGGCAAGCTCACTCCAGCTCGTGCATTTAACCGTATATTTTTAAGAAGCGGCTTTATTTGAGGAAAATCACGTAACCACTGTCCCATAACCACTAAGTCGCCAACCCCTTTGCGATGCCACCCCGTTATATCAAGTCCTCCTAACTCACGTACGCGAGAAATAAAGTTAGAAGTAAGCAGCTGTCGTGCTAATCGATCTTCGGCGCGACGGTCTGGGGTAAGATCATGCCACTGCACATTACGAAGCATAATATTATAGTAGGGCAAATGCACACTTACTATAAAATTATAGGGTAAATAACTGCGCAGTGAAAACATATAATTAGATTTAAGATCAAGACATCCTAAAGGGAGAAAATGCCCACGGTTGTTTGTAGCATCATCTATATTAAGTCGTTGCGCTAATGTACTTAACGGAGAACGAGGATCAAATCCTTTGAGCATGGCAAGAGCATTCTGCGTATCTTGATATACACGTAAAACATTTACTTTTTTCCATACTTCTGAAATATCTGCTTGAAAACCGTGAAACTCTAATCCACCTTCATATGCAACGGTACACTGCACACACTTGCCTGGCCATGGCTCAGGCATGAGTACACGATCATAGGGCCTAAAAATATTAATAGGAAAGAAAGCATATAGTGACACTTGGAAAGATATAGATAATACTATGCTGCAAAGTAATATTCTCATTATTCGCTTCCCCTAAGACCAAAATCCCCTGCAATAAGCCATCCTCCATTTGTTTGTAAACGAAGTAAGGGTCCTATCTCAGAGCTGTGCTCTATATCAAAATTAATTAATAAACTAGATACCTGTGAATTACGCATACCACCCTTAATATCGGGGGAAAATAATTCTATTAACGAAGACTCGTTATTGTAGCGTGATCGTGAACATAATGTTATTGCGCCATCCGTATTATAATAATTACGGTAGCCGTGAGGCCGCAGAAAAAATGGTGCTGCATTTTTCATAAATACATCTGGCACAAGACATACAGGATGCTTATCCTCTCGATCAATAAATAATCTATAAACACGCGCAATACCTTGAGAAACAATACCACTAAGCGCATGTACTTGTCCTTTACGAGTAAAGCCATATCGACCGGATATAGCAAAAAAACGAGTAATAGGGTCTGTAGCATTATGTGCTACTCGCCAGCCTGCATCTTGCGCACTAGTAACACTCTCTAAACATTGCTCAGGATTTGTATAGTAAAGACCAGCGCTTGTTGCCAATATGCCAAAACCATCTTCAATGAGAGCATCAGAAATTGCCGTACCAGAAGCAGCTCCTACAAGCTGATCAGCACGGGCAACTACTACATACTTATGATTAGTAGTATGCTGTACTGTACACGGATCTAATACCATGCGTGCTACCTGCTCATCAGTTACAATATATAAATAGTGTTTGCTTACTATAAGCTTGCGTATATTTTTGATATTACTTATTTTTTTAAAAGTAAGTTCCGGATATAATCCAGCAAACCCTGATTGCAAACCTTCATGTATATTAAATCCTGCTCCTTCAGGTGAGCTTAATACAGCAAGACCGTCAGATCCACCTACTACAATATATCCATTATGCGTATTTTCCGAAGGTACAATAGCTGCTGTTACTATATGGCCAATGTGCTCAAGATCACCACCAGACAACGCTAACGCTGAATAGCCAGGTTTAAACGAGTTAAGTGATCCATTATGTGAAGTATAAGTAGCTGATTCATACGTATACTCTCTAGGACCAAATAATTGGTTATTATCAGCACCTATTTGCATAAGCACTAGTTTATTATAACCAGAAAGTGCTAGTACGCTCAGCCGCTTGCCATAATACCGTGTAAAGCCAGGTGTATCAATAGGCCATTCTACTACCCCTTGAATACCACCTTGCTCATGCGGAAATTGCTCTTTTATGTAGTTACTTATTGCAAGACGCTTAACAAACGTACGTCGTATGTTTCCAAATATAGTATTTGCAGAAGACTCCAACACTATAAACATGCCACTACGACCATCAAGAGCAAATCCTCTAATATCACCCACAGCCCCGGCGCGTTGCCATAACGACCAGTTTGCAATACGACCTTGAGCATCAAAAATTGCTTGTGAATAAAAAATACCACCCACCTGCTTATTATTAGTGTGTTTTACTGCTATAAACACAGTATCACCATACACATGCATATCTATTATTGGCGCTGGTGCTGCACCTCCTCCTACCAGTACACTACTATCATGCACTATAGGCATGTGCTCAGGAGCACATGCTGGCTGTACAAACGCACGTGATTCAAATACCTGTGTTTTAGCATTAAATGTTACTTGAGGATCTGCCTGAACATTAGCAAGTGCACCATGCGCTTCAGACCCAGGGTTACGTACTAAGGGCAAAGCACACACAAGCGATTGAGTACTCTGTATATCACCGTTACCCCCAACTAGTATAAGATAATCAAGATCAGTACTAGTACGCATTGAAGTAATCGCATGAACCATGACTGATCCTGTATGTATATCATGCGTTTGGGCTCTACCTATAATGTTTCCTCTAGCACTAAACGCATGATCAGGCGCTATAGTTTTTAACTGTAACTTATTATTCTGCACTTGCCCCCGCACAAGACCACGTACCCCTGATTGCTGTGTATAATCAGCACATACACGTAGTCCTATATATAACATTTTAAGAGAAGAACACCAATGCAATGTCGCATAATCGTTCATTTGACTAAGTGGTTGTCCCATATATACATAAGAACTTGTAGTATCAAGTGGTGCTACATGGCAAACTTCAGGTATATAGTATACTGTTTGTGTATCGCCATTAGTAGCTTGCTTATCTTTATCGCTATTAGGATCTTTATACGCTTTCAGTTGTATAAAAGCAATACCGCTTCCCTTTTGTCCAAAGTTACCGTCATGTTTTTTTACTGCTGCAAAAACTGCTTTTGTCGGAAGTATAGTTTCTTGCTGGTGTTTATTAGTATTATTACGAGCGTCTAACTCTAAAGCATTTTGGGATGTATTATCTTGTATAGCATCAGCTGCAGCAATAGCAACTATACCTGTTGTTTGTAGTGCTTGCTGAGCATCAGGTATATACGGTACTTGCAACATGCTAATATTTTCGGCACTGTTAAACTTATGCACAATATACACTGTTGCAGGATTTTGCTCAGTTACTATAACTAGCCAATGGTTTAGCAATGCCAAATGGGTAATTAGTGCTCCATAAAGAGGATTTGGCGCACTTGTTTTTTTCGAAACTACTTCCGAAACTACTTCAGGAGACATAAGTGGTACTATCGAGGTATTGGTAACCCCCGTTGCTAGTAAAGCACAGTTATACTTACTTTTATCTTCTATTTTAGATTGTGCTGTAAAATAAAACACTTGGGCAATAGGGTCAAAAACAGGTGTCGGTATCGCCAAGACTGTTAATGGTAACGCGCTCCCTAAAACACTCACAATAATACATACATAATTTTTCATGGAACTTACCCTTTGGTTGCATGCTATAGTGCCCTTAGTGTACAAGAATTTTTTAGTTCTTTCCAAATCAACCATATTATGGTATATATAGAAAATAATAAATTTAAAAAAATATTTAATTTTACATATAAACAAAAATGCATACAAAAATACATTCAGCAACAACACTTGGTGTACAAGCATATCCTGTGCATGTCGAAGTTGACCTCTCTTTTGGCATGATCAATTTTTATATTGTAGGTCTTCCTGATACTGCTATTAAAGAAAGCCGCCAACGTATTAGTAGTGCGTTAAAAAATTCAGGAATTAAGTTACCTGAACGTAAGATCACCGTTAATCTAGCACCTGCTGACCTAAAAAAAGAAGGCACTCTTTTTGATCTGCCTATAGCACTGGGCATTTTACAGGCTGCTGGGTTATTAACTATAGATGCAGGTTTTTTACAAGAAACATTAATTTTAGGTGAACTTTCTCTTGATGGTACTATCTGTCGCGTACAGGGAATATTACCTATAGCGTGTGATGCAGTAAGCGTGTTACAAAAAAAGCGTATAGTAGTTCCCTATGAAAATGCTCCTGAAGCAGCGCTAAATAATGCTTTAGAAGTTATTGGTGTGCGTAATTTAACTGAACTTATAAGTTACCTCCGTAAAGAAACAAACATTGAACCATATAAGCTTACAGAAAAACAGAGTACTGCTCATAAGCAGCTATCATTACTTGATTTTAGCCACGTTAAAGGACAGCGCACTGCAAAACGTGCTTTACAGATAGCTGCCGCTGGCCATCATAATATCTTGTTTTTTGGTTCACCAGGATCTGGTAAAACGATGCTTGCACAACGCTTGCCTACTATTATGCCACCACTCACCTTTGACGAACTTGTAGAAACCAGTAAAATTTATTCGGTAAGTGGCAAAGTAAACAAAAACTGCCTTATTACTGAGCGTCCCTTTCGTAATCCGCATCATACCATTTCACAAGCAGGTCTTATTGGAGGTGGCTCTTTGCCACAACCGGGAGAAATCAGCTTAGCTCATAATGGCATTCTTTTTCTTGATGAATTTACTGAATTTAAACGTGATACGTTAGAAGCCCTACGGCAACCACTTGAAAGTAAGACTGTATCTATAGCACGAGCACAATGCACTATTACGTACCCTGCTAATTTTTTACTGGTGGCTGCTCTTAATCCCTGTCCCTGTGGTTTCTTAGGCGATACAAAAAAAAGATGTACGTGTACGCCAGGTACAATTAACCGTTATATCGACAAATTATCGGGACCATTACTTGATCGTATAGATATACAAATACACATACAAGGTGTTGCCTACGAAAGTATAACAACTACTTTGCAAGATACAGTAACTTCAGAGGCTCTCTATGCACATGTTTTAAAGGCACGTGCAATACAACAAAAACGTTTTGGCACTAATTCTCTCTATAATAGTACCATGACATCTGATCTTTTAGAAAAGCATTGTATTTTAACGCCTCGAGCTGAAGAAAGTATAAAAAAAGCATTTGATAAACTTGGATTGAGTATGCGTGGTTATCATAAAATTATTAAAATAGCGCGTACTATTGCAGATCTTGAAGAAAGCACCATTATAGATTACGCACATATTTGTGAAGCACTCATGTATCGTTCATTTGATCAAAATAACCATTATAGCAAGTAAGATATACTATCTTACTTGCTTATTTTTTACCCTACGTTCTTAATAGTAGCGATGATAGCGTCTATATGGTCTATAGCCATATCTATAGCCTCTGTACGGCCTATAATACCGATATGAGTAGCTTGGGTAATAGGATGAGTAGTATGGATAAGTATAATATGATGGATAATCATAGTAGTAGGGATAACTATAATCGTAGTAAGGATAGCTAGAATAATATGGGCTTCCCCCCAATCCAATACCGAAACTAAAACGTACCGCTTGCGCTACACCTCCTGTTAATAACAACATAAGGCCTATAGCCAAAACAACAATGTGCTTCTTCATTGTATTTGTTCTCCTTCGTCTAAATTAATGCTTATTGTTTTCTATTTATCGTGAGTATATCAAATAATTATTTCAAATTGCCATAGTATATTAAAAAAAATTTATTATTATTTCTTAAAAACATGCCTGCCAAAAATCTTGATTTCCTGTAGTCTCCCGTCGTATCTTAGTTATAAAACCATGAAAGGACGTTTTATGGATAACAGAAGTAGAGATACTGATACACATATGACTCATACAGAAAAAAAGGCATTAGCAGGAGGAGGTTTAGCTGGGCTTTTAATTTCTGCTCTTCTTGGCGGCGTTGTAGGCTATTACATCGGTCGCAATAGCGTTGATTGTCATAACGTACGCGTTAATACAACTGCTCCCGCAACTACCACAACAACTCCTGCCTAAACAGTAATAAAGAGAACTCTTGAATCTAAGAGTTCTCTTCTTATTTTTATATTTAATTGCAAAATTAAAATTTTATTAAAACTATTGATTTTTTATATTCTAATAGTGTATCTATAAAAGAAGAGTCTCATAAGAGAATACTACTTTTATATGAAAGGTTTAACTATGGAAAGAAGAAGAGATGCTGAAGGACGCTACACTGAAGAAACAGCATATAATGGTCGTTATATGGACCAACCGTATAGTGAACGTACAACTGATACGACATATGGAAGAGGTAGAACAAATCGTACTACTGACCGAGAATTAATGGGTGGTCTTGTAGGATTGTTATTATCTGGTTTAATAGGGGCTGCCATTGGATATTATTTAGCGAGTTGGTATGCTGGCGGTACAACTACTGCAGGTAGAAATGGAACTGCAATGATGACTACAAGTCCAAGAGCAACCGCACCCACCACAACAGGTACAATGGAAACTGGGGCAACGGGAGCTGGTGCAACAGGAGCAGCAAGACCAGGTGCAACAGACACTGCAGCTACAACACCAGCAAGAACAACAGGTACAACTACACCGTAACACAGTATTATAAATACTTTACTGGTCCCTTAAAAGCAAGTATACTTGTGCTACACGTACTTTAAAAATAGTGTATTTTATGAGGTTGAGGGTTTCTAGTGGTATACAGCCTAAAATTAAAATCTATTATAATAGTATTAATTTGGCATGCCGACGCTCAACCTCTCTTTAAAGCGCTTTCTTGTTTTAATAATAACTTAGTACCTATTTCATCTATTACTGTAGCAACAGGCATTATACTTAATTCTTATCTCATTCCCAGTATATATAGCCAATATTTACTTTATAGAAAATATATTACTAATGATCTTACTCCTCATGAGCGCAAAGCAATTGAGCAAGTGCTTCAAGAAATGGGTCTTAATCAGCAAGACATTAATACAATAACACTTTTCACGTGTCCCTCTCCAAATGCTGACAATGCTTTGGCTTTAACTCCTTATAGCATAGCAGTTGGAACTTATTTTTTACGCCCTTATCCGAAAAGCAAGCTATTAAGACCAACAGTAGGACATGAAATAATGCATATTTTAGGTAAAGATCACCTTCGTGTGGCACTCTTTTGTTGTATAGTGCCATATATAATTAAAGCAGTAGCAGCTCTTGAATGTTATGGAGTCGCTCAGTGTAAAAATGCATATATAATAGATATTAATAATAAATTAGCACACTGCTTTTTTATACATGCTGGTCTTTGTCTTTATTTACTTGCTGCTTATTCACGACGCATAGAACATCAGGCAGACAAAGGCGCTTACCAAAAACTTCACTGTGCATCTGATGATATTGGTATCTTTGAGCGTTATTATGTTGAAGAATTAGCCTATCAGGCCTATTATAGCATGCATACAAAACCATGGCAGCAAAAAATAGCTGACCTTATAGATAGAGTATTTCCTACTCATCCTTCTTACTTAGAGCGCCTTTGGTATGCTCGCAAAATAAGTACTTTGCAACGAGATACATAGCTGCATGGTTATAGGGCACGGTATAGATATTATAGAGATAGACCGCTTCGCTCATTGGCATGAATATAGTCTATCACAACTACAAAAAGTATTTTCTCTTCAGGAAATCACCTATTGTCTGCAGGTACCTTCTAAAAGTGCCGAACGATTTGCTGCACGTTTTGCTGCTAAAGAAGCATTTTTTAAAGCGTCACAAACTATTTTAAATACTACATCTTTTTTTGCTGTTTGCTCCCATGTTGAAGTACACTATTCTTATGAAAACTCTCTCCAATTATATGTATCAAAAAAGCTTTTAACAAAACATCCCATACGCATATTTCTTACTCTTACCCATGCTAAGACTATGGCATGCGCCAGTATTATTTTGGAATTAGCTGAATAGAAAGTAGTTTTTCAAAATTTATTGACAATCAAAAAAAATAGGGTAATATAAAATATATAAGATTATCGCGGGGTAGAGCAGCCTGGTAGCTCGTTGGGCTCATAACCCAAAGGTCGCTGGTTCAAATCCAGCCCCCGCAACCAATTATTAAGCATGTTTATCTTAATTTTCCCATTTTATTTTAATTATTTTATTATATATAACACTCTTTAAGATAATCGTGTGCCAAAGCAAGCAATTCTTGGGCATTACGATACGTAAGCTGCTGTTGGGCCGCAGTATACGTAAGCCACTGATAGTCTTGATGTTCAAACGAGAGTACTACCTGTTGCGTTGTCGCTTGTCCTACAAAAAAAACAACTTCTTTACTTACTAAGCGTCCGTCTTTATTTTTATAAAAATAAGATAAACAATGCCTAAAATTGTGGTCTATACTAATAGATAAACCTGTTTCTTCATGTACTTCACGCACTGCTGCTTCAATTTCTGTTTCATTTCGTTCTATTTTACCCTTGGGAAAATCCCAGTGCCCACTCGGATAATGTAAAATAAGATATTGTATTTGCTGTAAATCAGGCACGTAAAAATAGGTTATAACACCTGCAGAATGTTCATGCTTCATAAAAATCCTATAATAAGTATATTAAGGCAAAAAATAAAGACGTAATTTAAACCGTCGCCGTATTAAGAAAAGCACGCTAAAACATACGAGAAACAGAGGGCCTACCCATAGCCAAAACCCTATCTGTTTTGTAAAAAATAATTTTAACTGCTCAGGTAATTGGTATAGTATTCCCTTAAGAATAAACTGATACACTATATAAAAAATAAATCCTACTATTACTAACGCTTTAAGAAAGCGCCAACAAAATAGCAAAAATGACTTACTGTAATACGTAATAGTAAACTTACGTCGTAGCATTACCAAAAACAGTATACACTGTATAATAGATGAAATTGTAGTAGCCAACGCAAGACCAGGTGCTCGCCATAAGGCCATAAATAAAGCATTCAAAACTATATTAGTACCTGTAGCAATAAGCGCAATAAGCGTAGGCGTAAAAGTATCGTGCAATGCATAATATATATTAAGTAAAATTTTATTTAACGAAAAGGTCACAAGTCCCAAAGTAAACGCAATAAAAATATACTCCGCTTCTTGTGCTTGCGCTACCGTTATAGTATTAGAAAGAAAAAGCGTTGAAAAGATATACGGAGCAAATACACACATACCAATCGTTGCTGGTATACATATAAAAAAGATAAGCTTAGCACTCTCTAAAAGATAAAATCCTAAACGTCGCGGCGCATAACTACCAACATAAGAAAAATGGGGCAATAAAATAGTAGCAAATGCTGTTGAAAAAATGCTTAACGGTATTTGCATAAAACGAGAACCATAATCAATCAGCGATAAAGACCCCGAGGCTAAAAACGAAGCAAACATGGTATCTATAAAAAGATTAATCTCAACAACACTCATACTTAAAAATGATTGACTAAACTTCTTAATAAGAGGCTTAAACTCCTGATATGCACGTAATGTTATAGCGCTAAAGCGAAAGTGTGCGTGGAAATAAGCAGCTACATGAATAAGAAACTGAATACAACCACCAACTAATATCCAATAGCAAAAATAGGTAATTGATACGTTATACGCAATACAAAACGCTAGCCCGCTAATAAATACTATATTTAAAATAACCGGCGCAATAGCAGGTATAGTAAAACGGTGTACTGCTTGCAAAGCACCTGCTAAAAGAGCGCTGCTTGAAATAAAAAACAAAAAAAAAATTAAAATTCTTAATAAAGGCACTGTTGCATTAATGTGCTCAGGCGTAAATCCTGGTGCAATTAACCAGATAATATATGGCGCGTACGCAAAGATTAAACCAGAAAATATAAGTACCATCCCCTCAAAAATTATAAAAGAAAGTGTCATAACGCTTTGCGCTGTAGATACCTCACCTTTACGTATTATCTGTACAAATGTAGGAATAAATGCCGCACTTAAAGCACCTTCGGCAAAAATTTTACGAAAAGAATTAGGAATCTTATAAGCAGTAAGAAAGGCATCAGAGACTGCATCTGCCCCTAAATAACGAATAGTTAAAATAGTACGCACTAACCCTAATAAACGGCTTATAGCTGTCCATGCTCCTACTTGCAGTGTTTTCTGGATAATAGAAGCTCGTTTTAACTTAGTCATACAGTATAGTATACCAGTTTCTTAATAAGAGAGCGCGTACTATTTTGCGTAAAAAATCTTACTCTGTTATAGTTAGTAGCTAAAAAAGGGTTATCATGACGTCACAAGTATTACTGCCTTATGTGTTAGCACTTATTATTAACACTGAAAATCAAGTTCTTCTAGAATATCGTACAAATACTCAATGGTTTGCTCATTATTATGGTCTTGTAGGCGGCAGCATAGGTGAACATGAATCTGCTATGCAAGCTCTTGCCCGTGAAGTGTATGAAGAAATTGGTATTACTTTTAACTCTCAAGATGCACAATTTGTACATGTTATGCATTTTATGGGTGAAACGCGTCCCTGCGTTGCTTTCTTTTATATAATACGTACCTGGCAGGGTGATATTATTAATAAAGAAAAAAATAAGCACGATCATCTTGCATGGTTTTCGTTAGATAATTTACCAGATCAGCTTATACCCCGTCACCGCAAAGCACTAGAGCTCATTGCTCAAAAAATAAGCTATTCTGAAGATAATTGGTCTACTGAAAAAGAGCATTAAATAGCTCCCTGCATCTTAAGATAATCTTCTATAGTTGTATAATTACTATTTTTAAGTACAATGCCTTTTATGCCGCAGGCTTGAGCAGCATGCACGTTATGTTCTTGATCATCAATAAAAATACAGATAGCAGGATTAAGCTTATAGGTGGAAATAATATACTTAAAACAGCTGAGCTGCGGCTTTATATACCCAATATTACCTGAGATAACAATATTATTAAGCTTAAAATAATCAAAAATTTTTTTACTAGTTTGCGCTTTATATAAATAATTAAATGTTAAGGCATCAAAATTAGAAAGAATCATAAGACGGTTTTTGGGGATACCCTCTGGAGTACGTGCTTGCGCACATTTTTTAAGTAACTTAATTGCCGGCTTAATAGGATACATATAACGCGCACATATACGTGGATCAAAAATACTATATATAGTAGAAGCTACCAGTTCTTTTTCTCGCTTACTGACAAAATAGCCATTTTTATAAAGATCTGCAATATGAGCATTAACTAATATAATAATATCAGGACCACTTTGTATGCCAGCAAGCCAGTCATTCATAATAGGTGGTAAATTATACCCATTATAGCGAGTACCTATAGTTTGATTATTTTGATTATTTAAAGATGCCAGCACATTAAACACAAGAGATGTTATATTAGGATGCTTAAAATCACGTAAAACATACCATAAGAACTTTCCCAAGCCAATCTCGTATGCAATACCTCGAGCACTGCTTTTAAATAATACTCCCCCCAGATCCCAAATTAGAGTAATCTGTTCATGCATAATGTATCCTACTATAAGAGTATTTTTACACTTTTACAGTTGTTGTTCTTCTTGGTCATACATTGATACGGTAGGAAAGCTAATTTTTTCTTCGTCAAAACGATGTTTTATAGCACGATACGCATCATGAGTAATTTTAGCTGCTTGATCTTCATTTTTAGCCCATACCCACCCACGTAATTGTATAAAACCTCTACTAAATTTAACTACCTGAACGCCTACCCGAGATGCTTCATATTTTTTTTCTTCATCAGAGCGAGCATCAACAGTATTTGGATGTTTTTCTAACTCTTCTTGAACAATATCTAAAGCGCGATTCATATTAGCAGTGTAACTAATAGGAATATCAATATATTTATGCACTCGCCCATTTATCCAGCTTGCGTTCTCAATGACCTCACTATTCATAATAATATTTGGGATCATAATATGCTTATTTTCGTCTGTTTTTATAACGGTATGGCGTAACGTAATATCTTCTACTTCTCCTATAATATCTTTTACTTTCACAAAGTCACCGATAACAAATGGTTTATAAAACCCTAAAAAAAGACCGCCAATAATATTAGAAAAAACTTGTTGTGATGCAAAACCAACAATAACTGCTAATACCCCAGAGCTTGCTAAAAAAGAAAAGGCTACGTTTTTTAAAGGAGGAATACTAGCAATAGCAAGACTTATTCCTACAAAGTAAATAAACCCCTCAATAAAATGCCGGAAAAGCCTATAGTGTGCAGCATCAATTACGTGTGAATCTTGGACAAGTGCACTACATTTTGTTATAAGCTTGCGTATAACGCGTACTCCTAGATATGTTGTAGCTAAAATCATACTAATACTGGTAATAGTACTCCCAACAAAGTGTGAAAATATACCAATAACCTCAGAATTAAAAACCATGGTATTCCTTTCTTATTGCTACATCTTATGCATACCATACTTATTATAAGTATACGCTCCTTAAAAAATACTTAAAGCACTTATTATTTAGTTGTATTAGAAAAATATTTATTATTATAATTTTGCAATAGAATAATTAAAATTATATGCTTATACTACAGTATCCAGTATATGATCTGTTGCTCTTGCATAAGAAGTCATATGAAGCTGTCCTTGTTCAAGCTCTAAAATAGTATCACATGCTGTGGCAACTTGCTGATCATGAGTACTTAAAATAATACCAATCTTATGAGAATGCACAGTACGTATTAATAACTGCATAAGAGCATACTTGGTAGCAGGATCTAAATGTGCTGTTGGCTCATCAGCAAGCAAAAAACAAGGATTTCCATAGAGAGCACGTGCAAGAGCCACCCGTTGCTGTTGTCCGCCTGACAAGGTTGTTGGCCAATAGTGTGCTTTATCTTGTAAACCTACATGTGCAAGCAGAGTATATGCTATCTCTTGAACATTATAATAAGATTCTCCTCTTATAAGTCCTTTTAGCATAACATTTTCAAGTACCGATAATTCAGCAATCAAAAATGGTTGTTGAAATACATATCCAATATGTTGTTGTAAAAAGTATTCACGCTCACGTGTAGAGAAATTTTCGATTGGACAATTATTAAATTGAATAGATCCTGTTGTAGGCATATCAAGGCCAGCAAGTAAATGCAAAAAAGTAGACTTACCGCTGCCGGATACTCCCATAATTGCATAAGTGCTCCCTTGTACAAACGTAGCAGAAAGCTCCTGCAATACCACAATTTTTTCTTCCGCTCTATAAAATACTTTAGTAATTTTATGAGCATGTAAACTATTTTTGTGCATAAATTTTTTACTTAATATACTATAGCTGATAGCATTACTATAACAATTTCTGTCTACTGTATCTAATATAGTATGAATTGTAATTTAGAAATTATTTTTGTATATAGTACCATGCCTTCTCATGAGACTGCAGAAAATATTGCTCGCATTTTATTGGAAGAAAAACTTGCTGCGTGCATCAATATGTTTCCTATTAAAAGCATGTATTATTGGCAAGACACCCTGCAAAGCGATATCGAAATAGCCGTTATTGCAAAAACAACAGCACAACAATTTCTTCTTTTAGAAAAAAGAGTACAGTAGCTACATCCCTATAAAGTACCGTGCATTATACAAATACCGATTACAGCCAATGAAAGCTATGCACACTTTATTGCCTCCACTCTTTATAGATAATGCGCTAAAAGCACATATAATAAACTATTTATTATCTATAGTTACATCTTTTTAAATCAGTAACAAACATATTGATCATAGTGTACACATAGTTCTTCAAAGTATCGCTTGCGGCGTATACCGGTAAAAGCGTACTCCATTTTTGAACTAGTATAGCAGGGATATGAATTAGGTAATTCTTTTGGTGCTGAGCTAACGCAGTAATCATATCAGTAGGGCGAGTTTTAACGTGATCAATAAGATGTTGGTGCCATTTAACCAATATATCAGAAACAATGCCTAGAGAAGCAGCGACTTCATATTCTTCAGGAGAAATTGTTTTTAATACAGTACTATAATAATCGTGATCAAGAGTTTCATATATAATTTCATCCTCAATAAGCTTAAGAAATGTGCTTAAGTGTGCTTCGTGATCTTCGCCTATTAATGCTAACCCCTGCGGTTCAGCATCAGTAGTTTCTTCTCTAAAATTATCTACCCAACAATGAAAATGCATACCTGCTTTAAAAGCATTAGACTCTTGCACTACTGTTTCTAGTGTAACTACTGCTTCATGAGTTTGTTGCCTCTCAAGACCAGCAGAATAGCGAATATCAGGAAAAAGCGTACCACTAATAAAAAGAGCCTCTTGTTCTTTAGTATATTTTTTTGAAATGGTAATCCATTGCTGTGCTAAATAAATATGCAATAAAGGACCAGCACTAAATAGCATATTATTCAGTACTAAAAAACAAAATAAAGGCCACTGCTTCATGATCATGATTACCTCCTGTATTACACTAAAAACTACTATGGCTGTTCTACAGCCATAGTATAATTAAATACCGCAGTACTAGTACTCTCCGGCTATTTTCTTTATTATCAAACTACTCAAGAAATTTAACTTTCTTTATACACGCTTTACTTATTTTTGCGTACAATAGTTGGAGGTCGCTGAACTGGAGCTGGTTTTTTAACTGGTACTGCTGCAGGCTTTCTAGCTGGTGGTGGGCAAGAAATAAAAGTACTTCGTCCGCCATTAGAATAGTGTGTCGTAACTACTTTACAGCCACGCACATCTACATGTTGCTCATGTCGTACTGGTGGGTGCACGTTAGATACATATGGCTTGGTGCGTGATTTACATATTATATAGGTTGCCGATCTACCTACCGGAATAGTTGTGCATCTTTTATTCTTTTCTGAAGCATCTATCTGGCAAGCTGCACCTACAAGAATACAGAACAAAATACTATATTCTTTAATTTTTTTAGAGCATAAGGTGTGTATATTCACATTTAACCTTTCTATAAATAATTACCTTCTATACAGGTATATCAATAGATAAAAATGTGTCAATTTACAACCTTAGAAATAAAAAAGACACCTTGCTTACTAATATTTCAGCAAGGCTGCCAATTACAATAATAACTTTGTATTATCTCAATTTTACAGCTAGTTTTATTTCTTTTTGCATACGTTACTGCATACATTACTAGACCGCTGAGGACGTGGAGCTACTACAGGCTTTCTAACAACTGGTGGCGGACAAGAGCGAACTATTTCACGTGAGCCATCAGGATGCCATTGAGTGCGTACAGAACAACCTTTACTATCCTTAAATACGCCAGGATAACGAGGCGGACATTTTGTATGTGTTATTGTTTGACCAGTAGGCGTCTTATGCGTAGTTACGACACATTTAGTAGGTTTTCCTGAAGCATCAAGCTCGCAAACTGCACTACCAAAAATACAAAGCAATACCATATATACTATAACCTTTGTAGGATACCAAATATTAGTAGTCATAGTTCAACCTTTCTGTATATATAATCAGACTTTATATAGCTATTTATATATTATAAGCGGTAATAAAGCAATTAACAGCATCTTATAACTTATAAATTGTATTGACAATCTTTTAGTAACATGTATAAGCTATGCAAACAAAATATAAAGCAGCTTACCCATTACACAAAGGATACTATTATGAACAATAGATTATCTTTTCTTGCATTAGTAATTTTCACAAGCATGAGTATTATAGCAATGCCTCCAAAGAAACAACCAAGCCGTCCACAGCCATCAACAAACAAAGCTGTGCTAAAGCATGTTTGCCAGATAGCACGTAGCGAAGCAAGATTCTGTAGTTTAACACATTCTAGTAATAGTTACTGTAAGGAAACGCAAAAGTTTATTCAACAACACTGCAAACCTAATAAATAAAAGGGATGTTCTTATGAACAATAGATTATCTTTTTTTGCAATAGTGCTTTTAACAAGCATAAATATTGTAGCAATGCCGCCAAAGAAACAACCAACTCCCCCAAGAAAGCCAATGGCAATGTCACCAAAACACCAAGCTATGCGAGATGGTGCTTGTCGATTAGCACGTGCTGAAGCAGCTAAATGCAAAATGAGAAAAGACAATAGTAGCTATTGTAAGGACATGCAAAGGATTGCTCAACATGGGGCATGCACGCCTAATAAATAAAAATTTGTTGTGTTGCTATTTTTTAGCAGACCATAACGTAGTAGAGTACTAGTAATTTAAGAGCAAATCCAATAAAAACTCTTAGATTTATATACCTATCTTTTTGTATACCGTTTAACAACAAGGACAGTAATGTATCGCTTCTGGAAGAACAACATAAAATATAGTGGTAGCACAATACTTTTTTATTATGCTAGTACTTTATTCGGCATGCAAGCCCCAGCACCATCCAACAGCGTACCGACCTTATCGCAATTTGAGAATATTATAACTCAATCCTCTTTACCACTGTTAAACTTTGATATACAAAGACGAAATACCCCTCAAGAAACAATTTTTGATGTTCGCATCACCCAGGCACCTCCTACTTTTCAGCATCGCTCTCCCTTACAAGAGCTAGTAAGACAACAAGCACATACTCCACGACTATATTTGCATAATATAATAAAGTATAATCTTGCAACGCGTCTTATACAGGTACAGGCTTTGCTCAATATTAATACCTGTACTTACTCTCATAATGGTCATACATTTACCTATAATCCAGCAGAAGATCAAAGAGCACTGTATCTTGAACCTCAACAGCTTAATAAGCAAGGTACTAAGGCACGATTAAAGGGACAGCTTAAAAAGCAGGGTGATGCTGCACCCTGCCTTAAATTTAATATGCAACTTGATCCCACTGGAAATCTCATTATTAAAAATCTTACCAGTGCTTATAACGTAAGCTTTGAGTCTCCTGAGCAGATTATAGCACGCTCACTCTATAGCGATGGCTATATTAATTTAGACCGAGTAACAAAATCTATAGAAATACAAGAGTATCTAGAGGCACGCTCAGGAATACGTTTATGGATTAAGAGTATTAAAAATGCTCTTGCTAACCATAAGCCAGTAATCAGTTCTCAGGGTATAATCGATATTAAGAGTGATAATTTCGAAAACGCAGGAAAAATTAAAGGTACTATACTCACTATAAACACTGAATCCGCACAGCATACGGGTAATTTTAGTAATAAACAGGGACAGCTCAAAGGTTCTGAAATTACTCTTAAAGGTGACACCATTTCTTCTGATAATCAAAGTGAGATACAGACGATTGAAGGGCTCGATATTAATGCTCATAATGCACTGCGTATAGATCACTCTCTTACTGCGCCCTATATAACTTTATCATCTGACAAAGTACTAGAGCTTAAAGATAAAGTATATGGTACGCACGGGCTTCTTATAAAACCAGGTACTCAATCGTTTGTATATCAGCCAGAAGGTCTCATTGCTAATACTAAGCTTGCAATTGTATATTCAATACCGTGGCTTATAAAGACTCCTTTAACTACTCCCGGAGAAGTAACTATTGCTGCTCCTGAAATAACAGTAGATGCTCCCCTTAAAGCTCAAAAAGATATTGTTTTTCAAACAACAAATATTGATAAAAATATCTATACAATACGTGTACGCAATAATGTTTTTTCACGAGAAGGTAACATCACATGTATAGGCAATCTTGACCATAGTGCAGGACATATTGGTACTCCTCATAGTTTCACCGTTTCCGGCCCCCAACATTCTCTTACCAGTACTCTTACAGCTCCTGATAATATATACGTAATAGCTAATAAACTTACCTATCGTACTGATATCTTAACCTCGCCTGGCTCTATTAAATTACTATTTACTGATGGGTATACCTTCACCACTCCCCTCACTACTTCCGGTATACTCCAAATAGAGGTATCTCCAGAAGCTAAGAATCCACTAGTTAATCTAACAGATATTAAAGCGCATAAAGATATAGTTTTATTTGCTCCAAATCAAATAATTACTAATGGCAAAGCACCAGATAGTTCAGAATCTAAAGCAAGCAGCAGCGCTCTCAGTAATAGTTCTTCTACAGCGATTAGCTGGTCGGCTCTTCCTACAGCATTTCTTAATGGCAAAGCATCAAATATTTTTGGACGTATCGAAAGTGGTGGTTCTTTTACAAGTCTATCGGCAGCCTTTAATAATGAACATGGTGGTATATTTTCAAATAAAGCATGCAGCATTATTGCCCCTGGAGGCATACGTAATGGCACGCCTATTACTGAGCAACGGACTCATACCGGATCTTATACCGAGTTTCATCGATATGTTGAACAGGCTGCTTCTCCCCTGGGAGGAACAGTTGGGTTATGGAGAGAGGCTACCCTTCCAAAAACCTTTACACATCCTTATACATTCTATAGTAGTGATGGTAGCTATATAGCAACAAACGATACGCTAAGATTAGTTGCTCAAAATACATTTAATGATTTAGGTACTCTGTATGTAGGCAAAGATATGCATTGGGGATCGCCTGAAACTCCTTTTAAGAGTGCAATCAATCGTGGCGGCACGATAGAAGTACATGGGAATGCTCATTTTACTGGTAATACGTTTCAGCATATACGCCCCCAACTGAATCTTGAACACCCTACTCGAATTACTGCTATTGCAGGACAAGGAGTACAACAGCAAAAAACTACAACAGTAATTAATCAGGGAGAAGAAGCACAATTAAATGTATGGGGAGATTTGCATTGCAACGATGTTAAAACCATTGAAAATCAAGCAAGCACTATTGCTGTAGGAGGTTCCTGCAAAGGCGCTGTTAACCATATAAAATTATCGCCCCAAGCACATATAAGTGTACGAAATAAACTTAAATTACATATGCAGCAAGGCAGCAGTAGCGGCGTTATGCAAGCACATAACGTTGATCTCAAGTTTACCAACTTTAAAGTAGGGCTTGAAGGTAATGTCCGCGTTCCTGCAGCACTACCGTTTGTTCCTCGCGTTGATCTTATTGATCATATTCGCCCAAGTAGACTGTTTGAGCTTACCGATAATCCTGCCGCTCCGTATTGGATGATGCCTACAGTACCACTCCAGTATGACAGGTCTGCATATCCTATAATTATAGTAACTCCTGATGGCGGTATTGTTAATTCTCGTATTAAGCCATTGTTTCATCCACTGCAAGTTATTGCAGCACTTCCTCATGCTTTAAAACATGCTACCGGAACAAGCTATCTTCAGCAGTGCACTACTCCTCAAAATACACTTACTTATTTAACTGAAAATGCTCATTCACATATCAGAGCTTTACCTGCAGCGCCTGCACAACAAAATCAAGCAATGGTGCTGAGTACCCAGCAATTAGAAGTAGGAACTGCTCCAATGTTGGTACACTATATAGCAGAGTTTGAAGGACGCCAAGTTGCACTGCCTGCATTGTGGGTACCTCCAACACTTAATAATCCAGTAGTACGGGGACAAGAAGGGGTGCTCTATGGAAATTATATTTCTCTACAAGGCACTGCTCAAGAAAATAGTGACAGTACGTTACATGTTACCGGTACCGTTCATGGCGCACGGCAAACCCGAGTAGCAGTTGATGATCTTACTGTTGAGCAAAAACAATATCATTATCAAGAAGAAGTAGTTGATTATCACTATAAGAAAAATCTTTTTGGCGGAAAAACTAAGTTTGAGCGCAGGCTTATCGACTGTTATGAATCACAACCAGGAGGCGTGTTATATGGCATGAAGCTTTTACTCTGTATTAAGCGTGGCTTACAAAAAGGTGGATGTATAGCGGCAGGAAGTGAAGGCATGCGCAGTACTATACAAGAGTCTATGAGTTTTAAGCCACTTGTAGATAGAACAGTAAGCGCCACGTATAGTAAAGCGCGTAATGCACTGTCAGGCAAGACATCATTAACACATCAAAGTGTGCCCCATATTGTTCCTCCACGTGTTATATCAGGCAATGCTATTACTAAGCATGCTGGAGATTCAATACATGCAAAAGCGACCCAGTTTGCAGCAGAAAGCGATATTACCCTCTCTGCGGGTAATAGAATTGACTTGCCAGCAGAAGTACAAACCTATACTCATGGACCACGTCATAGTGGCCACGGATTAACTATTTCTACTATTCAAACTACTGAGCAGATTGGCGTACCAACAACATTTACCTCGCGTACTGGCAATATCACGCTTACTGCAGGGAGAACTCTGCAAGGTCAAGGAACTCAACTACGTGGACAAAATATTACGTTACAAGCAGGCAATATTGTATTTGATATAGTGCGTCTTGTACAAACTGCTCAAGTTAAAACATCAGGTATTACCGGGTTAAGCTATGTACACCAAACCACTCGTGAGCATCATCAAGAAGCGCTGCAACCGTCTTTTGAGGCTGAACGCAATATAAACGTACGAGCAACAACAAGCGATGTTACGCTCGTTGCTCCTAATATGCAAGCAGATAATAAAATACGCATTACCAGTGATACTGGCGATGTTATTATTAAAAATGCTCAACTGGAGCATAGTGTACATACTAAAGGCAAAAAATATGGCCTGAGCTTTTTTGGATCAGAATCTATTAATGCACTCATGAAACAAGATTTTAGAAAAGCTGCACAAGCACTCTTATATGAGTTTCCTATGCTGGCAACGCTCGATACCCTGCGTCACTCGCAAGATACTCCTGATACTATTGGCAATGGTATTATTACTCTTTGTCAGACCTATAATACATTACAACAGCTTTCTCAAGCAGAAGATATAGTAGCATATATTAAAGACAATATAAGTGCTAACCCTGGTTTAAATATAAGCTCATTTGAGAGTCTTGATCACTGGACAACGTGTGCGCTGCCGTGGCTGCAAGCACGTAAAATTATTATCGCTGCTGGTAGAAATATAGCGCTTACCGGAGTACAAGGAGAATGTGATCAGTTAGCATTACAAGCACACAATTCTCTTACCCTGAATGCCGCTGAAAGTACTTCACGTTCATGGAGTAGAGAAAATAATGTAAGCATAGGTCTTGCAACTGATGGACTACAACCAGCAGGGATATCAGTAAGTGCAGGTTGGGCAAGAGCTGAAGCTCAAGCACAAAGCTTTATTAATACTCACTTTACTGTACATGATACTTTAGTCATGCAAGCAGGCGATACTATAGAGCTGCGCGGTGCTGTTATTGAAACTATGCGAGTATTTATTGAAGCAAACAGGCTATTACTTACTTCAGTGCAGGATACGTGTGTAACCCGTCAAGAACAAGGCAATATAGCAGCGACTATTACACCAACGGGTGTATACCCTTCGCTACAACGCGGTAGAGGAGCTGGTACCTCAGCGTGGACTACCGAACAAACTGGTCTGTATGTTGGTGAAGAATTCTGGGCTAACATACGGGAAAGTACGCATCTGCGAGGAGCTATACTACATCTTGCAGAAGGCGGCACCGGTGAGCTTGCTTCTCCTTTGTTTACGTTTGAAAATCTTCATGATCATAATACTGGATACTATGCAAGCTTTACCATTTCTGATCTGGGATTTTCTCATGAAGCAATTATGTTAGGTCTGTCTGATTTTGATACTACACGAGAGCAGAGTGCTCAAATCACGCGAGCAGTAGTTGCCCAAGATATTACTATTGTTACGGAATCATCTCTTGAGAATTTAACACGTGATATAGAACGTGCACAAGAAATTATTCAAGATGACCACGTACATGTACGTATTACTGTACCTGCAGGAACACTTCAGCAAATTCATGCTTCTTTAACCACTAATGCTGAAGGTGAGCTAGAAGAAGAGCAAGAAGAACAAGAAGAGCGTACGTATACACTTGATCTTAGTCAAGATTATCATGGTAGAATACACGCTCTTGTCTTATAATAGCGTTCTTTATATATAAAAGCAGCTATACATATATTTTGTATAGCTGCTTTTGTGTTCATATTAGAAAACATATTATATGCGCTTGTTTTAATAGCATCCTATCGCAAAAAACAAATCTTTTTTTTAGGTCTCTGGAGAAATATTGAGTTTAAGAATAAGAATGCGCTACGCTAAAAAGCAGGGATAAAAACTTCAAAACCAGGGGGAGTGTAATGAAGCCACTAAATAATAGAAATGTGCAGGAAACAATACCAGAGATACTACCAGTTATTCCAACCATGGATGTTGTTGTTTTTCCGCATATGATCGTTCCCTTGCTGGTGCTTGATGAACGGATTATTACCGGAATCCAGAGGGCACTTCAAGAATCAAAATTAGTACTCTTATTAGCTTCAAAAAAACAATCATCAGTACAACAGCATAGCGCCATTGGTACTAAAGATTTATATACCGTTGGTACCATCGCAACTATTATGCGTCTTATCAAAATACCCGAAGGTGGTATTAAGATCTTGGTACAAGGGCTCTATAAAGCTGAAGTTAATGAAATTGTTGCACAAGAAGATACACTTACCGCTTCAATAAAAAGTATTATAGAGGAGGAAAAAGAAAATAATGCTGAAATAATGGCTACTATTAAGAACTTGAAACTTGCTGCTGAAAAAATGGTAACTTCAGGGCAAGCATTTAGCCCCGATTTTCACATTATTCTTAATAAAATGCATGACCCTGATAAAATCGCTGATTTTATCTTGTCACATTTAAATTTATCAGTTGAAGACGGCCAAGAACTTCTTGAAGCAAAAACCAAAGTTGCGCTGCTTGAAGGACTGTATCGTCATCTTACCAAAGAAATTGAAGTTGCAGAAGTTCAAGAACGTATTAAATCACGTGCGCGTGAATCTATGAACAAATCACAAAAAGAATTTTATTTACGCGAGCAACTGAAAGCTATTAAAAAAGAACTTGGCGATGATGACCAACAAGAAGTTGATAAAATGCGTGAGCGCATTTTAGAACTTCCTTTACCAGAAGAAGCATTATCAGAAGTTAATCGTCAAATTAATCGTCTTGAAAAAACTTCGCCTGATTCTATGGAAGCAACAGTAACAAGAAATTATTTGGATTGGATACTAGGACTTCCATGGGGCAACGAAACAGTAGATAATCTTGATATTAAAAATGCTAAAGAAATTCTGGATGAAGATCATTATGGCCTTAAAGAAGTAAAAGAACGTATTCTTGATTTTATTTCTGTCCAACAGCTTAAAACTGACGGCTATGCTCCTATTTTGTGTTTTGTAGGACCACCTGGTACTGGCAAAACCTCTCTCGGTAAATCTATTGCGCGCAGTTTAGGACGCAATTTTTTTAGAATATCTCTCGGTGGAGTTAAAGATGAAGCCGAAATTCGTGGACATCGCCGCACGTATGTAGGAGCAATGCCAGGTCGTTTTATTCAAGGTATTAGAAAAGCAGGATCATGTAATCCTGTTATCGTTATTGACGAACTTGATAAAATTGGTGCTGATTTTAGAGGTGATCCTTCAGCAGCTATGCTTGAAGTACTTGATCCTCATCAAAATAAGACGTTTTATGATAATTATTTAGGTGTACCATTTGATTTATCAAAAGTAATTTTTATAGCTACCGCTAATTCGTTAGAAACAATTTCAGAGCCATTACGCGACCGTATGGAAGTGATTACGCTTTCAGGATACTCACTTGAAGAAAAACTGCACATAGCAAATCGCTATCTTATACGTAAAGCTATTAGTGATGCAGGTCTAGATCAACATAATATTCATCTTGCTCAAGATATGGTACAAGAAGTTATTATGTACTACACACGTGAAGCAGGAGTGCGTGAGCTCGAACGCACTATTAAAAAATTATGCTCAAAAACAGCACGGATCTTAGTAGAAGAAAACCGTATTCAAACATTTGCTCCAGATAACTTAGAGCAGTTTTTAGGTCCTAAAAGGTATGCTGAAGATGAAGTATTAGGCGATCATCAAGTAGGCATCTGCAATGGGCTTGCATGGACCGTATACGGTGGTGAAATGATTAAAATTGAGGCAGTGGTAATGCCTGGTAAAGGGCGACTTTTACTTACTGGACAACTTGGCAATATCATGAAAGAATCAGCACAAGCGGCATTAAGCTATGCACGCGCTCATGCTGAAGAGTTTGGTATCCCTCTTAACATGTTTACCCATTATGATTTACATGTACATGTACCTCAGGGTGGTGTTGCTAAAGACGGCCCTTCTGCAGGTGTTACTTTATTATCCTGTATTCTTTCAGCACTTACCCAACGACCTATTAGTGCAGAATACGCAATGACCGGAGAGCTTAACCTACGTGGTAACGTTATGCCTATAGGAGGGGTTAAAGAAAAAATTTTAGCAGCAAAACGTAATCGGGTTCCTCACGTTATTTTGCCACACAAGAATAAGAACGATATTATTGGCTTAGAAGATATAGTCAAAGATATTGACGTGATATGGGTCAACCATGCTGATGAAGTACTTACGAGAGTGCTTTTGCCAGCTCCTGAAAAAAAGAATATAGGACATCACTAATTTACCTAGCAAAGACGAGAGCTATAGTTATAGCTCTCGTCTACTCTTAAATGGGTCACAGAGTGAGGCATAGATATCCTATAAAAAAAGCAGATTTTATTGCTAACGAGCTTTTTTTAGTAGTACACAAGGGCTCGTACAGGGATATCCCATGCTAGCTATAAGCTTCAATTATCAAAATAGACAAACTACAGCTCTCTTGCTAAAAATAATATAGTTCGCTAAAAGTTACTATATTAAAAAAAAGGATGTGAGTAGCTGTATGAATACTAAAAAGCAATTGTACTGTTTAATAAATATCTTATGCTCTTTGTGCCTTATTAATCCTCATAATTGTCATGCTACTTCTAAACCTAATCAAGTACATCGATCTCCAGCTTTAGCGTACCTATATAATGCTCTTGATAAAAAGCAACAGCAACAGAGATTAACAAGAGAAATAAGATATACAACAATTTCTACATTTCTTAATGTACTGATTAAAAATAACTTAAAAACAAAAAATCTTACCGCCTCAGCTAATGCATCTATTGGGCTACTTTTAACTGCTAAAAACCTGAAAGTTAATAATCTAGCTTCAGTAGAAACACTTAAAGGCAATGCGATTACTGCTCAAAATATTACTACAGCATTGGCAATTTTTAAAGATCTTATTGTTAATCGTAATAGTCGGATTAACGGCTCCCTTCAAGTATCCTCACTAGATACCGGTGTAGTACACACCGACAGTCGTGGTAAAGTATCATCTTCCCTTATTGTAAATAAAGATATTGCTTCGCGTACCATTGCAGATGATAAGCTTGTTTCTAAAGCTTCAGAATATAAAGAGCCAAATACGCTTGTAAAACGTAATGATAAAGGAAATTTTTCTGCTGGGACTATCACTGCTAATCTTATTGGCAATGCTACTAACTTTACTGGTACACTGAGCGGTGATGTCACCGGTACTCAAAATGACACTGTCGTTTCTACTATTAACGGCGTAAGCGCGACAACCGTCGTAGCTGGTGCTACCCTTAATACCAATGCTACCTCCACAAATAAGCCTGATACTCTCGTTAAGCGCGACACTAATGGCAACTTCTCTGCTCATATTATCACTGCTGACCTTATTGGCAACGCTGTAAGCGCTACCACTGCTACTAACTTTAGCGGTGAGCTTACCGGTGATATTACTGGTACGCAAACTAATACTGTTGTTTCTACTATTAATGGCGTAAGCGCTGCCACCATAGCTGCCGGTGCTACTCTTAATACTACCGCTACGGCTGAAAATAACCCTAATACTCTCGTAAAGCGTGACACTAGTGGTAACTTTTCTGCTGGTACTATTACTGCTAACCTTATTGGTATCGCTACAAATGCCACTACAGCTACTAACTTTACCGATGAACTTGCTGGTGATGTAACAGGCACCCAACAAGAAACAACAGTTACTCACGTTGGCGGCAAAAATGCATCAGAAATTGCTAATACTGTACAGCTAGTTACTGATGCAACAAATAGCAATACTCCAGATACAATTGTACGGCGTAATGCATCTGGTAATTTTACTGCAGGCGTAATTACCGCTGACATAGTGGGTAACGCTACAACCGCCATCAATTTTACGGGCATGCTTACCGGTGATGTGGTAGGAACACAAACAGCAACGGTCGTTACATCAATAGACGGAAGATCAGCACATGCTGTAGCAACAGGCGCAACTTTAGCAAATAATGCCGAAAGCACTCATATCCCTAACACACTTATTAAACGTGATACTAATGGCGACTTCTCTGCTCGCATTATTACTGCTGATCTTATGGGCAATGCTACAACTGCTTCAACTGCCGTTAATTTTAACGGTGAGCTTGCTGGTGATGTTACCGGTACGCAAACTAATACCGTGGTTTCTTCTATTGGTGGTCAGTCTGCCAGTACTATTACCACTGGTACCTCACTCGCTCTTAATGCTACCCCCGCCACTATTGCTAATACTCTTGTAAAACGTGACACAAACGGTGACTTTTCTGCTCATACTATTACTGCTAATCTTATTGGTACCGCCACCGGTAATGTAGTAAAAACTGGCGACACGGTAACTGGTACACTTACCGTAATTCCCTCTACCGGTAGCGCTCTTGTTGCCCACGGTACCGCTGAATCTCCTGCTATTACTATTAACCCTGAAGGTTCTTCTGCCGGTATTACTATTGGCAATACTACCGGTTCTGCTCTTGCTATCAATACTGATAAGTTTACGGTGCAGGGTTCTACCGGTAATACTATAATAGACGGTACATTAACCGTTGCTCAGGCTACTACTCTTGCAAGCATTGGCTCTGGTGTTGTTCACGCTACCAATGGCCTTCTCTCTGCCGCTCCTATTACCAATGCTGATATTGCCAATAGTACTATTAATGATAGCAAGCTTGCCTCAGGTGTAGCTTCTGCCAATACTCCTAATACTCTCGTTAAACGTGATACTAACGGTGACTTTTCCGCTCGCATTATTACTGCTGATCTTAATGGCAATGCTACAAGCGCTACCACTGCTACTAACTTTAGCGGTGAGCTTGCTGGTGATGTAACTGGTACGCAAACTAATACTGTTGTGTCTTTTGTTGGCGGTCAATCTGCCAACACTATTGCTACTGGCACTGTGCTCGCTCTTAATGCTACTCCCGCCACTATTGCTAATACTCTTGTAAAACGTGACACGAACGGTGATTTTTCTGCTCGTACTATCACTGCCAATCTTATCGGTACCGCTACGGGTAATGTAGTAAAAACGGGCGACACGGTAACTGGTACACTGACCGTAAGTCCCTCTACTGGTAGCGCTCTTGTTGCCCAAGGTACTGCTGGCTCTCCTGCTATTACTATTAACCCTGAAGGTTCTTCTTCAGGTATTACTATTGGCAACACTACCGGTTCTGCTCTTGCTATCAATACTGATAAGTTTACCGTACAGGGTTCTACCGGTAATACTACTATTGCAGGAGTAACTACTATTGCATCATTAAGTAATGGTATCTTACATGCTGACAGTACAGGCACACTTACTTCAGAATCAATAACTAATGCTGACATTAGCGAAAACGCCCAAATTGCTTATTCTAAACTTAATTTAAACAATAGTATTAGTAATACTGATATTAGCGCCAGTACTGCCATAGAAGATAGTAAATTATCAACTATAATAACCGCTGGAAAAGTTGCTAACTCTGCCACAACAGCTACAAGCGATATTATACCTAACAGCATTGTTGCACGTGATGCCCTAGGTAATTTTACTGCTACTACTATAACTGCAGATCTTATTGGTAATGTTTTAGGTAATGCCTCCTTAAATACTCTTAGTGCACAAGATACTACGCTTAGTGGCACGCTCACTGCCCAAGGAGCTACAACATTTGGCAATACGATTTTTTTTACCCAGGGTATTCCTGGAATAGCACGTAATATACTTATTGTAACAAAAGGGCCAATATCAGGGCCTAATCAATTTAATTCAATTAAAGCAGCCGTAGATAGCATTGCTGATAATGCAGCAAATAATCCTTACGTAGTAAAAATAGGTCCTGGTATATTTATAGAAGATACTATTATTCTTAAACCCTATATTATGCTAATAGGTGAATCACGCACTAGTTCTATTATAGAGGTAGATTCGCCTAATAAAGATGTTATTATAGCAAATGGTGATTGCTCAATTGCTAATATTCTTTTAAGAGGAGCGACAGCACCAGGTAAAGCAGCAATAACATTTTCTTCAGGCGGAGATTTTAGAGTACTTAACTGTAGATTTGAGACTAATAACATACTTATTAAACAAACAGCTCCTCTACAAGCATCAACGTTATTAGTACAAAATAGCGTTATAAGTAATAATAGTAATTTCTCAATAGGATTTTGGATTGAAAGCAGTAGCCTTGAACAATCATGTAAAGCAACTATTACCGAACTTACCTGGGAACCAACTACAAATCCTAATTTACAAGATTTTATTTTTCTGAAAGGTTCGCCTGTTATATTTTTGGGCCGCTCGCTGGCCACAAGAGCAAGTTCATTGCTTCCTGGTAACGGCGTTAGAGTAGAAGACGGGGCTACCTGCGAAATTAATAATTCATTATTTAGTGGTTTTACTAGAGCACTCTATGTGCCAAATATTGGGGCAGGACCTTTACTTAATATAGCAGGAGTAGACTGCAATAATAATAGTGAAGACGTACGTATAGATAATCCTCTAACTCAAGGTGATCTATCAGGAGCTCTTTCGCGATCTAAAATAATAATAGATCCTGCAGCATCTCTTTCTATATTTTTTGTTGATCCTATTGAACCAGGTACCGTAACGGTAGGCCCCCAGTTTGTTGGCAATACTATAGCTGAAATAACTAATATAAGTCCTCTTATTCAGCAAGGAGCTAATATTGGTGTTATTCACGGGGGCCAGCTTTCAATAGATATCGGCTTAACTATCCATGCTGACGCTGGTACTGGATATATTATGGTAGGCATTACCCCCAATGACTACCTAAAATATATTGAATGGTCAGCTCAAGCAATTACGCTTCCTCCACATCAAGACAATTTTATTTTTATTGATAATACAGGAACATTAAGATCCGTTACTGCTCGAACACCAGATTTTAATACCATATTTTTAGGTAAAGCTCGTACAAACGGCACTCGAGTGGTTTACCTACAACGGTTCCAACGTGAAGCTGACCATGCAAGTGGCAAAATTGATATAGCATGGCGACAAGCAATTGGCAGTATTTATGTTTCAGGTTCTATTGTTACTAAAAATGGTAATCACCAACTTGATGTATCTTCAGGAAGGTACTATTTTTCAACACATGAGTTTAAACCTATAGGCGGCACCGCAATAACTTGGGAAGTATTTTATAGAGATGGAACAGGCAATTATACTGTTATATCACAAAATACTGTTGATTTTAATCATTATGACGATGGCTCTGGTGCGTTAGCTCCACTACCTGTCGATCAATTTGCTCGTCATGCACTCTATGTTGTAGGTGATGGTAGTACAGAAAAATATGTGCTTGTATATGGCCAACAAGCATTTGCTACACTTACTGAAGCACAAACTGCTGGTATTCCACCAACACCCGCTACATGGACTGGAAATATTGCACTTATAGCATCTATTATTGTACAAAATACTACTATAGTTGAAAATCAAATAACTGAAATTAGAGATGAACGACCACGTTTAAATTTTAAAGCAAGCAGCATAACTAATATCACCCATCATGGAGACCTATTAGGTCTTTTAAATGATGATCACCCTCAGTATCTCCTGGCTAACGGCACGCGTTCTATGACAGGTGATCTTAATATAGGTGCAAATAATATTCTTAATGCAAATTTAATTAATGGAGTAAATATTATTCAACATGCGGCACGCCATACTCCTAATGGTGCAGATCCACTCCCAACTCAGTCTCCAATAACTATAGGCATTATAAATCAAGAAGGTGTACAGAACGCATTCGCCCGTTCAGATCAT